>JBDGSU010000180.1:0-28604 GCA_042217395.1 Halosimplex sp.
TCGACTCCACAGCGACCGCTCAGCAGTATCAACAATCTCCTACGCAAGAGCGATCGTTCTATGACACCCTCACGCTCCCGATGGATACGGCGCGCCGGTTTCGCCGCCGGGCTGCCCGGTACGTCGCGCTGTCGATCGTCATCCGCGGCGCCGATGCGCGGTCGATTCACCGCGGCCGGCGGGGTCGTGGGAGTCGGTCACGGGAGAGGTGACGGCCGAATTCGACATAAATCCTGAGGTGCCGGTCAATCGCTCGGGCTCTCGACGGGACCAGGGGCAGAGTTATCTTTCTCCGTTTCCAACTGCGCGGTATGCCTTGTCCCCACCGTGGGAACTCCGATTCCGACAGGCTGTCGCGTCGTGATTTCGTCCGCACCGCCGTGGCCATCGGCGGCGCGAGCGCCCTATCTGCGTGTCTCGACCGAGACGGCGGTGGCAGTGGGAGCGAACGAAGCGGGACCGACACCGGCGCGATGCCCGACCTCCCGAAGGGCGATCCCGAATCCGTCCCCGAACGCCAGCACAGTTGGGCGGACTACGTCCTGAGCGACGAGCACGGGAACCCGAAGTTCCCGGAGTACCAGGCCTTCCAGTTCCTCGACTACGCGGCCGAGGGGACGCCGTCGGAGACAGACCGGGACACTGTCGAGTCGGCGTTCCGGTCGCTCGAAGAGGCGTTCGTCTGGGGGGCCGGCAGCGACGCTCAGCGCTCGTTCTTCCACGAGGGCATCTTCTTCACGATCTCGTATTCGCCGTCGTACTTCGACCGCTTCGAGACCGACCTGCCCGACTCGGTGGACCTCCGCCCGGTCGAATCGGTGCTCGACGCCATCGGCGAGGACCGCTCGGTCGCCGACCACTACGACGCCGTGTTGCACCTGGCCACCGACTATCCGGAAGTCCTGCTCGCGACGGAACTCGCTCTCTTCGGCGAACGAGACGAGCTAAACGGGGTCGAGATGGAGGCCCACCTCGGCGACGTCTTCGAACGGCGGGAACGGCGCGCCGGGTTCGTCGGCACCGGACTCCCCGCGGAGAAACTCGACGACGAGCGCATCTCGGAGGACGCCCCCCAGTCCATGGGGTTCAAGTCCGGACTGCTGGACAACCTCCCCTCCGAAGACCGGGTGACGATCCCGGAGGGACCGTTCGCCGAGTCCACCACGATGCAGGTGTCCCAGTTGCTGATCGACGTCGACTCGTGGTACGACCGGGACTTCGACGAGCGCGTCGAGCGGATGTACAGCCCCTACCACGACTCCGAGGACGTCGGGAAGGCCGGGAAGGAAGTCGCCTCTTCCAGCGGGATAACGAAACAGATGGCGGACCGGACGGAACAGTCAGCCACCGAACGGGGCGTCGTCGGGCACTCACAGAAACTGGCTCGCGCCCGCGACGACGAGTTCAATCCGCGATTGCTCCGTCGAGGGGACTTCAACGGGGTCCGCCCGGACGGCGCGGTGTTGAACTTCGGCTCGCTCCACCGGACGATCGGAGACCTCGTCGAGACGCTCGAGGCGATGTACAAACTCGACTTCGGCGACGACGAGGCGACCCTCGACGAGGGGGACAACGGCATTCTTGCGGACCTCGAGACCGCGTCGCGGAGCACTTACCTCATGCCGCCGCGGCGACTGCGTGCGCTCCCCCCGGCACGGCCCGAGTGACGGCCGCGGCGGTCTCCTCGCTCGGCGACCGAGACGTCTCCCCGTTCGAGACAGCGACCGCTCCGTCGGGGGCAGAGATCTAACGAGAACAGCGACACGCGAAGCGGACTTACTGTGGATACATCAGTATCTGCAAAGCGCGTCGTTGAAGCAGGAGGCCCCACCCTCAAACGCGAGCCGTCAGGCGAGCGGTAGGGTGGGGTAGTTCACGGCTCCGGGAGGTCGACGTCGGTCTCCTCGACGGGTTCGCTGTCCCAGTACGGGTGGTCGTCGGGGTACTCACGGAAGCACGCGGCTCCGTGCGTCTCGTCGTCCGCTTCGCTGTCGGCGTAGAGAGCGGGGATCTCTTTCTTGCACGCCTCGCGGGCCTCCGGACAGCGGGTGCGGAAGTGACAGCCTGTCGGAGGGTTGACCGGGTCCGGGATGTCGATCCCGCGGAGCGGCGGTTCCTCCGCGGTCTCGTCGCGGTCGAGGTCCGCGGTCGACCAGCGGAGGATCTTCGTGTACGGGTGTTTGGGGTTGTCGATGATGTCCTCGGCCCGACCGATCTCGACGATCTCGCCCAGGTACATCACCGCGATCCGGCCCGCCGTCGACTCCGCGAGGTAGCGGGCGTTCGCGAGGTCGTGAGAGACGAAGATGTAGGACGTGTTGAACTCCTCCTGGAGGTCGAGCATGAGATTCATCATCTCGACGCGGAGACTCACGTCCAGTGCGGAGACGGCCTCGTCGGCGAGTATCACGTCCGGGTTCATCAAGAGCGCCCGCACCAGTGCGACGCGCTGTTTCTCCCCGCCCGAGAGCTGGTGGGGGTAGCGGTTCGCGTAGTCCTCCGACGGCGTCATCCCGACGTGCTGGAGCATCCCGTGAATGCGGGCTTCGCGGTCCTCGGCGTTCATCTCGGGCTGCCAGCGCTGGAGCGGCACGGAGAGGATGGCCTTGACTGAACGGTTCGGATTGAGCGCGCTCCCCGGGTCCTGGTGGATGATCTGCAGGGACCGCCGGATGTCACCCCACGGGACGTCCAGGTCGTCTCTGCTGTCTTTCGCGGCCCAGATATCCTGATCCCGGAACGATACGACTCCGTCGGTGGGGCGCTGTGCGCCGATGGCCGTCTTGCCCAGCGTCGTCTTGCCACAGCCGGACTCGCCGACCAGCGCGACGACGTCCCGCTCGTGCAAGTCGAGGTCGACGCCGTCGACGGCGTGGACGAGGTCGGTCCGACCGAGCATCGAGTCGACGATGCTGTCGGTCTCCGTCTCGAAGCGGACGGAGACGTCGTCCAGCGAGAGGACGACGTCGTCCGAGCGCGTCGGTTCCTCCCGGCGACGTCCGTCTCCGGTCGATTCCTTCTCGAGCGGGATCTCCTCGAGGGCCCGCTCCCAGTGGTGACAGGCGACGTCGTGCCCGGTGTCTGCGGTCTCGTAGAACGGCGGATCCTCGGCCTCGCACTCCTCGGTCGCCAGCGGACACCGCGGGTGGAACGAACAGCCGGCCGGGACGTTGACCGGGTCGGGAGCGGCCCCCTCGATCGGTTCCATCTGGTCGAGGGACATGTCCAGATGTGGAACGGCTTTCAGCAGCGCCCTCGTGTACGGATGTGACGGCGAATCGACCACCCGGCCGGTGGGACCGACCTCGACGAACTCGAAGGCGTACAGCACCGCGAGCCGGTCGCACAGTCCGGTGACCAGCGGGAGGTCGTGCGTGATGAACACGACGGTCAGGTCGTAGCTCTCCTGGAGGTCCTGCAGCAGCGTGAGGATGGACCGCTGCATCAGGAGATCCAGCGCGGCCGTCGGCTCGTCCATCACCAGCACCTCCGGGTCGAGCAGCAACGACAGCGCGATGAGCGCGCGCTGTTGCATCCCGCCGGAGAGTTCGTGCGGATAGGAGTCGAAGACGCGCTCCGGTTCGAGATACAGCTCCGAGAGGAGCTCTCGGGCGTGGTCCATCCCCTCCTCGACGGACATCTCGTGGGCGTCGAGGGTCTCCTCGAAGTGCCCGCGGACTTTCATCGTCGGGTTGAACGAGCTCATCGCCCCCTGGAAGACCATCGAGATCTCCTCCCAGCGGAGGTCCCGGAGTTCCCCTTCCTCGAGGGACGTGACGTCGACCGACTCGCCGTTCTCCCGGTTGTAGGTGATCTCGCCCTCGAGGACTCCCGGATCGACGACCGCGTCCAGGAGGGCGGACGCGAACATCGACTTCCCGGACCCGGATTCGCCGACGACGCCGAGGATCTCCTGGCGCTGGATGTCGATGTTCACCGAGTCGAGGACGCGCGATTCGCCCCGGTCCATGTCGAACGAGACCGACGCGTCACGTACCTCCAGAATTGGGTCGTCCACCGGAGCCGCTGTCTCGACCGACCCGGTAGGCCCGGCTCTGCTTTCCGTCATGGTTCGAACGCGGACCCGGTTTCAGGATATGGAATCGTCTGACTCATGATTGAACTACTGCGTAAGCCCCTGTTTCCCAATCATCGATATTAAACTTACTGGAGGGGGACGATCAGGCTGTTTCGACCGTCCCGTCGGGCGTCACGACGATGCGTCGGTTCGTCTCCACGTCGGAGAACTCGTACGTCCCGCCGTCCGGGTACGCGACGGTGACCGCCACCGACTCCCGCGACCCGACGCCGAAGTGGAGTCGCCGCGGTTCCTGTGAGAGGAAGTCGGCGTTAGCCGTGAGGACCTGGTACTGGTCGGTGGCCGCGGAGACGGTGACTTCGGTGCCGATCGCGGTCGTCTCCGGGGCGGGTTCGACGTCGATCTCGAGCCAGTTCCCGGTCTCGGAGCGGTTCTCGTAGAGGCGGTAGGGGTTGTCCATATCCGCGACCGCGAGGTCGAGTGTCCCGTCGTTCGTCGTGTCGAGAGCCACGACCCCGCGACCGTCGCCTTTCTTCAGTCCGATTTCGGGGGGGTGAAGCGGCGTGAACTCCTCGCCCTGTCGGTCGAAGAACATGGGGTAGACGAGGTACGGGTACTCCTCGTAGATCTCATCGAGGGACTGGCCGGTTTCCTCCTGGATGGTGTACTCGGCCCCGAGCGGCGTCGTCGTGTGAAATATCGAGGTCTCGCCGTCGTTGGTGAAATCCGAGACCGTGGCGGCCCACCCCCACCCGCCGCCGCGAACGCCGTACTCCGAGGCCTTCCCACTGAGGTGACCCGCTCCGTCGTTGACGAAGAGATTGTTGCCCTCCGCGCGCGCCGGGAGGAAGTTGATGGCGTCTTTGACCACCGGGTCGAAGTAGATGTTGGTCACGAACACGTCGAGGTTGCCGTCGCCCGTCACGTCCGCGACCGCCGCGGACATCGCGTTCCGGTTCGACCGCTCGACCTCCCGGGGTTCGAACGTCTCGTCTCCCCGGTTGACGTAGAGGACGTCGTAGTTGTAGTCGTTGGCGACGTAGATGTCCGGATAGCCGTTCCCGGTGAGGTCGACGAACGCGGTCGCCAGGCTCCAGCGAGTGGTGTCGAGTCCGGCGTCCGCGACCCGTTCGAACGAGTCGCCGTCACCGCGGTAGAGGACGTTGGGGAACCCGTTGTCCGGGTCCGGAGAACTCCCGGGGGACCCCATCCGCCGGGGGCGGGTCTCGCCCCAGTCCCCGTTCTGGACGACGAACACGTCGAGGTAGCCGTCGCCGTCGTAATCGGCGGTCGACGCTCCGACGGGGTTCGTCAGCGGCTCCTCGAACCCCACGTCGCGGACGGAGAACTCGCCGCCCTCGTTGTCCAGAAAGACCGGCGTGTCCCGGAGCCGGAACAACAGGAGTTCGTCCCAGCCGTCGTTGTCGTAATCGAGGAAGAGCGCGCTTCCGATCTCACCTTCGACGGTCGGCAACACCGGCGCCCGCTCGAAGCTCTCCCCCGTGTTCCGGAACAGAACCGGCTGTTCGCCCCCGAGCGCGAGCAGATCGGTGCGGCCGTCGTTGTCGACGTCCGACGCGTACACCCCCGCGTTGGACACCAGCGATTTCATGTTCCTGTTCCGTCCGCGGTCGTCGTACTCGTATTCGAATCCCCGGTCGGCGGCGCGGTCCTCGAAGTTCGGCGGTCCGTAGTCCGGTCCGTTTCCCCCCGCGTTCGCGGTCCTACAGCCCGCGAGCGACGTGATCCCCGCTCCGGCGATCACCGCCAACGCCTTCCGGCGGGTGAAATCGAGATCGGTCACGACCGGTCACCGTGGACGTATCGGACAGGAGTACAACTCATAGCAGTCGAAACTGTTGAGATCCAGTATTCGATATATGATGATAAAGGTTACGTGCCATCGCGTCTGTTCTCCGCGACCGGCCGGCCGGTACTCCCGGAAGGTTGATACTTAACCGGGACGAGTCGAATCTATGGACGAGACGCTGGGAGACATCGTTCGACGCGGCGAGCCGGCGTATCGGTTGTTCCTTCCGATTGTCCTGTTTCTGGTCCTGTTGTTCCTCTTCAGCCTCCCCACGGTGAAGCCGGGTACCACGGCGTACTACCTCACGATCGCGAACTTCTTCATCCTCTCGACGGCGCTCCTGATGAACCTCGGACTGCTCTATTACTGCCGGCGGGGGGGCGAGACCTGACCGGGCCGCTCACTCACGCGCGTTTGGAGGCGGACTCGGCTCGCGTGAACTGATCCCGCGAGAGGATCAACAGCGTCACGGCGACGAGCACGGCCGGAACCGCGAGGGGGTTCACCCCGCCCGCGACCGCGGCGCCGACGCTCGATCGCCACTGCCTGGCGTGATAGGCGCGCTGTCCGAAGTAGAGCTGGACCGCCCCCACACAGAGGACGACGGCTCCGAGAAGGGGCGCCCACCGCACGAACGTCCACAGCATCGACGCGTGCGAGACCAGCGCGACTTCCCCGACGACCTCGGGGAGCCGCTCGATGAGTACCGAAGTCAGGTGGCCGCGCGCGAGGAGCGCGACCCCGACCGCGACGTCGAGGAGGCCGACGACGGCGAGGTTCACCCCGCCGGCTCGGCGGGTCACGTCAGAGATCCACGGACCGCTGGGGGCGAAGCGCACGGACATCTCAACTGGGATTCGGCCCGGGGAGCGCTCTGTGCGACCGGGGCGGGAGCAGGTAGTTCCCTCGGCTCTCGACGGTGATCTGTTCGAGGATGCCGCTGTGCGCCTCTTCGAGGTCGAGGTCGTCGCCGTTCATCGCCTCGCGGGTCTTCCGGAAGTCGGTCACCGTCCGCTGGACGGACGAGAAGTTGAACCCCGCGCCGTCCCGGTCGGTCTGCATCGCCTCGCTCCGGCGGAGGATGCGGGGCTCGAACGAGTCGGTCCGCGCCCTGGCCGTCTTCTGGGTGTGTCCGACGACGCCCAGGTGCCGGGCGTACTCGTCGGTTCGCTCCGCGAGTTCCTCCGTCATACCGCTGTCGTCGGTGAGGAACTCCCCGCTCTCTCCGACGTCGGCCTTCGTGTGGTCGGGGGAGAACATCTGGTGGATGCGGGTGTCCTCGTCTTTCTCGTACCAGCTGTCCAGGTCGAGGGTGAGCCGGGAGAGCTGTTGCGTCGTCCCTCCGGCGAACGGGCCCTCCCGGATAGTGACGCTGTCCTCGCTCGCCTGGTTCCCCTGGAATCCGGACTTGAACCCCATCGTGAGCGGCGACGACGCCGGGATCTCCTCGCGGTCAAGCCGCTGTCGGGGGACGCCGCTTCCGATGAACCCGGACCGCCGGTCGACGACGTCGAAGGCGTCCCCGAGCGACCCCTCGATTTCGACGCCGTTGCGTTCGTTCACTCGCCCGAACAGGGCCGCCTCGGCCCCGAGTACGACCTCGCCGAAGTCGCTGGACAGCAACAGCATGGCGTCGGCCCGGTCGGCGACGGACGGGTCCTCCCCGAGGCGTTCGAGCGTCCGCTCCGGGCGCGGAAGGTCGACCGAGTCGGGCAGGTCCGCGTCGAAGCGGTCGAAGTACCGCCGCGAGTACCCGAGCATCGAGAAGACGCCGCTCGTGGTGCTCCCCTCGGGTTGCTGGGGGTTTTCGCCCCCGTTCCCCCACTGGTAGGCCCGGTCCAGCGACCCGAGGGCCGCTTCGACGGCGCGTCGCTCGTCGGGGTCCGGCGTCCCCTCGCCCGCGTAGTCGAGCAAGAGGATGACCTGGTGATACGGGGAGACCGTGTTCCCGTGGGCGTCCCTGGGGAGATAGTCGTTCCAGGCGTGCTGTCGCTCCGGCGGTTCCGCGCCGGCGGCACGAGGGGGCACGTTCTCGCGTTCGGCACACGCGCTGAGAGCGCCCGCCCCTCCGATGGCGATGGCGGCCTTCACGAAGTCGCGTCGGGACACGGCCCTCGATCGCTTCTCCGAACCCGAATGTGGGCACGGCATACCGTGACGAACGCACACGAGTCGTTTAAGAATACCGGTGGCACCGCGCGCGTAGAACGGGAATCGCCGGGGCCGAAGAGACGACCGGAGTTACTGTTCGGGGGTGGTCGTCTCGGTGGTGTTCGCGTGCCGGGCCCGGATGCGGGGGTTGAACACCCGGTCGAGGCTCTGCGAGAGCAACACGAGGCCGATCGAGAGCCCGATGATCGTGAGCATCGGCGAGACGATCCAGTACGCGTACTCGATGGCGCCGATCGCCCCGTTACTGTACGCCGTGTCGAGGATGACCCCCCAGTTCAGACTCGAGTAGGGGAGGACCCCGAGGAAGTACAGCCCCACCGACGCGAAGATGATGTTCCGCGCGGCGTTGGTGAAACTGATCAGGATGAACGGCATCATGTTCGGGAGGAGGTCCTTCCGGATTATCGTCCGGGTCGGGAGCCCCATGATCTCGGAGGCCTCGACGTAGGACGACTCCCGGAGCGTCAGCACCTGCGAACGGAGCGAGCGAGCGAGGCCCGCCCACGCGTTCACCGAGAGGATGATACCGACCAGCCACGGGTCCTCCGGGTTGACGATCGACGCCAGCACGACGAGCAGGGGGAGCCCGGGGATGTTGATCATGATGTCGGTAAACAGCGTGAGGACGGTGTCGATGAGCCCCCCGCGCAGATAGCCAGATAGCGTACCGACGATGATCGCGACGACGATGGTAAAGATCGCACCCGCGGAGATCATCTCGAGCATCGGCGGGGTCGCGTAGACGATCATCGCCAAGATGTCGCGTCCGAGGTAATCGGTCCCGAGCGGGTACGACCAGTTCTGAAACCACGGGACCAGCTGTTCGTACTGGAGGCTGGTCGTCGGTTCGACGAGGCTGACGCCGACGGTTCCCATCAGCAGGTAGACCACGATGATCGACAGTCCGATGCGGGCGCGCCAGTCGCTCCAGATGACGGAGAACGGCGCGTACACCCAGAGGTCGAACGTCCGCTTCCAGCGGTCCAACCGCGTCTGCTCTACGTCGGAAGTGGTCCTGAACGGCGCCTCAGTGGACTGCTGTCTTTCTTCGCTCATGCGCTCGCCTCACCCCCGGATCCCGCACGCGGGTCGAGCCAGCCGTAGGTCAGGTCCGCGAACAGGAGCGCGATCACGACCGCCACGGTGATGACGATGAACCCGCCCATCAACAGCGGATAGTCGCGAGCTAACACCGCCTGATACATATAATAGCCGATACCGTAGTAGCCGAAGATGACCTCCACGATGATGGCGCCGCCGAAGATGTTCCCCACGGCGATCATCATCCCGGTGTAGAGAGGGAGTACCGCGTTGCGCGCGACGTAGCGGATCGCGATTCGCGATTTCGGGAGGCCGCGGAGCCGCGCGACGCGGAGGTAGTCCTCACCGAGCACCTGGATGCTGTTCCCGCGCATACCCAGCGCGACGCCGCCCATCTGCGTGATGACCATCGACGCGATGGGGAGTGTCGCGTGCCAGAGCACGCTCAGGTACCAGTCGACGCTCCCGGCGGTGGCCTGAGAGTCGGCCCGACCCACCGCGGGGAAGATCTCGAACTGGTAGGCGAACACCAGGATGAGAGCGATCGCGAAGAGGTAGTACGGCGTCGAGTTCGTGATGATCATCCCGATACTCGACAACCGGTCGAAGTTCGATCCCTCGACGTACGCCATCGCCGCGCCGAGTGCGATGCCGATGACGAAGCTCAGGATGGTCGCGATCCCCATGACGAACACCGTCCACGGTAACGCGTGCCCGAGGATCTGAGTCACCGGGTCGCTGTACCAGATCGACGTTCCCAGGTCTCCGGACAGCATCGAGGTGACGTAGTGGATGTACTGTTGCCAGAGCGGTTCGGACGGGTTCACGTTGATGTACGCTTCCACGCGGTTCTGGATCGCCGTCATGTCGACGCCGGAGGTCCCTCCGGCACCGGTAGACACGAACTGCGCGACGATATAATCCGTCGGGCTCCCCGGCATCAACCGGACGAGTCCGAAGGAGATAGTGATGACCCCCCAGACGGTGATCCCCGCCATAGCGAGTCGCTTCGTGATCCAGTTCATCTGTTCCAGCCGGTAGTTCTCGGTGAGTCTCGCGTACCATGCGACGCCATATCCACGGAAACCTCCGCGGACAATATAATACTTACGTTGGGTTGAACGTCTGTCCCGGCACCGCGGCGGGAGGTCCCTGAAGCGACGAGGTCACCTGTCAATCCGCGACGAAACGAGGCATGAAGATTTATTATCGGTAAGTCGGATTATCGGGTAATGGCTAAGACCTGGCGGTGTACGCAATGTGGGCAGTTAGTGGAGACGAACATCCAGGACAGTCTGAACGGGATCGAGCCCGAACGGTGTGATAACTGCGGGAACGACAGCTACGAGGCGCTCCGTACCACCGGCACCCTCCACAAGTCGGTCGAGGGGAACCTCGGCGGTGCGACCACTCGGCGGCGAGTGCTCCAGGGAGTAGGCGGCGGGGCGGTCGTAGCAGGAGGCGCGTGGTGGTTCCTCGGTCGCCCGACCGTCGCGTCGACCTCGAGCGTGCAGATGCACTCGAGCCAGTTCCACCCGCGGAACGTAGAAGTGGACGTGGGCACGACGGTCACGTGGGCGAACGATGCGGACTCCGGGGAAGGAGAACCCATCACGTACCTGCTGCGGAGCACTTCGGGGTGGGACTTCCAGGCCGACGTCTCTGAGGACGAAGAGGCGACGTACACGTTCGAGGATCCCGGCGTGTACGGGCTGTACGCCCAGGGGGTCGGGTCGGCGGACCTCACCGGCATGAGCATGAAGATCGGCGTCGGCGAGTCGATCGATGATCCGCTCGGCGGCTGGTTCTAACGCGTTTTTCCAAGGATTCGCTCGATCGCTTGAGACGCCTCGGAATCGATCGCTCACGCCGGGTCGAAGCGGTGTTTCGGGGAGGCGCTTCTCGCTGGTGGCCGGTGCCCTAGAGCGGTGAGTCCGACAGGTAGGGACAGCGTTTCGCGCGAAAAGCGATGAAAGCGATGAAAGCGACCTGAGTCGCGTTATTCGACGGCCTGGAGTTCGCCGTAGCGCGGCAGGTCCCAGATCGGGTTGTGGTTCCGGCGGATCGACTCGTCGTCGGTCGTGAAGTCGAAGCGGTCGGGGAAGAGCAGATGGGGGGAGTTGAAGCTCTCGACTGCGGTGTAGACGGGCATGTGGTAGTTTGCGAGCCACGCGAGCTTCTGAATCCCGCTCCGCATCTTGTCGTTACTCTGGATGGTCCGGAGGTTCGAGAGGATGTCGACGACGTTGTACGTCTGCATGTCGCCGCTCCACTCGCCGACGGGCGGCGCCTCCCACTCCTCCGTGCCGACGATGTTGGTGTACTCGGCGTGGGCACCCGTGAAGATGTTCTCGAGGAAGAAGAACGGATGCGGACCGGCGCCCCAGCCGGTGAGGCTCAGGTCGTAGTTGCCGGTCGAGAGGTCGTTGCTCCACGTCGCACCGTCGCGGATCTGGACCGACGTGTTGATGCCGAAGTTGTTCAGGTTGTCCCCGCAGACCTGCGCGAACGGGACGGACGAGTCCGCCCACGGCGGCGCGGAGAAGGTCAGCTCGATGGCGGACCCGTCGGGGGCGACCCACGATCCGTCCTCTTTCGAGTAGTCGGCGTCCTCGAGGATCTTGGCCGCCCGATCGGTGCTGGCGGTATACGTCTGGAAGTCGGAAGCGACGCCGTCGAGCCACGAGTCCACGGCGCCGTTCGGCATCCCGGCCGCGGGCGACGTGATGTCCGTGTAGTTCGGCGGCAGCGCTTCGAGGAGGTCGTTCGCGTTGACCGCCCACGCGATGGCCCGGCGGAGCGGCCGGGGAACCGACTCGGTGTTGAAGATGACCGACCGACCGCCGTAGGACGGGACCTTCACGAGGATACGGTTCTCGGGCCACTGGGACATGATGGCGTCGTTCTGGATCGAGAACTGCGGGGTCGCGTCGACGTTGCCCGCAGTGATCTCGTTTATCATCTGCTGTTGCTCGCCCCGGGCGACGAACTTGTTGCCCGTCCAGTTGATGTTCTCCGAGTTCGCGTACTCGTCGTAGGTCTCCGTCCGGTAGTACTGGCTCGAGACCTCCGACTCCTTCGCGTAGTAGGACCCGACCGGCGTGTCGATCGCCGTCTGCTGGAGTTCGGCGTAGATGTCCTTCAGCGCGTCCGTGTCCTCGTTCTCGACGGCGGAGCGGACGTCGGACATGTGGTCTTCGAACAGCGAGGGCTTGAGATAGAGGCGCGCCTCGTCACCGTGGAAGGTGCTCTGGATGACCAGGTCGGGGTTGTACTTCTGGTGCATCGTGAACTCCACGGTCCGGTCGCCGGTCGCCTCGACCGACTCGAAGTACTGGTGTTGGCCCTGGATGTACATCTGCTGGCCGATCATGAGCGTCCAGTGCCCGACCACGTCCTCCGCTGTCACCGGGTCGCCGTCGTGCCACGTCTGGCCCTCGTCGATCGTGGCGGTCAGGGTCTTCCCGTCGACGGACCAGTCGGAGAACACCGCCGGCCGGTACTCGTCGGCGGCCGGCATGTACCACACCCACCGGTCGAAGAGGTACTTGTGGACCGGCTGGGCCCAGTTGGTCGGGTTCAGGTAGTTGAACTGCATGTCCGGCGGGTTGAAGTTGGTCGGGATGATGCGGAACTCCCGGTCGATCCGGTTGGCGCCGCCGTCGGAACCACCGTCGGAGCCGCCGTCGGAACCACCGTCGGAGCCGCCGTCGGAACCACCGTCGGAGCCACCGTCGGAGCCACCGTCGGAACCGCCGTCGGTGCTGCCGTCGGAGCCACCGTCGGAACCACATCCGGCGATCATGGATACCCCACCGACTGCGGCAGCTTTCAGCAGCCGGCGACGCGCGTCACTAATGTTCGAGCCGCTATTTTCACCATCTGCCATGATGTACGGCGTACTGCAGGCCT
This sequence comes from Halosimplex sp., assembly GCA_042217395.1. Lineage (GTDB taxonomy): Archaea > Halobacteriota > Halobacteria > Halobacteriales > Haloarculaceae > Halosimplex. Next base: position 12,975 of record JBDGSU010000180.1, read on the forward strand.
AAGGGTAATAAATGTATCGGCGTAATCGGCGTTCCCGGGCCGCTCATCGCTCATCGGTCGGTCGGCGGTCGACGGCTGGCGTCGTACGGATTCGGAGCACGCATGTCCCGGGTCGACCGCACGACCGCGTGCGGTCGACCCCGAACTGTCTCGCAGGAATCCGTCTCAGTCCTGTTTCCAGTGCGCGCCCGGCCAGCCACCAACGATCCGACGACGTTCTTCGATACCGTCGAGCAGGTCGAGATCGCTCTCGTCGAGGGCCGACGCGGCGTCGACCGCCGCGTAGTTCTCGAGGATGTGATCGCCGCGGGCCTTCGGGATGGGCGCCACTCCGCGGCGGATCTGCCAGGCGAGAGCGACCTGGGCGGGTGTCAGGTCGTGGTTCGCCGCGACGGACCGGACCTCGGGGCGTTCGAGCACCGCCCCCCGCCCCAGCGGGACGGCCGCCACGACTCGATGTCCCGTCTCGCGCGCGTACGAGACCAGGCTCTCTTGCGTCAGGAGGGGGTGTCGCTCGATCTGATGGACGGCGAGCGGCGCCTCGAGGCGTTCGCGCGCCGTCTCGAGCAGTTCCTCGCTGAAGTTACAGACGCCGATCCGGTCGACGACGCCGCGGTCGACGAGTTCGTCCAGCGCCGGGAGCGTCTCCTCGGGGTCGTAGGTCTCGATGGGCCAGTGGACGTACAGGAGGTCGATCGTCTCGACGCCGAGGCGCTCGCGGCTCTCGAGAGCCGACTCGATCGTCTCCTCGTAGCCCAGCCGCTCCCAGTGGAGTTTGGTCCCGACGACCACCTCCTCTCGAGGCACGTCGGCCCGGGCGATCCCCTCCCCGACCGCCGCCTCGTTGTCGTACACCTGGGCGGTGTCGACGTACCGGTAGCCGGCTTCGAGCGCCGTCGAGACGGCGTCGATACACGCCTCCCGGTCGGTGATAGTGTAGGTCCCGAAGCCGATGTCCGGGAGGACCCCCACGCTATGACACCTCCTCGACCCGGTCGGTCTCCGTCGAGCGCAACAGCGCGTCCGCGAGTTCGTAGTTGGCGACCGAGTCCGAGAGCGAGACCACCGGCTCGCCGTCGCCGCGGACGCAGTCGAGGAAGTTCTCGAACTGGAGCGCGTAGCTGTTGACCGGGTCGAACTCGAAGACCTCCGTCTCTCGGGGTTCGTGCTCGTAGGCGCCGCCCAGCTGCAACTCGATCTCGCGGCGCTGGCTCGTCGTCACGATGGCGTGGGGCACGACGAGGACGCCCTCCGTCCCGCAGACTTTCAGCTCCTCGCGCCAGACCGACCGGTGGTTCGTCTCGAACTGCGCGGTGACGCCGTTCTCGTAGACCACCGTCCCGGTTTCGCCGATCTCGACGCCGAACTCCTCGTCGTAGGTCTCCCGGCAGACCGCTTCGGCCGGCGCCGCGTCCGCGAAGGCGTTGCAGGCGTCGAGCATGTAACAGCCCTTCGCGCCCATCGACCCGCCGCCGAGGTCGGCGTCGTTTCGCCAGTTGTCTCCGTCCGCGCTGTAGTAGTCGCTGAACTGCCCGTGTACGTACTTCACGTCGCCGATCGCCCCCTCGTCGACGAGTTCGAGCGCGCGCTGGATCTGGGGGTGGTGACGGTACATCAGCCCCTCCATCAGGACCGTGTCCGTCTCCTCGGCCAGCGTCCGGAGTTCCCGGGCGCGTTCGGCCTCGCCGGGGACGACCATCGGCTTCTCGCAGAGCACGGCCCCGATCCCCCGCTCGATGGCCGTTTCCACCAGGTCCGGGTGGGCCGTGGGGACCGCCGCGATGACGAGTCCGTCCAGGGGTTCGGCGTCGACCAGTTCCGCCAGCGAGCCGTACGCGGCCGGGACGTCGTGGTCGGCGGCGAACTCCCTCGCCCGTTCCACGTCCACGTCGGCACAGCCGACGAGCTCCGCACCGTCGGTCGCGCCGACGACGTTCGCGTGTCGTTCCGACTGTCTGCCACAGCCGACGAGTCCGAGTGATAGCACATCGTCCCCTGCCCGCCCGACGCACAAATCAGTTTCTCCGTGCGGCGTCACCCCGCCCGGTCGAAGGCGGTCGTCCGGGCCGTCCCGTTCGGGAAGACCGTGACGGTGTGCCCGGTCGGAACGTCCGGAAAGACGTGCTCGGTCCCGTCGGCCCACCGCACGGTCACGTCCGCGCTCGTTCGGTTCCCCGTCCCGAAGTGGAGGACGCGCGTGTCCTGGGAGAGGAAGTCCGACTTGGCGTCGCGCGCCTCGATCCGCGAGAGATCGCCGCTCTCCACGGTGACGCGCGCGCCCAGCGCCGGGTGCGTGTCCGTCCCGCGAACGTCGACCCGGAGAGCGGTACCGTCCGTTCCGGTGTTCTCGTAGAGCACGTAGCGCCCGCCGGCGTCCGCGACGAGCAGGTCGACGCGCCCGTCGTTGTCGTAGTCCAGTTGCGCCACCCCGCGGCCGTTCGTGACGTCGAAGCCGCTGGCCGCCGCGTCGACCGGCTCGAGGCCGTCGTCGGTGTGGCGCCACGCGGCGGGGTACGCGAAGAAGTCGAACTGCGACTGGAGGTAGTCGACCTCGGCGTCACGCATCGTCCGGCGGTACTTCTGCAGGTAGATGTCCCGCGTCGTGTGGAACAGGTCCACGCGCCCGTCGTTCGTGAAGTCGGCCGCCACCGCGCCCCATCCCCACCCGCCGCGTCGCACGCCGTAGACGGCCGCTCCCTCGTCGAACGTGCCGTCCCCCCGGTTCACGAGCAGGTTGTTCCCCTCACCCCGGATCTGCATCGTCGTGTCGACGGCCTCCTGGAGCACTTCGGGGAAGTAGACGTTCGTGACGAACACGTCGAGGCGCCCGTCGCCGGTGAGGTCGGCGACCTCCGAGGACATCCCGTTCCGGTTGGTCCGGGGACCGAGCCGACGCCGTTCGAACCCGTCGCCAACGTTCTCGTAGAAGACATCGTATCCGAAGTCGTTCGCGACGTGCAGGTCGGGGCGCCCGTCGCCCGTCAGGTCGACGGCGCTGCTCGCCAGCGACCAGTGGTGACCGGTGATACCCGCCTCGCGGGAGACCTCCTCGAAAGACGCGCAGTCACCCCGGAAGAGCAGGTTCGGGGAGCCGTTGTCGGAGCCTTCGGGGACGGAGTAGTTCCGGAGCCCCGCGGGGCGGTCACCGGTCCAGTCCCCGTTCTGCGTGACGAACAGGTCGGGACATCCGTTTCCGTCGAAGTCCGCGGCCGACGCTCCGGTCGGGACGGACAGCGTGCGGTTCAACCCGACGTCGCGCTCGACGAATCGACCGCCGCGGTTCTCGAGAAAGACCGGCTGCGCGTGCATGGGCAACAGGAGGAGATCCGTCCACCCGTCGGTGTCGTAATCGACGAACAGCGCGGCGCGAAACGACCGGTTCAGATCGGGGAAGGCCGACGAACGCTCGAAACGCTCGCCGTCGTTGTCGAAAAGGACCGGCCGGTCGCCGCCGACCGCGAGGACGTCCGTGTATCCGTCCCTGTCGTAATCGGCCGTGTAGACGCCCGCGTTGCTGATCATCGAACGGGACCCCCGATACTCCGCGGTGTACCGATACTCCAGGCCGACCCGCTCCGTGACGTTACGGAACGCGAGCGGCTCCGTGTCCTCGAACGCGACGTCCGCGGTCCCGTTCCCGGTGGCGTCGACGCCGGGTTGCGGTGCGAACACCGCGCCCGCCGCGACGGGATACAGCGAATACCCCAGGAGGACGACCACGAGGACGACCACGACGTCGACGCCGATCCGGCGCGCCATCGCTATTCGCCGCTCGTCGCGTCGGCGTCTCCGCCGGCGAGCGCGTCGTCGATCGCCGTTCGAACCTCCGCGTCGGTCTCCTCGGCGCGGCGGTCCCGGAGCACCGCCGTCGCCGCGTCGGTGCCGAGCGCGCCGAGCGCCCAGGCGGCGTTCGCCCGCACGACCCCCTCGCCGTCGTCGAGCCTGTCGGCGATACCGCTCTCGAAGGGCTCGACGGCCTCCGGTTCGCGGTCGGCGACGTACGAGAGCAGACCGAGCGCGGTCGCGCGGACGTGCGGGTCTTCGCTGTCGAGGAGGTCCGAGAGCGGACCGACCCGATCCCGGAGGCCGGGGACGACCGCCTCCGGCGAACTGCTCGCGACGACGCCCAGGGGCTTGACCGCGGCGGCGCGGAGCGACGGCGACTCCTCGTCGAGACAGGCCAGTATCTCGTCGGTCACCGCCGCGACGACCGCGGGGTCGTCGTCGCCGAGGACGGTGTACACCCGGAGCGCGTTCTCGCGAACGTGTGGCTCCTCCGACCGTAGCTGGTCCCTGAGCGTCTCCTCGTGAGCCCGGAGGTCTTCGGGGCGTTCGCGCGCAACCGTGACCAGTATCTCCGCGGCGAACTCCCGGAGGGTCATGTGGCGTTCGCGCTCCTCGTGGCTGTGATTGACGAGGTCCCGGCGCGTCGTCGTATCGTTCATCGCCGTCTGCCACTGTTCGCCCTGGAAGTCGGGCGCCTCGTAGGTGTCCCCCACCAGCTCCGCGAGCGTGCCGAGCGGGATCGCCCGCTCGCCGGGGCGCTCCCGGGCGACGACAACCAGGAACCGGACCGCCAGTCGCCGTACCTCCGAGCGGTCGGAGTCGAGAAAGTCGGCGACGGCCGCCGTCGCCGGCCGAGCGGCGTCGACGTCCTGTCGGGCCAGGTCCGTGAGCACGTCGAGGGCCTTCTCGGCGACCCTGTTCGAGTCGTCGTCCAGGCGCTCTCTGAGCGCGTCGTCGGCCCCGAAGTCGTCCCCGCGCTCGCGGATCACCTCGCCGGCGAACCGCACCGCGTCGTATCGGACGCTCGAGTCCGGGTCGCGGAGATACGGCGCGAGCGACGGGATGTCCGCGTCCTCGTCGCCTGATTCGCCCGTCGTCGTCACGGCGAGCGCCCGCAGCCCCGCGCGCCTGTCCAGCGGGTCCGACGCGTCGAGATGCGCCTCGATCTCCGCCCGGTCGACCTCCCCGTCGGAACGGAGTTCGACCACCCGCTGGTCGACCTCGGTGTACGTTCCCTTGTTGCTCATCGTTGGCAACGATTGCGCAGGTCAGCAGGTAAGTGTTACGCCGCGACCGCCGGTCCTCACGCGCCGGAAGGCCGTAGTCCCGTCGCGCCGCCGTTCGGCGAACGATTACGGCGAACGGTTACGGCGCACCGTCGCTCGGCGAACGATTACGGCCCGCCGTCGTTCAGAGGGGCTTCCACGTTCGCGGGGAGTCGTTGAGTCGCTCGCAGCCGTCGTCGGTGATCACGACGAGGTCTTCGACGCGGACGCCGAACTCGTCTTCGAAGTACACGCCCGGTTCGACGGAGAACACCATCCCCGCTTCGAGGGGCGTCTCGTCGCCCTCGGCGATAGCGAGGGGCTCGTGGGAGGCGAGGCCCACGCCGTGGCCCGTCGGGTGGGTAAAGCGGTCACCGTACCCCCGTTCGGCGAGCGTCTCGCGGGCGGCGGCGTCCACGTCTCCCGCGGTCGCTCCGGGTTCGGCGGCGTCGACCCCGGCGTCGAGCGCGTCGAGCACCGCCTCGTGGACGTCGGGGAACGGCGACGGCGGGTCGCCCTCGAACACGACCGTCCGCGTCTGGTCGCTGGCGTAGCCGTCGAGGAAACAGCCGAAGTCGACGACGACCGGTTCGCCGGCGCGGATCTCGCGGTCGCTGAATCGAAGCGCCGGGTCGGCCCCGTTCGGACCGCTCCCCACGACGACGTCGAATGCCACGCCGCGTGCGCCGCGGGCGTGGAGTTCGCCGCGGATCTCGGTCGCGAGTTCGGCCTCGGTCATGCCGACGGCCTCGGAACCGAGCGCGCGGACCGCCTCGCTCACCTCGTCGGCGACGGCCGCAGAGCGTTCCAGCGCCGCGACCTCGGTCTCGTCTTTCCGGCGGCGCATCGCCCGGAACACCGGCGCCGCGGACCGGACCGACTCCGCGCCCACCGCCGCGGAGAGCGGGCCGGTCAGCGCGTAGAGCGCGTCGTCGTCGACCAGCAAGCGGTCGCCCTCGCCGAACAGGTCGGCGAGCGCGGTCGCGACCGCCGCCGGGTCGTTGCCCTCGACGGTTCGGAACCGCTCGACCGAGGCGTTCGTGCGCGCTTGCGTGAGATAGCCGTCGGGCGTCACGAGCGTTCCCTCTCCCTCGGCGGGGAGATAGAGTGCGTGGAACCGGTCGACCGGTTCGCCGCGAAAGCCCGTGAAGTACTGGAGGTTCGGGCCCGGGTACGCGACGGCGGCGTCGGCTCCCCGTTCCCGGAGTCGGGTCTGTGCTCTCTCGCGTCGGTCCGCGTACGCTGGGTGCACGATAGCGGTCACTCCCGCGTCACCGATAATAAAACCCGCCCGTTCCCCGGACGACCGACTCCGGGGGCCGGTCAGTCGTACCTGTCCTCGGCGTCGTTGAGCGCCTGCCAGTACTTGATGAGCGCGGAGGCGTGTCCCTCCTCCTCGGACGCGAGGCGGACGGACGCTTTGTACGCCTCGTGGAGGACGGCGTTGAGGGGGGTCGCGGTGTCGGTCTGGCGCGCCACCTCCTGGGCGTAGCCGATGTCCTTGTTCCAGATGGCGAGGCCGCCGAGCCCCTCGATGACCGGGCTGAAGTCGCCGGTGAAGTACTTCTCCCAGATGTCCATCCCGAGGAAGTCGTTGAACGCGCGCGGGTCGACGCCGTTCTCGTACGCGAACTCGACGACTTCGGCGTCGAAGGCGGCGTGGCCCGCATAGCGCATCTGGAGGGCGAGTTTGAATATCGTCGCCTTCCCCATCTCCCCGATCCGGGTGTGACCCTCGCAGACGACGTCGAGCACGTCCCGGGCGGCCTCGTAGTCTTCCTCCGTCCCGCCGACCATGATCTGGAACCCCTCCCGAGGAGCGGCCCCCGTGATGGGGCCCTCCAGGAACGACGCCCCGCGCTCCGCGCACCACTCGTCGCACGCGATGGACGTCTCGGGCAGCGTGGTCGTGACGTCGATGACCAGGTGGTCCGCGGTGAGCGCGTCGACCAGGCCGCCGTCCTCCATCGTGGCCTCGACCTCCGGGGTCCCCGGGAGCGCCAGCAACACGGTCTCGCACGCCTCGGCGACGCCCCGGGGACTGTCCGCCCCGGACGCGCCTCGCTCGCGCGCCCACTCGATCTGTTCCTCGTTGATGTCGTACACCGTGACCTCGTGGTCGGCGTCACGGAGCTTGCGCACGAAACGCTTCCCGATAACGCCGACGCCGATGACACCTACGTTCACGGTGTCCCGTTTTGACGGTGTTCTATTTCAGTCTTCGGGGTACAGCCGCCGAACCGACACCGGAGTCCGTTCCGTTCCCTCCCGTCCCGTCCCGAACCCCCCGTCCGCGAGTCGGTCTGCGGGAGGGGCGCCGGGGGCTCGCCGGAACGGGGTCCTCACCGCAACAAATAAGATCGCCCGTTGACTACGACGGGACGATGCGCTCGTTCGAATCCGACGACGGACACATCGTCGTCCAGTTGCAACCCGGCGACAAAGCGCTCGAATCGATCGAGGCGGCCATCGACGACCACGACGTCGACTCCGGCTACGTCGCCTCCGGCATCGGGTCGCTGAACAAGCTTCACATCCACTACGTGGTCCCGTACCCCTCGTTCCCGGAACTCGCCGGGGAGGACGAGGACGTGGACGAGTTCCTCCACGAGGAGGGCGCCTGGGAGGTCGGCTCGCTGCAGGGCGCCATCACGGACGGGGAACCGCACCTCCACATCACGGCCTTCGAGGCCGACAGCGGCCGCATGCTCGCCGGTCACCTTGAGCCGGACTCGGTCGTCCACGCGCTGATGGAGATCGTCATCCGCCCGATCGAAGGGCTCGAACTGACGCGCGAGCCCGAGGAGATGGGGATCCCGATGATCCAGGAGCGGTAGGTCGGCGCGTCACGCTCCGTTTTCGTCGTTCTCACCGAGTATCGCGCGCAGCGCCGCCAGTCGCTCGTCGCGGCGCTGTGCGACTTCGTCCGCCGACCGGTCGTACTCGAAAAAGCCCGCCCCGCTCTCTACGCCCGTCTCGCCGGCTTCGATGCGGTCGTCGTACATCGGGGACGGCGTGTCCCGGTCCGACAGCGAGGGGTAGATCCCGCTCGCGACGGTGCGAAAGAGATCGAGGCCCGCGAGGTCGACGGTCTCGAACGGACCGAGCACCGCCGTCCGGCGCGCGTACCCGTCGCGGATGGCCGTGTTGACGTCCTCGATCGACGCCACCCCGGTGTCGACGAGGTGCATGCACTCCCGGAGGACCGCGAACTGGACCCGGTTCCAGACGAACCCGGGCACGTCCCTGTGGACGACGATGGGCTTTCGGTCGACCGCTTCGAGGAGCGCCACCAGTTCCTCGACGACCTCGTCGTCCGTCTCGTCGCCGGCGATGACCTCGACCGTCGGGAGCAGATACGGCGGGTAGAGCCAGTGGCACCCGACCACCCGGTGTGCGAAGTCGAACCCCGCCGCGATGTCCGACACCTGCAGGCTCGACGTGTTCGTCGCGAGTATCGTGTCCGCCGACGTCGCGTCCGCCAGCTCTCGGAACACCTCCCGTTTCACCTCGAGGTCCTCGGAGACGGTCTCCAAGACGACGTCCGCGTCCGCGACGCCCGCCTCCGTATCGAGGGTGAAGGTCACCGCGTCGAGGACGGCCTCCGGGGACATCGAGGTGACGCCCTGCTCGTTCAGGAACTCCACGGAACCCCGGATCCGTTCCCGGGCCCGGTCCAGGTTCGACTGACGGTGGTCGACGAGGGTGACGGTCTGTCCGTGCAACCGGAAGTGAACCGCGAACCCCGTCCCCATCTGCCCCGCGCCGACGACCCCGAGGTGTATCTCGCCGCTCATCGCGTCTCACCCCGGAACGTCCCTCGATCGGTCGGTGTCCGGTGCGAACGGGCCGACCCGCGGCAGTTCGTTCGTCGGGTTCGACGCGACTCGTCAGGACGGGCGCCGACCGCGGAGGCGGTGACCCGTCGCCTGCTCAGGTCCATACCGGCACTCGAACGCCGGATCAATTAAACCTGCTGTCCCCCGGGACGCCCACTCACTCGTCGAGTTCGACGAGCTCGATGGGGAGACCCGGAACGGCGGACGGTTCGACGAACGCCCGGACGTACGGGCCGAGCCCGTCGACGGGTTCGGTGTCGAACATCGGATACCCGTCACCTTCGAGCGCGTCCGACGCCGCCTCGATGTCCGGTACCGTCACTGCGAGGTGATAGGGCGCCGGTTCGGCGAGCTCGTCGAGCAGGTCGTCGAGATAGGTCCCCCGCTCGCGACGCCCCACGACTTCGACTCTGAAGTCGGGCCACGAGACGAACGCCACCTCGACCGCGTCCTCGACCGTGGTCGATTCCTCGACGGTGCCGCCGAGAACGTCGCAGTAGTACGTCATCGCCCGGTCGTAGTCGTCGACGAGGTGTCCGAAGTGGTGCAATCCGGAGAGCATGCTATGGGCAACAGACCCGGTTCATTTGAATGTTTCCGAACTCGGGACCGACGGCCCGTGACACCCGTCCGCAACGGTCGACGGCCGCAGGGTCCGGAATCCGGGGTCCGCGTCGGCCGAGAGTGCCAACATGGGAAAATTTAACTATCTAAACTGGGAGGTGAGAACATGACGGAACAAGCGACGGGCAGGCTTGCCTTCCTCGAGGCTCCGAAAGACATCGAGCTCCAGAGCTACGACGTGCCGGAACCGGAAGACGGGGCGGTACTCACCGAGACGGTCCGCGCCAACGTCTGCGGGTCCGAACTGCACATCTGGAGCGGGGAGCACCCGCTCATCAACCAGAACGTCCTCGGCCACGAAGCCATCTGTCGCGTCACCGAGCTGGGCGAGGGCGTCGAGACGGACTACGCCGGAACCCCCATCGAGGTCGGCGACCTCGTCGTCCCGACGTACTTCGCCACCTGTGGCAAGTGCACGTACTGCGGCGCCGGAGAGTTTCGACTCTGTGAGAACGCGTACCGTCACTGGTCGCGCCCCCCGGAGGAAGCGCCCCACTTCCACGGGACCTTCGCGACTCACTACTACATCCACCCCGACCAGTACTTCTACCGCGTCCCGGACGACCTCAGCGAGGAGATCGCCGCCAGCGCGAACTGCGCGCTGTCGCAGGTCCTCTGTGGAGTGGACAACGTCGACGTGACCTGGGACGACACCGTCGTCATCCAGGGGGCCGGCGGACTGGGACTCAACGCGACCGCCGTCGCGAACGAGCGAGGGGCGACGACCATCGTGATCGACGGCGTGGACGCACGGCTGGAACAGGCGAAAGCGTTCGGCGCGGACCACGTCGTCGACATGGAGGAGTACGCGTCGGTCGAACAGCGAGCCGACCGGGTGCGGTCGCTGACCGACGGCCACGGGGCCGACGTGGCTATCGAGGTCACCGGCGTTCCCTCGGCCTTCTCGGAAGGGATTCACCTCCTCCGAGACGGGGGACGATACCTGGAGATGGGGAACATCGTTCCCGGGAAGGAGACGGACTTCGACCCCGGGAAATTGACGAGAAAGTCCATCGACATCACGTCGGTCATGCGATACGACCCCTGGTACCTCCAGGACGCGCTCGAGTTCCTCGACAGGCACGAAGACGACTACCCCTTCGACCAGCTGCTCGACGCCGAGTTCGCGATCGAGGACGTCGACGCCGCCCTCGAACGAACGGCCGAACGGAGTCTGACCCGCGCGTCGCTCGTCTTCGAGTAGTTCCCGTCCCGCCCCCCGACGGTCGCGAAGGCTGTCCTCTCTCCCGTAACTGGTGGGTCTGGCCGGACCGGACGTTCGATGCCGATGTCGTGTGTCTCCCGGTGGCGCTTCGACGCCAGGCCACCACATACACCGTGTCTCGGTACCAATGCACACGCAGGTTCTACGTCCCGATCGAACGAGCAGCGACGGAAACGGAATCAGCCGGCTCGACAAGCGCCGATACCGGCGGTTTCGAGCAGAAGAGCGCGTTCCGAAATATAGAATCCGCATCCATTAGCCGGGGACGCGCTCTGAGCGACCACGGATCGCGGCTCAGCGCAGCGCATCGGTCCCGATCGACCCACTTCGTTCCAGAATATAGAACGGCCCTTCGGAGCCGTGGAAGAGTTCGGAATCGATTCGACGACGCTCCGCGGAAACCCGACCCGTCCGCGGTCCGGCGGGGCGTCGGTCGGCTGTCAGTCGGCGCGGTACGCTTCGAGTTCGCCCTCGTCGACTTCGAGGCCGAGACCGGGGGCCTCGGGCGGTTCGATCAGCCCGCCGTCCTGGACGTACACGTCCTCCTGGTTCTCGATGTAGGGGCTGGCGACGTATCGGCCCGGGTCGTCGATGTCCTCGGCGTAGACGGCGAACTCGATGAGCGAACAGGCCGGCGAGGCGGCCGCGACGTGGAGGCTCGCGGAGTAGTTGACCACCGGTCCGAACGCGTGGGGGACGAACCGCTTGCCGTGGGCCTCACACATCGTCGCGACGGCGACCGACGGCGTGATTCCGCCGCAGTAGTCGAAGGCGGGCTGGTAGATCTCCAGGGCGTTCGCGTCGAGTAACTCGGTGGCGGGGTACTGGGTCACGTTGTTCTGGTAGGCCGAGATGGGGACGTCGGCCTGGGCGTTCAGGCGGGCCATCCCCTCGACGTCGGTGTGCGCGATGGGCTCCTCGAACCAGTCCATGTCGTACTCGCTGGCGGTCCTGGCGAGTTTGAGCGCGTCGGGGTAATCGAACGTCGTGTTGGCGTCCATCGCGAGGCCGAGCTCGTCCGGGATCCCCTCCGAGACCTCGCGGATGCGCCGGCGGTCGGCCTCGACGTCGTGGCCGACGACGATCTTCATCGTCTCGAACCCCTTCTCGGCGAGCCACTCACCGGACTCGACCAGTTCGTCGATGGGCTTCTCGTGCGGAAACGTCGCGTAGGCGGAGACGTCCCCGGCGGCGCCGCCGAGCAGCTGATAGACGGGCTTGCCGGCGTCTTTGCCCGTGACGTCCCAGAGCGCCTCGTCGATGGCCGACAGCGAGCGGTAGGAGCCCGAGCGCTTTGCGTGGACGTACATCTCGTGCCACAGACTCCGGACGTTGCGGGGGTCCTCGCCGACGACGTGGTTTGCGAGCGCGCGGACGCCTTGAGCGACGAATTTCGCCTTCTCGCCGGTGGGGTCGTCGAGGTAGGACTCGCCGAGGCCGACGATGCCCTCGTCGGTCTCCACGCGGACGAGGACGGGGCGGACGGTCGCGTCGAAGTCCGTCTTCCCGCCGGGCAACGAGATTGTTCCGACTGCACTCTCTAGCACGATCGGTTCGACCGCTGTGATCTCCATACACCTCGACAGGAACGAGCGGAGGCATAAACGTTTGGGTGTCCGAGTGATCGTGTCGACGCCGATACGCCCGGAATCGTCGTCGTGACCGTCACGGACGGCGGGATCGGCGGCAGCGTCAGGACGCGGGGATACGCGGGATCGAGGCGTCGAGGTGTGTCCGCAGTAGCTTTGTGTGCGACCTCGGAAGGGTGAGTATGGACACCACGGACCGCGTGTACGGCTGCCTCATCGGAGGCGCGATCGGAGACGCGCTCGGCGCGACCGTCGAAGGGTGGACCCACGACCGGATCGCCGAGGAGTACGGCACCGTGGAGACGTTCAGGGAGTACTACATGCCGTATTCGAACACGGAACCGGGATCGATAACCAGCGATACCGCGCTCCGGCAGTACCTCTCGCTGGCCATCGTCGAAAACGGAGGGCGCATCACCCCCCGGGAGTTCGCGGACGCGCTGATCGAACACCTCAACGAGGACCGGATATGGATCAACGGGGAGATGGTCCTTCGAAAGCTCAGTGCCGGCGCAAACGCGCGCGAAGGCGGCGTCGGGACCATCCCCGACAACAAGATCGCCTCGGCGATCACTCCGGTCGGCATCGTCAACGCCGACGACCCAAGGCAGGCCTACCAGGACGGGTTCGCGCTCGCGTCGGTGCTACAGGAGGGCGAAGCCCGATACGCTGCCGCGACGGTCGCCGCCGGGACCGCGGTCGCCGTTCGTCCCGACGCGACGATCGACGCCGTCATCCAGGCGATGCGAGAGCATTCGACCGGGACCGTGTATCGCGCGATCGACCTCGCCATGGGGATCGCCGACGAGAGCGAGACGATAGAGGAGCTCATCGACGCGCTGTACGAGGAGTTCCTCGACTGGCGGTGGCCCGCCGTACAGTGGGACCGCGAGAAGTACTATCGCGGGGAGGTGTTCAGTGCCAGCCCGCTCGAAGTCGTTCCCGTGGCCATGGCGGTCCTGTCGGTCTGTGACGGGGAAGTCGACCGGTCGATCGTCGAGGGGGTCAACTACGGACGCGATAGCGACGGTATCGCGACGATAGCCGGGTGCATCGCCGGGGCGCTCCACGGGGCGGAAGCGATCCGCGACGAGTGGATATCGAAGTGCGAGGCGGCCAACCGGGACTTCTTCGAGGAACTCGAGGGGGACCCAGACGCGAACTTCGAATCGATGGCAGAGCGACTCGTCGACGCGCTCGACGCCGAACGCGCCGCGGCGGAGCGGCGCGCGGTCCGCCTGTCCGAGTTGGTCGGGGAATCCGACGACGACCGGTGACCCCGATCCGTGTGACCAACCAACAGTGTCGAACGGCTCGCAGTCAGTCGTCGTGCAGGTGATTACTGAGGATCTGGGCCGCACGCCGGATCTGCTCTGGAGATTCGTCGGAGAAGCGCCGGGCCTTCGCCTGTTTGTAGGGGTCGTCGATCTGGTCGGTGGGGCCGGCGACTCCGATCGCTCCGACGACGCGGTCCACCGATTCGGAGATGACGGGGGCGGCGATCGTACTGACTCCGGGGTCGTACTCCCCGGCGCTGTAGGCGATGCCGACCTTCTCGACCGTCTCGAGTCGATCGAGCAGCGTCGCGGTGTCGGTGAGCGTGTCGTCGGTTCGTCGAGCGAGGCCGTGGGTGGCCTCGATCTCGCGGACGACGGACTCGTCGAGACACGAGAGGATCGCCTGTCCGTGGGCGAGACAGTGAAGTCCGTACTCCCGTCCGACATGTATCGGGAGCCCCTCGACGGGACCGGACGACGAACAGGAGAAACAGACCAGTTTGCCGCCCTCCTGAACGCCGACGAACGCCGGCAGCCCGGTCTCTTCCGCGAGGTTCGCGAGGACGTCGCCGGTCGTGCCGTAGAGCGGCTGGTGTCGCTTCGCCCGCTCACTGAAGTGAGCCATCCGCAGTCCCAGCCTGTACCCGTCCTCGTCGCGGAAGACGTATCGGCTCTGTTCGAGCGTCTTGAGGTGATAATACACCGTGCTCCGGGAACAGGCCACCTCCTCCGTTATCTCGGAGACGCTCGGCGTGTCGTTGCGCGCAACGGCCTCAACGATGTCGAACGCCGTCTTCGTCGCGCCGATCGTCTTCATCTCGTCATCGGGTGTTATCATACCTCAAGCCACTACCCCGACCGTCTTGTGCCTTTCTGTTCGACAGCATTGAACGGAGCGATCGAAGCTCCGAGTCCGAATCGGAGGCACCTATCTCGTCATGTCGGGATACCGACTACGAATCGCGTTCGGGACGACACACCGTTCGAGACCGTGATAGGGACAAACAACACGAACAATTAACAAGAATAGGAGCGGACGGACAGTACGCGAAGGCCTGGCGAGAGCTCGACGTGACGCTCGAGAGACGGTGGTTCGACTGCGAGAGTGTCTACATCATCGAACGAAATTCGAACAGGTGAGCTGGCGACGTGACCGATGTGTGCGCGCCGAACAGATCGAGCACGCGTGGAGAACGACAGACGGTGAAACAGTCCGGCCGAGCACGCGATCGACCGCGATCCTCGGAACCAGCGGATCGGAGTGAACGTATCGCTCCGGAGGGGGCAGCCCCATTACAATATTAGAAATGTAAGCTACGGTTCGGTCAGCGAACGGAAGAAGGCAACCGGTCGACCACTCCGGATCAACTGGACGACGAACCGTCGGCCGCCGCCCGAGATCGCTGTCACATTCGATTACAATATTGTTCTTGTAATCACTCCGCGAGGATGTGTTACGACCGACATCGCAAGCGACGCGAGGGCGTAGCACGTACTGGTCGATCCCGGCACCCATCGGTCGACCGGCGAGCGGATACACGGACTATCACCCAGAATTACTAGAACCGAACATATAATGGAAAAATTATAGAAAAGGCGACGTCGTCGATGTGAAACGATCCGCGACCGATTGCACGGTAGCGACCCGCGGTAGGCGCCATCGAAATCGACAGGGAGAGTCACGATCGACGGAGGATAGTCGATCTCCGCCAGAGTATGGCCAGGTCGAACGGCTCCAACCGAGAAGTGGCCAGAAACCCCGTACCGAACCAGTATAGCCGGGATAGAACGGAGCACGGGATCACACTCTGGGCCCGTCGAGACCGCCAGGTCGCCGATGTTTGGCCCGTCGAGGAGGCTGATACCCTCGGCACGTTCTTCAGCGTTCGAGGGTCGATCCATCTCCATGTCGGAGTAGAAGTAGTACAGTATTACAAACTACGCACGTATATCGTATATAGACAACGAATGGATGACGGCACCGTAGAAAGGGTCGGTCATAAGCTATCTAACGTCAACCAGTAG
>JBDGSU010000037.1:0-28118 GCA_042217395.1 Halosimplex sp.
GTCGTGGCGGACGTACAGCGGTTCGGGCATCCGGTCGGTGCCCGCCTCCTCGGTGAAGGGCAGGTCCGCGACGGTGTCGGGGTCGCCGCCGAGCGCCTGGCCGAACGAGAGCAGCCTCTTCTCGACTTCGGCGAGCTGGTCTAACAGGACGCCCTGCGAGCGCTCGTCGTCGTCGTCCAGCGCTCGTATCTTCTCGACGAGGTCGCCGACGGTCTCGGTCTCCCCCGCGCGCCCGTCGGCCGTCGGCCGGTCCGTGTCCTCGGTCATGCTGTTCGGTCGATCGGTGTGGGGTTTCGCGTCCAGTCGGATAGCTCTTCGGACGGTGTGTGGGAGACGACTGGGAACTGGCGCTCGACGATCGACCGCGAACAGAACCAGCGCCACGAACAGCGCGAAAGCCCACGGACCCTTTCAGTCCCACCCGCGTCGGCTGATCGACCGGTCTATGCGGGTGGGACTGAAAGGGGCGATCCGTTCGATCCGGCCCGGACGAAGCAAGCACCGCAGGCTGGCGGCCGAGGAGCGCAGCGAGTCCCGGCCGGTCGAACGGGTCGGGGCTTTCACGCTGTCTGACGGCGCGGTCCCTCCGTCACTCGTCGCAGAGACTCCCGATCACTCCGACAACGTGAAGATGCCCACCTGCTCGTCGCTCTCCTCGAAGCCGTACCGGATCGCCTTCGCGCGGACCGTCGTCTCGCCCTCGGGGAGGTCGATCGGTCCCGTGTAGAGTTCCCACTGCGGATCGCTGCCGTCGTTTTTCACCGGGTCGTCGGCGAACGCGTAGGCCAGCGAGGCGCCCTGCGTCGCGCAGTACAGCGACAGCGTGGCCGGTCCCTCCAGTTCGAGCCCGTCCGTTCGCGCCGTGCGCTCGTCGTGATTCTCGCTGTTGACGACGAACCGCGGGGCGGCGGTCTCGGGCTCGTCCTCCCCGCGGTGTCGCTCCCAGACCATCTCGGCCTCCGACTCGTCGCCCGCGTCGTCGACCCGCTCGCGCCAGTCGTCGAGCGCGTCCCGGAAGCGCTCGAGCGTGTCCGCGTACTCCGGGTCGTCGGCCAGGTCGTCGACCTCGTAGGGGTCCGTCCGGAGGTCGTACAGCTCCTCGGCGGGGCGGTTCGCGTCGAACCACCGTTCGGCTCCCTCCAGTTTTCCCTCGCGGGCGCGGTCGAGCAGCTCTCGCATCACCGGGTGGCGATTGCGGAAGGGGATCCACTGGCGATACGGGGTTCCCGGTCGGTAGTGGCGGAGGTACTTGAAACGGTGGTCGCGGACGGCCCGGACCATGTCGTAGCTCTCGTCGTAGCGGTCCCGCGAGGCGAAGACGTACTCGCGCTCGTCGGCGTCGGGCCCGAGGAACTGCCGGCCGCCCACGTACTGGGGCACGTCCAGCCCGCAGGCCGCAAGCACCGTCGGCCCGAGATCCATCATGCTGACGAGCCGCTCGTCGACGTCGCCCGCCTCGACCTCGCCGGGCCAGCGGACGACCAGCGGGACGTGGATCCCGCCGTCGTAGGGCCAGCGCTTGCTCCGCGGGAGCCCCTCGCCGTGGTCGCTCCAGAGCACGACGATGGTGTCCTCGGCCAGTCCGGCCTCGTCGAGCCCGTCGAGGATCTCGCCGACCCACTCGTCCGAGCGGGCGACGTTGTCGTACTGTCTGGCGATCGCGTTGCGGGTCGTCTCGGTGTCGGGGAGGTAGGGGGGCACCTCGACGGCGTCGGGGTCGGTGTCGGGGTCGGCGACGGCGCCGCCGAGCACCTCCTCGTACCCCGGGTCGGTGGGGTCCCACTGGCCGCTCTCGTGAGTGACGCCGTTGGTGAACATCGCGAAGAACGACTGGTCGGCCTCGCGGGCGTCGTCCCACCAGCCGGCGCCGTCGCCGCGGTGGTCCCACATCGAGAAGGGCGTGCCGAACTGGTAGTCGGCCTTCGAGTCGAGCGTGCAGTAGTAGCCGGCCTGGCGGAACAGTTCGGGGACGGCGGTGACGTAGTGGGGCGGGACGGCATCGTAGGGCGTCGGCAGCGAGGGGGCGTCCTCGTTGGTGTGGGTGGTCCGCATGTGGTGGGTGCCGATGGCGTTCTGGTGACACCCGGTCATCACCGCGGAGCGACTCGGCGCGCAGACCGGCGCGGTCGAGAAGGCGTTCGGGTAGCGCCGGCCGCCGGCCGCGAGCGCGTCGATGTTGGGGGTGCGGGCGAGGTCGTCGCCGTAACACCCCAGTCGCGGCGTCGTGTCTTCCATCGCGATCCAGACGACGTTCGGCCGGTCGGCCCCGGGCATACCCGACGGGCGTTCGCCGGCCTCCTAAGCGTTGGTGTGGCGACGGCAAGGGGAGTGCTCGTTCTCTCGCGGCTGTCGAGCACAAGCATCCGCGCGAGCGAAGCGAGCGCGGTTCTCCGAACCCGAGCGGAGTGAGGGTTCGGCCTTTTTTCACCCATGTTTTTTCGCGGGGGTTGAGGCGCGAGCCGATGCCCCCGCGAAAAAAGATGGTCTAGCAGACGGGCTTCGGGTCGACGTCCATCGCCTCCAGCGAGTCGACGTAGGCCTCGTAGGCGGCGTCGATCACGTTCGTGGCCGCGCGGTCGGCGCGCTCCCAGTCCGAATCGCCGCCGCAGACCGAATCGAGCAGTTCGACCCCCTCGTCGAGGCGCCCGTTCGCCTCCGACCGGAGGTCTCGGGCCAGATCGGCCCGCTGTTCGTCGGCCTCGTTGACGAAGAAGTTGACCACCTGCAGGCGCGTGCGGTCGGCGACCAGCGGACGGCCGACGAACGCCGCGGCGACGCGTTCGACCGGGTCGTCGCAGTCGCGGAGCGCGCGGTGGGCCGGGTCCGCCTCGCCGTCGATGGCGTCGGTCGCGTCCGCGCCGTCGTCGGGCAGCCCGGCCAGCGAGTCGACGACGCGGTCGAACTGTTGGCGCTCGCGCTCGGCGGCCGTCTCGAACGCCGCGGCGACGTCGCCGACCGCCTCGTCGGCCCACCGCGAGAAGGTGTCGCGACCGCTGGCGGCCTCGGCCGCGAGGACTCTGAGCACCGGCGCCCGCTCCAGGTCGGCGCCCGTCGCGGCCACGAGGTACTTGTCCGAGCCCAGTCGGTCCAGCTGTGTCGCCCGCGCGTCCCGGAGCGCGTCGACGAGTTCCTGACCGTCCATACCCCTCCGTTCGAGCGGCCGACGGGTATATCTACGGCCGGATCCTCCGCCGGTCCGATAGCGCGCCGCCCGCCGCCGGGCGCCGACCTTTAACTGGTCGGCCCGCATCGCGCCGGGTAGCATGGCGGGACCGGTCGCGACGCTCGTCGAGGTCCTGGGCAGGCAGACGCTGCTCGTGCAGGCGCTCTTCGGCGGGCTGGTCATCGCGGGGCTGAACTTCCTGGGCGCGTCGCTGGTGTTCGTCTGGCGCGACCCCTCGGAGCGGGCGCTGGACGGCGCGCTGGGCTTCGCCGCCGGCGTCATGCTCGCGGCGAGTTTCACCAGTCTCATCCTCCCCGGCATCGAGGCGACGCCCGGCGGGAGCCCGCTCCCGGTGCTGGGCGGGATCCTCCTGGGCGCGCTCGCGCTCGACCGCGCGGACGTGCTGGTCCCCCACGCCCACTACCTGCTGACGGGCAAGCGCCGCGCGGACGCCGCCGACCCCGGCGAGGAGGCGCCCGTCGGCGACGACCGGCTCACCTCCGTGATCCTCTTCATCCTCGCGATCACGTTGCACAACATGCCCGAGGGACTCGCCGTCGGCGTCGGCTTCGGTTCGGCGGCGGGGGACTCCTCGGTCGGGAGCGCGGTCGCGCTCATGCTCGCCATCGGCATCCAGAACGTCCCCGAGGGACTAGCCGTATCGGTCGCCGCGGTCAACGCCGGGCTGAACCGTCGCTTCTACGCGGCGGTCACGGGGATCCGCTCGGGACTCGTCGAGATCCCGCTCGTCCTGGTCGGTGCCGTCGCGGTCTCGCTCGCGGCGCCGCTCCTGCCGTACGCGATGGGCTTCGCCGCCGGCGCGATGCTGTTCGTCATCAGCGACGAGATCGTCCCGGAGACCCACCTCCGGGGCAACGAGCGGGTCGCCACGCTCGGCACGATGCTCGGCGTCGTCGTCATGCTCTATCTCGACGTCTCGCTGGGGTAGATCGGTGACCGCCGCGCACCGACAGCGGGACGGTCGTGGGGATTCGATGCCCACGGCGGGTCCGACGGCGGTTGCGGTTCGACGGCCCCGGCCGTTCAACTGTCGTATTCGAGCGCGACCACGCGCCCGCGGCCGTAGCGGACCAGGATCTCTTCGCCGGGGTCGTCGGTGAGGTTCGCCGTGGTCGACCCGGTCCAGATCGGGTCGTCGCGCTCGTACGCGGCGAGTTCGGCGCCGGTCGCCGGGTCGAGGACGGCGACCGTCCCGCCGTTGGTCCCCGCGACGAGTTCCGGTGCGCCGTCGCCGTCGAGGTCACCGAGCACGGCCGGCGGTGTGATCGTCCCCGACTCGGACGCGAGACGCGTCTGCCACTCCTCGTGTCCGTCGCTCGCGTCGAACGCCCGGAGGAGGTTCCCGGGGACGCTGACGTACGCCTCCGGCGTGCCGTCGCCGTCGCCGTCGGCGAGCGCGCCCATCGAGGGCGTGCCGTCGGCCGAGCGGTTCCACAGCCGCTCGCCCGTCGCGCCGTCGAGCGCGACGACGCCGTCGTTTCCGGCGACGACGACCCTCGGCGCTCCGTCGACGGTGGCGACGCCCGCGTCGGTCGCGCCGACCTCGCGGCGCCACAGCGCGGTCCCGTCGGGGGCGAAGGCCACGGTCTGTTCGCGGCCGGCGACGACCACCTCCGCGCGGCCGTCGCCGTCGACGTCGGCGACGACGGGTTTGGCGTAGACGACGCCGTCGACGGTCCCGCGCCAGATCACCGTCCCGTTCCCGCTCGCGACGACCACGTGACCGCCGATGTCGCTGGCGACGATCTCGGGTCGCCCGTCGCCACGCACGTCTGCGACCGTGGGCTCCCCGTAGCCGTAGGTCGGC
Source organism: Halosimplex sp. (assembly GCA_042217395.1). Lineage (GTDB taxonomy): Archaea > Halobacteriota > Halobacteria > Halobacteriales > Haloarculaceae > Halosimplex. Next base: position 4,992 of record JBDGSU010000037.1, read on the forward strand.
GTCGGGAGCCTGAACAGTTCGCGCCCGTCGCTCGCGGCGAGCGCGACGGTGGCGTTCTCGGTCGTCCCGGCGACGACCGCAGGCGACCCGTCGCCGTTCAGGTCCGCGATGGCCGGCTTCGTCAGCGCGTGGATGAAACAGCGCTCGGGCGGGACGCCGCTCCGCCACAGCACGCTCCCGTTCGCGGGGGCGAGCCTGACGAGCGCACACGAGTGACGCGTCAGTCCCTCGGTACCCTGGCGACTGAGGACGGGCGCGACGACGACGCCGTCCGCGGCCCCCACGCCGTGGTGGTTGAACTGGGTCGGTCGCCCCGTGTCGCTGACCCACACCTCCGTCAGCGTCCCGCCGCCGCCGGAGGGGGTCCAGAGGGCGACCGCGGCGGCGCCGGCGAACGCGGCGAGCAGCGCCACGAGCGCGGCGACCGTCCGAGTTCGCATCGGTTCGGCCTCGCCGCCCGACGGGGAAAGCCCTTCCGACGCCGGAGCGGGGTTCGACCGGCGTACCACAGGCCCTTTATCCGCGCTCCGCCGACCCCCGCTCATGGCCTCGGACGGGGAGCGAGCGGCGTTCGCCGGCGCGCGCCGCCGCGCGGTCGCCCTCGCCGTCGCCGCGCTCGCGCTCGGCCCCACCGTCGGCGCCGCGAGCGCCCACAGGATCACCGTCCGGCAGTTCGTCGCTCCGGTGCCCCTGCCGCTCGTCTTCGCCGGCGCCGCGGCGACGGTCGGGCTGACGGCGCTCTGGCTCGGCGTCGCCGACCGCGTCCCGGTCGACGCGGACTCGCGCCCCGTCGCCAGGGTCCCGGCTGCGGCGGTCCGACCGGTCGCGCTCGCGCTCCGGGCGGGCGTTCTCGCGCTGTTCCTCGCCGCGCTCGCCCACGGGCTGGTCGGCCGCCGGGTCCCGGCGGAGAACCTCGCCACGCTCGTCGTCTGGCCGCTCGTCCTCACGGGCGTCGGACTGGTCTCGGTCGCCGTCGGGTCGCCCTGGCGCCTCGTCTCGCCGTGGGAAACGCTCTACGACGGCCTCGTCGCTCTCGAAGGGCGAGAGATCGCGGTCCTCGGCGCCTACCCCGGGCGACTGCGCGCCTGGCCCGCGTTCGCCGGTTTCGTACTCGGCGTCGGCGTGCTGGAGAACCTGACGGTCGCGACCCGGTCGCCGCGAGCGACGGTCGTCGTCGCCGGGGGCTACGCGGCGGTCATGCTCGTCGGCGCGACGGCCTACGGCCGCGAGTGGTTCGCCCGCGCCGACGCGCTCGCGGTCCTGTTCGCCCTCCTCGGGCGGGTCGCCCCGGTCTCGGTCCGGCGGACCGACGGCGGCGACGCCGTCGTCGCGGTGCGCGCCCCGTGGGCCGCGGTGACGCGCCCGCTGACGGACGCCTCGCTGGTCGCGTTCGTCGTCGCCGCGGTCTACACCGTCAGCTTCGACGGCTTCACCTCCACCCGGACGTATCGAGCGGTCATCGGGTCGGCCCGGGCGACGCTCGGCCTCGGCGCCGCGAGCGTCGCGCTGTACGCGGCGGGCCTGCTCGCCTTCCTGGCCGGTTTCGCGCTCACGGCCGCGCTCGCGGAGCGGCTCGGGAGCGAGTCCGACGCGGCCGGTCGGTGGACCGGCGCGGCCCGGTCGTTCGGCGCGACGGTCGTGCCGATCGCGGCCGGGTACGAGGTCGCGCACAACTACCCGTACGTGTCGGCGAACCTCGGCGCCGCCGTCGCCGTCGCCCGCGACCTCGCGCTCGGCACCGACGGCGGTCCGATCCGGCTGCTCGCCGGGCTCTCGATCGGGCTCTTCTGGGGGTCGCAGGTGGTGCTGGTCGTCGCGGGCCACGTCGTGGCGGTCGTCGCGGCCCACCGGGTCGCCGTCCGCCGGTACGGCGCCGGGCCGACCGGCCTGCGCGGACACGCGCCGTTCGTCCTCGTCATGGTCGGATACACGGTGCTCTCGCTGTGGATCGTCTCGCAACCGCTCGCGGGGTAGCCCGCGTCGCCCCGACCGGCCCCGACCGATCGCGTCCGCGCTCCTCCCCGGCCGGACCCGCGGCGATCGAGACGCCGCCGATCCGGGGCGAAGCGACCGACTTAGGTACCGACGGCGACTAGCGCGGGTGTGACGCCGATCCGTCCGGTCGCGCACCTCGCGTCCTCGCCCGATCCGGTGTTGCTGGCGGTCCACCTGCTCGCCGGCGTCGGCTCCGGGCTCTTGCTCGCGCTGGGCGTCGCGGCGCTGGCCCGGCGGGGCTCGCGCTCGTACCTGCTGGTCGTGCTGTCGCTGGGCGCGCTCGTCGCCCGGACGCTCGTCTCGGCGCTCGCGATGTACGGGCCGCTCGGTCCGGGCGTCCACCACCTCGCGGAGCACGCGCTGGACGCGATGCTCGCGACCTTCCTGCTGGGGGCCGTCTACGACGCGCGCTGGACCGATACGCCGGCGACGCGACCGGCGGACGCGCCGACGGCCGACCGTCCAGACGACGAGCCGGTTCGGAGCGACGGACCGGGGGAGTCGCGATGAGCGAGAACGAGACGCGCGCCCGGATCGCCGCCCACGTCGGCGAGAACCCCGGCGTCTACTTCAGCGAGCTCGTCCGCCGGCTCGACCTCGCGCCGGGACAGGTCCAGTACCACCTGCGGAAGCTCGACGACCGGGTCGTCGCCGCGGACTTCTACGGGCGGACCCACTACTACCCGCCCGACTGCGACGCCTTCGAGCGGCGCGCGCTCGCCGTGTTGCGCCGCGAGACGGCCGCGGACGTCGTCGTCTACCTCCTCCGGAACGGGCCGACCGCGCCGGCCGAGGTCGCCGACGGGATCGGCGTGGCCCGGAGCACGCTGGAGTGGCACCTCGACAGGCTGACCGACCTCGGTCTCGTCGCCAAGCGCCGCGACGACCGCGGGCGCGTCACGCTCGTGCTCGAACGGCCCGACGAGACCGCCCGGTTCCTCCGGTCGGTCGAGCCCTCCCTGCCCGGACGGCTGGTCGACCGCTTCGCGCGGCTGGTCGATCGCCTCCTCGCGGAGGGCGGGGCCGACGGTTGAGCGCGCTTTCGAGAGGCCGACCAGAACCCCCTTGTCGGACCGGTCGCTAGAACCGGCGATGCCAGCCAGTCGCTCGCGCGGGATCTCGCGCCGCGAGTTCGTCAAGGCCGCCGTCGCCATCGGCGGCGCGTCGGCGCTGTCGGCCTGCCTCGGTCGGGAGGACCCCGACCTCCCGCAAGGGCCCGACGACCTCTCGGCGCTCCCCCGCCGCCAGCACGCCTGGAACGACGCCCTCTCGACCGACGAGTACGGCAACCGCGTGACCCCGCGTCACCGCCTGCTCCTCTACCTCGACTACGCGGGCGAGGGCCCGCCGACCGCCGACGACCGCGAGACCGTCGAGACCGCCCTGCGCTCGCTCGAACGGGCCTACCCCCGGAGCGCCGACGGCGAGGTCGGCCTGCTGTTCACGGTCGGCTACGCGCCCGCGTACTTCGAGCGGTTCGACCAGTCGCTCCCCGAGAGCGTCGGCCTGCCGGCGCCCGAGGCGCTGGCGCCCTTCGAGGACCCCGTCCCCGACGACCCCGACGCCCTCGTCCACCTCGCCAGCGACTACGGCTCGGTCGTCCTCGCCGCCGAGGCGGCGCTCCTCGGAGACAGGGACGCGCTCAACGGCCGCGAGATGGACGCCACCTTCGAGGGCGTCTTCGAGCGCTCCGACCTCGCCGAGGGCGGGTCGAACCGCCGCACCGGCTTCGTCGGCAACGGCCTCCCCGCCGACAACCAGGACGTCGACGGGATCCCCGACTCGGACCCGGTATCCGAGGAGTCGCCGCTGTACATGGGCTTCAAGTCCGGCTTCCGGAAGAACCAGGCCGGCGAGGACCGCGTGACGATCGACGAGGGCCCCTTCGCCGGCGGGACGACCCGCCACGTCTCGCGGATGGACCTGCACTTGGACCAGTGGTACGAGCAGGACAGCCGCTACCACCGCGAGGCGACGATGTTCTGTCCCGCCCACGCCGACGAGGGCCGCATCGAGGGCACCGGCGCGAACCTCGGCGACGGGACCGACGTGGACTCCTGCGCCGACGACCTGGCGCGGGACGCCCGCGAGTCGGGCGTCGTCGGCCACTCCCAGAAGACCGCCACCGTCCGCGAGGACGGCTCGCCGCTCATCCTCCGGCGGGACTTCGACTCGACCGACGGGGGCAAGGCGGGCCTGCACTTCCTCTCGCTCCAGGCGTCTATCGAGGACTTCGTCACCACGCGCGAGGCGATGAACGGCACCGACGTGGCCGACGAGGCGGCCGTCGGCCAGCGCGCCAACAACGGCATCCTCCAGTACATCGACGTCAGCCGCCGGGGCAACTACCTCGTCCCGCCGCGCCCGCTGCGCGCGCTCCCGACGCCCCGACCCGAGCAGTGACCCACCTCGCTCCCGGATCTCGACCCCGGACGATGGCCCCGCCCGCCGCGGCCTCGGGACCGCCGTCCCCGTCCGGGGCTCCCGCTCTGCTTCCCGCCCGCGGTCCGGGGTGTTCGGTCGCCGCCGACTTTCGAGCGTTCGACCAGAAGCCGTTTTTCGGGAGGGCCGCTAGAGCGGGTATGCACAGGCGACGCTTCCTCGCGGCGGGGACCGCCGCGGCCGCCGCGGGGCTCGCGGGCTGTCGGTCGATGTTCCAGACCCGGTCGGCGCGCTCGCCGCCCCTGGTCTCCGACCGCCCCGACGCCGTCTACGTCCCCAGCCACGTCGAAGGGATGCACGCCGTCGGCGTCGTCGACGCCGGCGAGTTCCGCGTTGGGCTCAGTTACAGCTACCCCCACCGGTTCTGGCTGGTCAACGGCGACCGCACGAACAAAGTCGAGATCGAGGGCAGCGACACCGTCCACCTCATGGCGACCGTCTGGGACGCCGACACCGGAACGGTGCTCCCCATCGGCGCGGTGACGGTCGACGCCGACCTGGACGGCGAGTCGGTCCTCGGCGGGAAGTCCCTCTGGCCGATGCTCTCCCAGAACATGGGCGTCCACGCGGGCGACAACGTCGAACTCTCCGGCCCGGGCACCTACGACGTGACCGTCGGGGTCGGCCCGCTGTCGGCGCGGACCGCGGGCGCGCTCCGCGACCGCTTCGGCGAGCGCGCCGAGGCGTCCGTCTCCCTCGCGTTCGACGAATCGACGCTCGAATCGGTCTCCTACGACCGGCTCCCGGACCGGAAGGGAGAGCGCGACGCCGTCGATCCCATGGAGATGGAGTCGATCCCCGTGGCGAGCACGCCCGCCCCCGAGGAGATGCCGGGGGCCGTCGTCGGCGAGGGTACCAGCGGCGACGCTCGCTTCGTCGCCGCGCGCCTCGACGACCCGCCCGCCGGCGTCGAGGCCGACGAAGGGACGGCGACCGGGACCGACTCGGCGACGGCGGACGGATCGACCGCGGGCGGCGGCTACCTCGCCGTCTCGATGCGGACGCCGTACAACGGATACCCGATCCCGATGGCGGCGCTGTCGGCGACGGTCGCGCGGGACGGGCGCGCGGTCTACGACGGCCCCCTCGCGGCGACCGTCGACCCCGATCTGGGCTATCACTACGGCGCCGTCGCGGACGTGCGGTCCGGCGACGAACTGACGATCGCGGTCGACGGCCCGCCCCAGATCGCCCGTCACGAGGGCTACGAGACCGCCTTCCTGTCGTTCTCGGACGTGTCGATGACGGTCGAGGCGTAGCGGTCTCCAGCCCGGTTTCACCCCGACACGTTCTCTCACGAGCGGTTTATGTTCGACACGCGCGAACGTACGTTTCGATGACAGACGAGACAGCCGCCGAGACGGCCGCCGAGGGCGACGCGATCTTCACCGAGACCGAGGACGAACGCGGGGAGTGGGTCGACGTTCGGATGACGAACCCGGAGGAGGGCGAGTGGGACGTCGACGCGGTGATCGTCGACGGTCGGGTCCAGTACGTCGACCTGCGGGTGCGACCGCACCTCCTGACGGAGTTCGTCGACTGCCTGGTCGACGACGTGGGCGACGACCGGGCGCGTCGGTTGCTCGCGGAGATCGCCGAGCGCAACGGCGTCGCACTCGACGCGGACGCCGAGGGCGACTGACCGGCCCGGTCCCGAACCGGACGCGCCTCGGGTCCGCCGGAGTCGCTCCGCTCGCCGCCGCTACGGCGTCGGACTGTCGGCCGAGTCGCGAGCGTCCGGCGATTCGTAGCCGGCCGTGCCGGTCAGCGACCGGGAGCCGCAGACCTCGCACGTCGGGGAGTCGGCCAGCGTCGTGGTCTGTACCGTGCGACAGTCCTCGCAGACGACTTCGAGCATGTCAGTTCGACGGTTCGCGTCCGTATTGAGTCCCGACGGGCGTTATCTCGATTTCGGCTGTTTCGCGGCTCGAGCGCTCGATATCGGGCCCCCTCACGAGAACTGGCGCGTCGGCGTCCCTCGGGGCCGTCCGACGGGGCGGTAACGGCGGATTACCGGCGAAACGGACCGATAGTCCGCCTATTCGCGGCCCGGGAGCGACCGCGACGCGAGCAGGTGGTCGACGCCGCCGACGACGACGAGCACGAGCGCGAGCGCTGTCACCGCGAGGTGGGTCTCGCCGAACCAGACGGGAACCCACGAGACGGTGCCCCGGATGCCGGCGACGCCCTCCGAGAGCAGGGGGATCGCGGCGGTGCCGCCGGTCGCCACCCCGGACCCGTTCGCGGCGGTCATCCGCGGGAGCGGCGTCTCCGTCGGTATAGCGGTCTCGCCGGTCGCGGTCCCGCCGCCGTCGGTGCCCGTTCCGCCGTCGGTCGCGGTCCCGTCGGTCGTCCCGTCGTATCGGTCCCCGTACTCGCCGTAGGGGAGGCGGTCGGCCTCGTAGGGGATGCCGGGCCCGTGTCTCACGACGCGGTCGGTCCGGACCTGCCAGACGACCTCGCCCCGCGGATTCACTTCGAGGACGCGCTTGTTGAGCGAGTCGGTGATCAGCGTGTCGCCGTCGGGCAGTCGGTCGGCGTCGCGGGGCCACGAGAGGTGTTGCCCCCCGGCCTCGGAGACGGTCCAGACCGGTTCCCAGCTGCCGTTCTCGGTCCGGTGGAGCTCGACGACCCGGTCGTTCTCGCTGTCGGCGACGAGCACCGCGCCGTCGCCGAGCCACTGCGGGTTGTGCTGTTCCTTGATCACGCTCGGGTCGCCACAGCGCACGTCGCCGTCGCCGTTCGCGTCGGCCAGCCGCCCGTCTTTCAGGCAGTTGGCGTCGCTCGTGCCGGTGTCCTCGTTGACGATCTCCACGACGCCCTCGCCGCGCTGGACGATCACGAGCTGGTTCGCGTTCCGGACGGAGACGAGGAAGCGACCGTCGCCGATGACGTCGACGTCGTTGATGTGGAGCCAGTCGCGCCGCGTCGGGTGCGCGGGCTCCTCGTAGATGGAACTGGCGCGCCACTCCCAGACCTCGGTGCCGTTCTCGACGACGACGATCCGCTCTTCGTTCATGTCGGTGTAGACGATCCCGCCGTTACCGGTCGGTTTGGCGGCGTGGACCTCGCGGTTCGTGATCGTCGGGACGGGGACGGAGTACTCCGAGCGGATCTCCCCGGTGGCCGGGTCGAGGACCCGGTAGCCGGTGTGGGCGCACGGCGACTCGTAGGGGCCGCAGTCGCCGGGGCCGCTCTCGTTGGCGAACGTGGCGAGGACGCTCCCGTCGTCGAGTCTCGTCACCTCGAAGTAGCCGTCGGCCTGCGTGTTGCGCCAGGCCACGTCCGTGCCCTCGAACCCGAGGACGCTCCCGTGGCTCACCCACCCGCCCTGGACGCCCACGAGCGTCTGCGGCTCGGTGGCGGCCGGCGTGCCCGCCGGCGTCGCCGTCCCGTCGCCGTCAGACGGGACCGGCGTCTCGGTCGCGGGCGACGGGGTCGGCGTGGGCGTCGACGAGCCGGCGACGCCACCGACGCCGGCGGTACTGGAGGGAGCGGTCGCGGCGCCGACGAGCATCGTCGCGACGAACAGCCCGACGCCGAACAGGACCAGGGCGGAACCGCGCGAGACGTCCATGTGGCAGGTGTGTCCGCCCCGTCCGCGAATAAGCCTTCGGGTCAGGGGGTGGGAGCACGAGTCACTCCTCGCGTCCGTAGGGCCAGTTGGGGTCGCGCGGTTCGTCGGCCTCGGGGTCGCGGGTGTTGGGAGCGGCGCCCTCCGTACAGGCGCCGACCTCGCGGACGTTCTCGCGCGCGTCGCCGAGCGAGACGTGGTTGGTGTCGCCGACGAACTCGGGGTCGCCGAACTGGATCGGGTCGTCGAGCCAGTCGCAGACCGGGCACCGCTCGTAGGAACCGGGCCGGCCCGGCGGGAGCGTCCGGTAGCCACAGCAGGGACAGTAGCCCAGCTCCCGCGCCGCGGGGTTGCCGGGACGGTCGGCCATACCCGTTCGTAGGGGTCGGCGACCGATAGACGTGACGGCGTTCCCGCCCGGGTCGGCCCCGGACCCGCGGGCTACTCGTCGCGCGCCCGAAGGAGCCCGTCGCGTTCGAGTTCGTCGGCGACGCCCTCGGGGAGGTACATCGACCCGGCGGGGTCGTCGTAGCTGAGCCACCCGGCGCAGGTGTGGTAGTCGGCCGAGCGACCGTCGAACTCGTCGGGACAGCGGTCGTCCTCGTCGAGGCGCCCGACGACGTTGTGCAGCAGTTCGTGGACGGCGATGAACACCCGGTAGCTCGTCCCGTCGAACTCGGTGTGGTATCTCGTCGAGACGACCGCGAACGCCCCCGGTGCGGGCGCCCGGCCGGCGTACTCGGCGTCGACCTCGACGAGGAGGACGTCGTGGTAGACGCCCGTGCGGTTGCCCAGCAGTTCGTTCTCCGACCGCGCCATGAGGTTCCGGTAGTCGCGGTCGTCCGCGACGGTGACCGACTCGTTCAGCGCCCGCTGGTCGACGTGGAGGTCGATCCCCGCCTCGTCGTCGGGATTTCCGACCGGCATCGACGCCCACGCCTCCCGGAAGGCCGCGAGTTCGCCGTCGTCGTAGGCCTCGGCGTTCTCGGCGACGTCGACCTGGACGTAGAGGTCCTTGTGGACGGGGTCGGCGTCCGGGAGAGCGACCCCGCCGTCGGTGACGCCGTCGACCTCCGCCCCGTCGGTCAACCCGTCGCGGTCCGTGTCGACGCGGGTGAGGTTCGTCCCGAGGTCCGCCTCGCGACCGTCGACGAGCCCGTCGCCGTCGGTGTCCGCGACCAGCGGGTCGCCGCCGCGAGCGCGCTCCGCGCCGTCCGCGAGCCCGTCGCCGTCCGTGTCTGCGGCGGTCGCGTTCGTCCCCGCCTCGAGTTCCGCCGGGTCGGAGAGCCCGTCGCCGTCCGTGTTGGCCAGCGTCGCGTTCGCCCCCAGCTCGATCTCCCGCCCGTCCGCGAGGCCGTCCCCGTCCGTGTCGGCGCGGGTGACGTTCGTCCCCAGATCGACTTCCCGGCCGTCCGGGAGGCCGTCGCCGTCCGAATCGGCCGCGGTCGCGTTCGTTCCCAGCTCGACCTCTCGGCCGTCCGCGAGCCCGTCGCCGTCGGTGTCCGCGACCAGCGGGTCCGTATCGCCCGCGAGCTCCGCGGCGTCGGTGAGGCCGTCCCCGTCCGTGTCGGGGCGGGTGAGGTTCGTCCCTAGTTCGACCTCGCGACCGTCCGGGAGACCGTCCGAATCGGTGTCGGCTAGCGTCGCGTTCGCTCCCAGCTCGACCTCCCGCCCGTCCGCGAGCCCGTCCCCGTCGGTATCGGCCACTGTCGCGTTCGTCCCGAGGTCGATCTCCCGCCCGTCGGAGAGTCCGTCCCCGTCGGTGTCGGCCGCCGCGGGGTCCGTGCCATAGCGGTTCCGTTCGAGGGCGCCCGAGAGGCCGTCCCCGTCGGCGTCCGCGACGGGGGTCGCGGTCGGGTCGACGGTTCGGCCGCTGCCGATTCTCTCGTCGCCACCGGCGGTCGGACCGGTGTCAGCATCGCTGCCGGCCGTCGTACCGGTGTGGACATTGCCGCCGGTCGCACCGGTCGCCCCGGGCCCCGAGGCCGGCGCGCTCGACCTCGTCCCGGTGAGCGGGACCGTCCCGCTGAGTCCCAGCGCCGCGACCGCGAGCAGGAGGGCGACTGCGACCGCGAACAGAGACCGACGCATCGTCCCAGCTTTCGTAAGGGGAGGCAAATAGCTGTCGCCCGGTCTATCGGGTCGCCGGATCGCGGTCCGAACGGCGAGTACGGGCACCTTACCGCCCGATATCGGGGGGCGGTTCGGGGCGACGGAGGGACCCTTTTATCGTTTCGCTTCCCCTACATCTGTCCATGAGCGACGCGACCGAGAACGAGGAACCGCATCCCGTCAAGAAAGTTATCCGGACGGTCTCGCCGAGTACGGGGTACCGGCCCGACGCGGAGATGGACTCGATCGGCTGGATGCTGTTCCTCGGGCTCGTCATCCTGATCGTCCCGCTGTTGCCCTTCCTGGTCATCATCTGGCTGTTCGGGAAAGCGCTCGACTTCCTCCAGGCACAGCGGGGCTGACCCGCGTCGCCGACTGCCGAGGACGCATACGGATTCGAAGCAAGACAGTCCGGGATCGACCGCATGCAGTCGTGCGGTCGACCCGGGAAACGCTTGCTTCGAATCCGTATCACTCGGCCCCGCGGATTGCGGTCCGGACCCGCTCTTCGGTCAGCGGCATGTCGACGTGGGAGATCCCGAGCGGAGCGAGCGCGTCGCAGACGGCGTTGACCACGGCGGGCGGGGCCGCGATCGTCCCCGCCTCGCCGATCCCCTTCACGCCGAGATCGTTGGTCGGGCTCGGGGTGACGGTCGCCTCGGTCTCGATGTCCGGCAGGTACGAGGCCCGGGGAACGGCGTAGTCGAGCATCGAGTCGGTGCGAAGGGCGCCGTTCTCGGCGTAGACCGCGCTCTCGTAGCGCGCCTGGCCGATCCCCTGGGCGACGCCCCCCTCGACCTGTCCCTCGACGATGGTGGGGTTGACCCGCTCGCCGCAGTCGTCGAGCGCGACGTAGCGCTCGATCTCGACCGCGCCGGTGTCGGGGTCGACGGCGACGGCGGCGACGTGGGTGCCGAAGGTGTACGCGGTGGCCGGCTGCTCGTAGAAGGTCGTCGCCTCGAGCCCGGGCTCGACGCCGTCGGGGACGCCCCAGCCGTAGGCGGCGTCGGCCACCTCGGCGAACGACACCGACCGCTCGGTGCCGGTGACGCGGAACTCGCCGTCGTCGACGACCACGTCCGCGGGATCGGCCTCCAGTCGGTCCGCGGCGATGCGGCGGGCCTTCTCGCGGACCTCGCGGGCGCTCTCGGCGACCGCGTTCCCGCCGGTGATCGTCGACCGACTGCCGAAGGTGCCCGTGCCCGTGGGCGTCGCGTCGGAGTCGCCCTCCTGCACGTCGATCGCGTCGTAACCGATCCCGAGTTCGTCGGCGACGATCTGGGCGTAGGTCGTCCCGTGGCCCTGGCCGTGCGAGTGCGTGCCCGCGTTGACGGTGACGGTGCCGTCGGGGTGGGCGCGCACGACGCCGCTCTCGGTGCCCCCGCCCGTCGACTCGACGTAGCAGGCCAGCCCGACGCCCAGATACCGCCCCTCGTCGTCGCGGTCCGGTCGCTCGCGCAGGTCCTCCCAGTCGGCCGCGTCGAGCGCTTCCTCGAGCCCGCGCTCGTAGTCGCCGCTGTCGTAGGTGGCGCCGACGGCCGTCTCCGTCGGGAACTCGTCGATCTGGTTGCGGCGGCGCAACTCGACGGGGTCGAAGCCCAGCTCCCGCGCGGCCGTCCCGACGAGTCGCTCGATCACGTACCCGGCCTCGGGGCGGCCCGCGCCGCGGTAGGAGTGGATCGGTGCGGTGTTCGTGAAGACGGCGCGCGTCTCGCAGTGGATCGCGGGGATCGCGTACTGACTGGAGAGCAGCGACCCGTACCAGCCGGGCATCGAGAGGCTCCCGCCGAGGCCGTAGGCGCCGACGTTGGCGTCGGTCTCGACGCGCAGCGCCCGGATCGACCCGTCGTCGTCGACGGCGAGTTCGGCCGTCGTCCGGTGGTCGCGGCCGTGCGCGCCGGCGAGGTAGTTCCCGCTTCGGGTCGCCGTCCACTTCACCGGTCGGCCGAGGTCCATCGCGGCGAAGGCGGCCATCGCCTCGCCGGGGTGGTGGTGGCCCTTGTGACCGAACCCGCCGCCGACGGAGGGGGCGACCACGCGGATCGCCCGCTCGGGCAGTCCGAGCGTGGTCGAGAGCTTCCCGCGGTGGCCGTGGGGCGACTGGCTGGTCAGCTCGACGGTCAGGCGCTCGTCGCCGGCGTCCCAGCGCGCGACGGCCGCCCTGGGTTCGAGCGCGTTCGGGACGAGCCGGTTGTTCGTCAGGTCCACCTCGACGACGCGGTCGGCCTCGGCGACCGCCGCGTCGGTCGCCTCGGCGTCGCCCAGGTGGGAGGTGGCCACCACGTTGTCCGACGCGGCCTCGTGGACCGTCGGCGCGTCGGGCGCCCGCGCCTCGCGCTGGTCGACGACCGCCGGGAGCGGGTCGTACGAGACGTCGACCGCCTCGACCCCGTCCCGGGCGCGGTAGCGGTCTTCGGCGACCACGGCGGCGATCGGCTGGCCCTGGTAGCGAACGCGGTCGCGGGCGAGTATCGGGTGAGCCGGCGGGTCGCAGTCCAGCCCGTGCGTCGACAGCGGGAGCAGGCCCGGCACGTCCGAGGCCGCCACGTCGTCCCAGGTGTAGACGGCGAGCACGCCGTCGAGCGATTCGGCCGCGGCGGTGTCGATCGATTCGATGTCGGCGTGGCCCCGTCCGCTCCGGACGAAGGCGAGCGCCGCCTGGTTCGGGTGGTCGATGTCGTCGGTGAACGTCGCCGCACCGGTGAGCAGCGCGGCGTCCTCGCGGCGGTCGACGGACGTCCCGACGAGCCGGTCGCCGTCCGCACCGGTCTCGGCTCCGGCCTCGTCGGGGTCCGCCCGCGCGTCGTCGGTCATGAGACGTACATCCGGCGACAGCGGCTAAACTGTTGTCCCGGCGGAAGGGGCGTCCGGTGGGAGTAAAGCGCGCAGCGAGTCCCCGAGTCGAGACGGCCGAGGGCTGTCAGGCTGTGTCGTCCGGGGTCGTCGTCGATCCACGTCTGGCTCTCCCGTGTCGCAGCGCCTACCCCAGCGAGACGGAACTCACCGACTGGGAGCGCTCGGCGTCCCAGAACTCGAGTCGCTCGACGGTCCACTCGACCGGTTCGATCGGAGTCTCGCGCAGGTCGGCGGCCCGTTCGACCGAGCCGCCGCGGGCCACGGTGACGTGGGGGACGTACTCTTCGCCCTCCACGTCGTCGACGGGGTCGAACACGTCGCAGAGCCGCTCGTGGAGGGCGACGAGGCCGGGGCTCTCGACGGTGAGATAGACGACGGGGCCCTCGCCCCGGGGGACGTCGGTGAAGACGTCGACGCCGCCGACGCGGACGGCGAAGGGGGGTTCGCCGCGGAGGGCGTCGCGGGCGCGCGCTTCGAGTTCGTGGTAGACGGCGGCGTCGCCGCGGCCGAGGCGCTTGCAGACGAGGGTGTGCTCGCCGCGCGGGCGGATCTGGGCGGCGCCGAGGCGCGTCCCCAGGTCGCCGGCGAGGGCCGCCACCGTGCCGGGGACCGGGACGTTCAGGCTGTACACGTCCGCGGAGAGGGGCGAGGCGCCGAAAAGCGCGTCGCTCGCGGGCCGTCGCCGCCGCCGGGTCGCCGCCGGTCAGATCCGGTCGAGCAGCCAGAGGACGATGAGGGCGACGATCGCCAGCCCGAAGAGCGACTGGAAGGGTCCGAGCACGACGTCCAGCAGGAGGTCGAGGACCTCCAGCGCGAGCCAGACGACGACGAGTCCGAGTACGACCTTCAGCAGCGTCTCGACCTCGATGTCCGCCCGTGAGTCCATGGGACACAGGTGGTACGGGTCCGGCAAGTGCCTTTGGGGACGTGTCAACCGAGCCGGAGGCGCGCGCCACCACGAAAGACTTTCCGGCGCTCGCGCCAACGCGACGGACGATGCAAGACGCGTTGCGGGGGGTCGCCGTGTCGCTCGTCGTCGCACTGTGCTGTCTCTCGGCGATCGGACCCGCGGTGGGGGCCGCGGGCGGGTCGCCGACGGGGCCGAATCCGGAGACCGGGGCCGCGCTCGCCGGCGGGGGACCGGCGTCCCAGCGGGCGCCGCCGGCCTTCCAGTCGGCGGTCGACCCCGACGTGGTCGTGTTGCGCGCGGCCGTCGACGAGGACGGCACCGCCCGGTGGACCGTCGAGTTCCGCGTGCGCCTCGACGACGAGAACGAGACGGCGGCCTTCGAGTCGGTGCAGTCCGACGTCGAGGCCAACGCCTCGGCGTTCACGACGCAGTTCGCGACCGGGATGCGTCGGACGGTCGCGAGCGCCGAGGAGCGGACCGGCCGCGAGATGGCGCTCTCGAACGTCACCGTCGCCGCGACCAGAGAGCAGTTGCCCCAGGAGTACGGCGTGCTCACCTACCGGTTCACGTGGACGAACTTCGCCGCGACCGACGGCGACCGACTGCGGGTCGGCGACGCGCTCTCGGGCTTTTTCCTCGACCGGGAGTCCTCGCTGGTCCTCGCGTGGCCCACCGGCTACGAGGCCCGGTCGGTGACGCCAGACCCCGACGAGACCGGCAACGGGTCGGTTACCTGGCGCGGCCCGGCGGAGTTCGGCCCGAACGAACCGCGCGCGGTCGTCGCGCCCGGCGGCGGCGGGCTCCCGACCACGCTGCTGGCCGGCGTCGCCGTCCTCGTCGTCGCGCTCGCCGCCGGCGGCTGGCTCTACCGCTCGCGGACCGGGGGCGACCCCGACGACGGGGCCGCGTCGACTTCGGCCGGCGCCGCAGGGACGGCCGGGGCGAGCGATGCGGCGGACGCCGACGACGCGGGCGAGGACGGCGGCCGCGACGAACCGCCGGAGGAACTGCTGAGCAACGAGGAGCGGGTGATCCGACTGCTCGAGGACGAGGGCGGGCGGATCAAACAACAGCGCATCGCCGGCGAGTTCGACTGGACCGACGCGAAGACCAGCCAGGTCGTCGGCACCCTCCGCGACGAGGACGCCGTCGAGACGTTCCGCATCGGCCGCGAGAACGTCGTCGCGCTCCCGGAGGAGAGCGACTTGTAACTTTCGGCCGTTCATCGGCCGCCGCGATCCGTTACGGCCGCGTATCGCCGGACAGCGAGCCCCTCGGCCGCCGTCGAAAACCGGCTTAATCCCGGTTGATCCGGGTTCGAGGTCGTGGGTTTATATGCGGTGGCGGGGGGAATACGAGACCGAGATGGTCGACACGTCATCCGTCGTCGCGGTGGTGCTCGCGGTCCTGGCGGTCGGTGCGGTCCCGGCCGCCGCGCTGACCGGCGCTGGGACGGGAGCGCCACGGCAGACGACGACCGACGAGACGGCGGGAAACTCCTCGCTGGCGCCGGGCGAGCGATTCGCGGGCGTCGTCGGCGTCCAGCAGGCCGACGTCCGGGCCGAGGTCTCGGCCCGGGCGTTCGGTCAGCGCGTGGCCGCCGCGTCGTCGAACCGGTCCGCCGCCGGCGTCGTCGCCAGCGAGGTCGACGACCTCGACGAGCGGCTGACCGAGCTTGACGACCGCATCGCCGAACTCGAACGGGCCCGCGAGAACGGCTCGGTGCGCGACGGGCAGTACCGCGCTCGCCTGGCCAGGCTGCACGCCGAGCAGCGGGCGCTGGAGCGGCGACTGAACCGGACCAAGGCCGTCGCGCGGCGGCTCCCCGCGCCGGCGCTCCGGGCGAAGGGGGTCAACGTGAGCGAGATCCGCTCACTCCGCTCGCGAGCGAGCGAGCTGACTGGGCCCGAGGTCGCGGCGATCGCCCGGAGCATCGCCGGGAAGGGCGCCGGGCGGGGAATGGGCGGTCCGCCCGCGAGTGCCGGCCCGCCCGAGTTCGTCGAGAACCGGACCGGCGGTCCCGGCGCGTCCGGAGGCGGGGGCGGGGGGCCCGGAAACGGCGGGCCGCCCACCGACGCCGGCTCGAGCAACGCCACCGGCCGGCCCGCCGACGCCGGTCCCGGGAACCGGACGGGCGGGCAGGACAACGGCGCCGCGGCGGCCGGGAACAGTTCGGCGGCCGGGAACAGTTCGGCGGCTGGAACCGATCCGGCGACCGGCGGCGGTGAGGCCGGTAGCAGTGGCGGGTCGAACGGTGGGAGCGACGGGAGCGGTTCGGCGGACGATTCGAGCGCCGCTCGCGCGCTCGTCTTCGCCCGACCGTAGGGCCCGAGGGGGTCGCCCGTCGAGACCGAACGGACTTCTCCGCGTCCGTGCGAACGGTTACCAGCCGATAGCGGCCCGCTCGGCGGCGGTTCGCAACCTTTTAGTAGCGAGTTGTCGGTAGTAGCAGGTACATGGCTTCGACCCGCGCTCACGGCACGCAGGCCGCGCGGAGCCGCGGGTCCGCCGATGGACTTTTCGCGCGTCGGAGCGTGGCGCCGACCGGCGTCGACGCCCGGCGACCGCGGCGGCGACGACCGGGCCGTTAGGCCCGCTACTACTCCTCCCCTCGTCGCCGCGCATCGTCTCGAATTCCCGCCACCGTCGGGTTCCGGGCGGACATCTCACCCGACAGCGACCACACGACACATGACATCCGACCCATCCGGCACCGTCGCGCTCGCCTTCTCCGGCGGGCTCGACACGACAGTCTGCGTCCCGCTCATCAAGGAAGAGTACGGCTACGACGACGTCATCGGCGTCACCGTCGACGTCGGTCAACCCGAAAAGGAGTTCGACGAGGCCCGCGAGACCGCCGAGGCGCTCGGGCTCGACCACTACGTCGTCGACGCGAAACGGGAGTTCGCCGAGCTCTGTCTCCAGTCGGTCAAGGCCAACGGCACCTACCAGGGCTACCCCCTCGGGACGGCCCTGGCGCGCCCGGTCATCGCCGAGGCCATCCTCGACGTCGCCGAGGAGCAGGGCTGCTCGGCGCTCGCTCACGGCTGCACGGGGAAGGGCAACGACCAGCTGCGCTTCGAGGCCGTCTGGCGCGCCTCGGACCTGGACGTGCTCGCGCCGGTGCGCGAACTCGGGCTCACTCGCGAGTGGGAGAGCGAGTACGCCGACGAGAAGGGCCTGCCCGTCGAGGGCGGCGACGGCGGCCGCTGGAGCATCGACACCAACCTCTGGAGCCGCTCGGTCGAGGGCTCCGAACTCGAGGACCCGGCCCACGTCCCCGGCGAGGAGATCTACGACTGGACGCAGGCGCCGGGTTCGGCCGAGGCCGAACTCGTCGAGGTCGAGTTCGAACAGGGCGAGGTCGTCGCCGTCGACGGCGAACAGCAGGACCCGGTCTCGCTCATCGACGACCTCAACGAGCGCGCGGGCAAACACGGCGTCGGCCGCACCGACACCATGGAGGACCGGATGCTCGGGCTCAAGGTCCGCGAGAACTACGAACACCCCGCCGCGACGGTCCTGCTGACCGCCCACGAGGCGCTCGAATCGCTCGTGCTCACCCAGGAGGAGCGCTCGTTCAAGACGCAGATCGACCAGCGCTGGGCCGAGAAGGGCTACGAGGGGCTGGTCGACGCGCCGCTGACGAAGGCCCTGGAGGGGTTCATCGAGCAGACCCAGACCAAAGTGACGGGGACCGTCACGGTCAAACTCGACGGCGGCCAGGCCCGCGCGGTCGGCCGCGACAGCGAGTACGCGGTCTACAGCGAGTCGGCGGCCTCGTTCAACGAGGAGGCGGTGACCGACGACATCGAGCAGAACGACGCCACCGGCGTCGCCAAGTACCACGGCTTCCAGTCCCGTCTCGCCAACCGCGTCGCGCAGAACGTGGCCGCGAAACAGGCCGAGGCGGCGACGGACGGCGGCCAGAGCGGCGAATCCGAAGACGAGTGACATGACCGACGGCGAGGACACTCCCGACGCGGACGATGCGGCCGGCGACGCGAGCGATGCGGCCGGCGACGCGAACGGTGAGAGCGATGGGGCCGGCGGCGACGCCGCGAACGCCACCGGCGGGACCGCGATCCGCCGGGACCGCTTCTCCGGGGGGCCCGCCCGCGGGTTCATGTCCTCGCTGGCCGCGGACGAACGCATCTTCGCGGCGGACCTGCAGGTCGACCGCGCCCACGTCGTGATGCTCGCCGAGCAGGGGATCGTCGACGACGCGGACGCGGCCGCGATCCTCGACGCGCTGGACGACGTGGAGGCGGCGGGCCACGAGGAGCTGCCCGACGCCGAGGACGTCCACGAAGCGATCGAGACCGCCGTCATCGAACGCGTCGGTCCCGAGGGTGGGCGGATGCACACCGCGCGCTCGCGCAACGACGAGGTGGCGACGTGCATCCGCTACCGCTTACGCGGGGACCTCTTCGAGGCGCTGGAGACGGTCGCGGGGGCGCGCGAGCAGTTGCTCGACGCCGCCGCCGACCACACCGAGACGGTGATGCCCGGCTTCACGCACCTCCAGTACGCCCAGCCCGTCACGGTGGCCCACTGGATACTCTCCTACGAGGGACCGCTGGCCCGCGATACGGAACGGCTGCTCGCCGCGCTGGACACGACCAACCAGTCGCCGCTCGGCGCGGCGGCGTTCGCGGGCACGCCCTTCGACGTGGACCGGGAGCGCACCGCAGCACTGCTGGGCTTCGACGGCACGGTGGCGAACTCGATGGACGCCACCTCATCGCGCGATTTCCTCGTGGAGGCGACGAGCGCGCTGACGACGCTGGCGACGACGCTGTCGGGGCTGGCCGAGGACCTGGTCGTCTACAGCGGCCGGGACTACCTGGAGATCAGCGACGACTACGCGTCGACGTCGTCGATCATGCCCCAGAAGAAGAACCCCGACACCCTCGAGATCGTCCGCGCGACGGCCGGGGAGGCCCAGGGCGCGCTCCAGCGCTTGCTGACGACGCTGAAGGGGCTGCCCCGCTCGTACAACATCGACTTACAGGAGGCGACGCCGCCGGCCTGGACCGCCGTCGACGCGGTGCCGCCGGCGCTGGAGGTGGCGACCGGTGCGCTGACGACCGCGGAGTGGCGCGAGGACGTCCTCGCCGAGGAAGCGGCGGCCGGGTTCTCGACGGCGACGGGCGTCGCGGATCGGCTGGCGATGGCGGGCGTGCCCTTCCGGACGGCCCACGAGGTCGTCGCGTCGGTGGCCGAGGATCTCGACCCCGGCCAGGACGCGCCCGACATCGCGGAACTGGAAGCGGCGGCCGAGGAGATCCTCGGCGAGCCGCTGACGGCGTACGTCGACGCCGAGACCCTGGAGGCGACGCTGGACCCGATCGAGAGCGTGGCGATGCGCGATTCGGCCGGTGGGCCGGCGCCCGCGGCGGTGGCCGCACAGATCGACGCGGCCCGCGAGCGGCTGGCCGCAGACGACCGCGCGCTCGCCGACCGGCGCGAGTCCGTCTCCTCGGCGCTCGAAGACCTCGAATCGGCGGTGGTCGACTATGCCTGAGACCCGCGTCCGTCGCCCGGCGCATCGGGACCCACACCACCGACCCCAGCCGCTCCCACGACCCCCGCGAGGGGAGTTACCACAAATCTGATACAGTGAACGGACTGTCCGCGAAATAGCGCTCGAAACGCTCTTAGCGTAGCGTACGCGTAACCCCTTCTTCTTGATAGGTTCGAAGCCTTTAAGTACGTCCCACTTCGAGTAGAGGGTACGATGGCAGAATGCGTCGAGTGCGGAGCGGAGGTAACTCTGCACGACGGCATCGAGATAGGAGAGATCGTCGACTGTGGCACCTGCGGCGCCGAGCTCGAAGTCGTCGACACCGAACCTCCAGTCCTCGAGACGGCCCCCGAGCTCGAAGAGGACTGGGGTGAGTGAGAGTGAAGGTCGGCATCCTCTACTCCCGGATCCGCCGGGACGAGAAGCTCCTGCTGAACGAGCTGCGTGACCGCGACCACGAGGTCGTCAAGGTCGACGTGCGAAAGCAGCGCTTCGGGCTCTCGGACCCTCCGGAGGACATGCGCGACGTGGACGTGCTCGTCGACCGCTGTCTGGCGACGAGCCGGTCGCTGTACGCCACCCAGTTCGCCGAGGCCTACGACGTGCCGGTGGTCAACGCCGCCGAGACCGCGGAGGTCTGCGCGAACAAGGTGAAAAACAGCCTCGCGCTCGAGAAGGCGGGCGTCCCGACGCCGGCGACAGAGGTGGCGTTCACGAAAGACGCCGCCCTCGAGAGCATCGAGGACTTCGGCTATCCGTGCGTCCTCAAGCCAGTGATCGGGTCGTGGGGGCGCCTGATGGCCAAGATCGACTCCCGGTCGGCCGCGGAGGCGATCCTCGAGCACAAGGAGACCCTGGGCCACTACGAGCACAAGGTCTTCTACATCCAGGAGTTCGTCGACAAGCCCGGCCGGGACATCCGCGTCGTCGCGGTCGACGGCGAGCCGGTCGCCGGCATGGTCCGCTCGTCGGACCACTGGCTGACCAACGCCGCCAAGGGTGCCGAGACAGCGGAGATCGAGATCACCGACGAGATGGCCGAACTGGTGCGGAACGCGAGCGACGCCGTCGGCGGCGGTCTGCTGGGTATCGACCTCATGGAGACCGGTGTCGACGAGGACAGCGAGGCGCGGAGCGCCTCGGAACAGGCGAGCGGCGACGGCGAAGAGCCGCGAGCCGGGAACCCCTCGGGCTACACCGTCCACGAGGTCAACCACACCGTCGAGTTCAAGGCGCTCAACGAGGTCACCGAGGTCGACGTGCCGGCGACGGTCGTCGACTGGCTCGAGGACCACGTCGCGGCCGAGACCGACACCGGGACCGCAGAGGCGACGACATGAGCGACGCGACGTACACGGCGTCGGTCGTCGGCGGCTCTGGATTCACGGGCGGCGAGCTGCTGCGCCTGCTCGCGGGCCACCCCGAGTTCGAGGTCGTCCAGGCGACCAGCCGCTCGAAGGAGAACAAGACGGTGGGCCACGCCCACCCGAACCTCCGGGACCTGGACCTGCGCTTCTCCTCGCCGGAGGACCTGGAGAGCGTCGACGCGCTGTTCGCCGCGACGCCCCACGGCGTCTCGATGGAGCAGATCGACGGGTTCCGGGACGCGGCCGAGACCGTCGTCGACCTCTCGGCGGACTTCCGGCTGGACACCGAGGCCCAGTACGACGAGTGGTACGACGGGCACTCCCGGCCCGAACTGCTGGACGAAGCGGTCTACGCGCTGCCCGAACTGACCCGGGACGAGCTGCCGGGCGCGGATCTCATCGCCTCCGGCGGCTGCAACGCCACGGCGACCATCCTGGGACTCAAGCCGCTGGTCGAGGAGGGTATCCTGACCGGCGACGATCAGATCGTCATCGACGTGAAGGTCGGTTCCTCGGAGGGTGGGGCCGGCGGCGGCGAAGCCTCCAGCCACCCCGAGCGCTCGGGCGTCGTGCGCCCGTACGCGCCCACGGGTCACCGCCACGAGGCCGAGATCGAGCAGTTCCTCGGGCTGGACGTCTCCTTCACCGTCCACGCGGTGGACATGGTCCGCGGCGCGAGCGCGACCTGTCACGTCTTCCCGGGCGAGCCCGTCTCGAAGGGCGACCTGTGGGGAGCGTACCGCGGCGAGTACGAGGACGAGCCGTTCGTCGAACTCGTCGCCGGCGGGGGCGGGGTGTATCGCTACCCCGAGCCCAAGGCGGTCGCGGGGACGAATCGCGCGGAGGTCGGGTTCGAGCTCGACCCCGGAAACAGGCGCCTCGTCGTCTTCTCGGCGATCGACAACATGATGAAGGGCTCGGCGGGGCAGGCGGTCCACGCCGCCAACGTCGCCTTCGGTATCGAGGAGACGGCGGGGCTGGAGTTCGGGGGCCTCCACCCGGTCGGCGCCCCCTGAGCAGGTGATTCTTCGTGACTACAGTCGTCAAGATCGGCGGCGCCCGCGCGGTCGACCCCGCGGGCGCTCTGGCGGACGTTGCATCGCTGCGTGAAGACGGAGAGGACGTCGCCGTGGTTCACGGCGGCTCCACGGCCGTCGACGAGACGCTCGAACGGCTCGGCATGGAGCCGGAGTACGTCGAGACGCCCTCGGGCGTGGTCGGCCGGTTCACCGACGCCGACACCATGGAGGTGTTCGAGATGGTGTTCGGCCACCTCAACACGCAGCTCGTCGCGGGCCTCCAGAGCCAGGGCGTCGACGCCGTCGGGCTCAACGGTGTCGACGGCAAGCTCCTCTACGGCCCGCGCAAGTCCGCCGTGCGCGTCATGGAAGACGGCAAGCGCAAGATCAAGCGCGGCGACCACTCCGGGACGATCAAGCGGGTCAACTCGGACCTGCTGGAGACGCTCTTCGACGACGGCTATACGCCCGTCGCCAGCCCGCCGATGGCGGGTAAAGACGGCGATGACGTAGTCCCGGTCAACACGGACGCCGACCGCTCGGCCGCCCACGTCGCCGGCGCCGTCGAGGCGACGCTCGTCCTGTTGACGGACGTCGAGGGGATCTACGAGGACCCCGACGACCCCGCCACGCTCATCGAGAGCGTCGAGACCGCCGACGACTGGGACGCTCTGGAGGACGCCGCCGAGGGGTTCATGGAGCGCAAGGTGATGGCGATCGAAGAGGCCATCGAAGGCGGGGCCGACGAGGTGGTCGTCGCCGACGCCAACGCCGAGGAGCCGATCCTGTCGGCGCTCGACGGCGGCGGCACGCACGTCCACGCCTCGGCACTTTCAGATACTGCAGCCGCGAACGCGGACGGTTCCACGGAGGGAGACACATGAGCGGATTCGTCTTTTCGGAGAAACCAATCCAGATCGAGGAGGGCGACGGCGCCCTCCTGTACGACGACAGCGGTACCGAGTACCTCGACTTCGGCGCGAGCTACGCCTGCGTCCCGCTCGGCCACGGTCACGAGGCGGTCCACGACGCCGTCGTCGAGCAGTTCGAGAAGCTGACCTACGTGCAGGCGTCGTACCCCAACGCCGCGCGGACGGCGCTGTACGAGCAGCTGGCCGCCACCGCACCGGATCCCATCGAGTACACGTGGCTCTGTAACTCCGGCACGGAGGCCAACGAGGCGGCGCTGAAGTTCGCCCGCTCGGCGACGGGCAACTCGAAGATCGTCGCGACGATGAAGGGCTTTCACGGCCGGACGATGGGCGCGCTCGCGACGACCTGGAAGGACAAGTACAAGAAGCCCTACGAGCCGCTGATCGGCGACG
>JBDGSU010000202.1:0-27856 GCA_042217395.1 Halosimplex sp.
TGGAATCGTAGTTGAGCCCGCCGTTGGG
Organism: Halosimplex sp.; assembly: GCA_042217395.1. Taxonomy (GTDB): domain Archaea; phylum Halobacteriota; class Halobacteria; order Halobacteriales; family Haloarculaceae; genus Halosimplex. The sequence goes on from JBDGSU010000202.1 coordinate 29, forward strand.
GTCGAGGTTGTTCGACCACGTCGACCACCCCTGCGTGGTGAAGTTCACGCCGAAGCCCCAGTTGGCGAGGTTGGCCTTGATCGTCTGGGCCGCCTGGACGTGTGCCCCGATGTTGGAGGTGGCGACCAGGTCGATCGACGCGGGGTTGCCCTGCGGGTCGACCCACTGGCCGCCCTGCTTCGAGTAGCCGGCCTTCTTCATGTACTTGGTCGCCAGCTCCTTGTTGGAAGACCGCGAGTAGGTGTGTAGCTGGTCGAGGAAGTCGCTCGAGAAGGTGTTTTCGGACTGGGCGTCCAGCAGGAACGTGTCGTGTTCGAGGGGCACGGATCCGCCCTCGCCCCACCCGTTGGTGGTGAGCGCGTTCCAGTCGACGGCCTCGACGAGCGCGCGGCGCACCCAGAGGTTCTGGAGGTGCTTGTCGTTCCAGTTGAACTTCCACATGTCACCGCCCGTCGCGCGCAGCCAGCGGGTGAACTCCTGCATGTAATCCGGCAGGGAATCGCGCGTGATCTCGCCGCCGGGCGTGAGGGCACCGTCGTCAAGGTCGAGGACGCCGTTCGTGACGAGCGTCTGTCGGCGGCTGCCCTCGGCCCAGTAGAGGTTGAGCTTCTGGACGTTCGTGTGTTTCGCGTTCGGGTGGTCCTCGTTGAGTCTGAGGGTGACCTTCTCGGAGCCGACGTCGTCCATCGACTCGAGGCGGTATGGGCCGCTCCCGGCGAGGGTCTCGTCGGTCCCGCCGTTCAGGGCCATCCGTTCGAGGCCGATCCGGTCGCTGGTCAGGTCGTCCGTGATCTTCTGGACCTGGTCCGTGTTGCTGGCGTCCCGATACCGCTGGAGGTACGGCTCGGTGTAATCCGGGTGGATCGGCGGGTTCCCGTCGACCGGGCCGGCGTTGGACTTCAGGATGACCCGCGCCGTCGGGTCCGGGTCCTGTGCGGGCACCGATCCCTTGTTGGTCCACTGGTGGAGCGTCCACTGGTCCTCGGCCTTCTGGTTGAACGTCGCTGACTCGGTGAACTTGTTGCCGCCCTGGAACCAGGCGACGTGGTTGTGTTTCTCCCGGGCCACCGCGTCGAAGGGGTCGCCGTTCCAGTACGTCGAGCGGTCGTCGTGGTGGTCCCACCAGTCGTAGGGCGGCTCGACGTCGATGCCCGAGATCCACGTCATGATCTCGATCTCCTCGTGGTCGGGCTTGTGCGGCGTCGGCACCGTCGTCCCGCTGTAGGAATGTTGGGTCGTGACGACGTTCCGGAGCGCGTGCAACTGGGACATCCACAGGTCGCCCAGCGTGTTGTCCTGGGGCGTCCACGGGTTCCAGTTGAACACGTCCGGCGAGTTTGCTACCGCGTAGTTGATGTGGTCGACCACCGGCTCGCGGTCGGTCGCGGTCTCCGTGTCCTCGCCGCCGGTGTCGGTGCTCCCACCGCCGCCGCCGTCGCCGCCGTCGCCGCCGTCCCCACCGCTCTCGGGCGTCGGCGTCGGCGTTCCGGTTGACCCACCGTCACCGCCGTCGCCACCACTGTCACTCGGGCACCCGGCGAGGCCGGCTGCACCCATTCCGGCCAGTATCTGTGCGTACCGGCGCCTCGATAACTCCTTGCCACGGATGCTGTCAGGCTTCCGCATACCCTTACCTTCTGCTACCACTATAAAAAGGTTCCTGTCCATTTCAATGAAACGTCCCCGTCTCGGTCTATCACCGCCGGATCGCTTCGGATCGGCCCGACGACTCGTTGCGAACGCGGCGTTCGATCTCGCCTCGGTCGGAACCGAACCGAGTCCCCGGGCACGTCCTCGCGTCGTACGGATTAGTGCAAGACAGTCCGGGATCGACCGCACGCAGTCGTGCGGTCGACCCGGTAAACGCTTGCACTAATCCGTATCACTCGTCCGGGTAAGCGGAAGTTTGAAATGCGTGTGTGGAACAGTGTATCGCAATGAGGCAAGCAATCGAACGCGCGCAACAGGAGACCAGCGGTGTCAGGGCCTACCTCCTGGCGCTGTACTACTTTATGACGGGGAACGTCTCGTTGATGATCATCCTGTTCGGCGTCCTGTGGATCGTCCTCGGTGCGACCGTCGTCAACGGGAATCCGGCGATAATCATCGGCGGCGACGGCGGGCCGGTCTCGGTGATGACGGAACTCCCCTCGCAGTATCTGCACTGGTCCGAAGTACCCGGGTTCGCCGTCGTCCACAAGGTGTTTGCGGGGATGATGGGTATCATCGGCGCGACGCTCGTTCTGCTCGGAACGGGTATCTACACGTTCCTGTTCGCGAACAAACTGTACGCCCGCGCGACGACCGCCTGAACTCGTCGCTCGCTCTTTCGAATCTCCGACGCCGTCTCGATTCGTCCGCTTGGGGACCGTCGGGTCTCGTATTCCGTTCGTCCGACCCGCCCCGGCGCGTCTCCGAGGGGGTGAATCGACGCCGTTCCGTCGCCCGTTCAGACGGAGAATCGTAGCGTTCGAGAGCGCTCGCACGCTCGATCGCACGACGGCGTGCGATCGTCCGAGCCACGTCTTTCGAGTGCTACGATAGCGCACGCGTGTCTCGGATAGACCGCACGCAGTCCCGGGTTCGATCCCGGTCCGCCTCACGGCTCCGCGTCACTCCGCGCGCTGCCTGCAGAACCAGAGCGCACTCCCCGAGACGACGGCGAATCCGCCGCTCCCGAGGACGTTCAGCACGGCCACCACGAACAGCGAGGAACTCCGCTCGACGACGAACAGATAGGGGACCTGCACCAGGAGGAAGATGACGGCGATCGTGAACACGCCGACGATCTTTCGCGACTGGTCGCACAGCGCCTCGGCCGCCAGTTCGCGGCCCGACTGCTCCGCCTCGGCGTCGCTCAACGGACGCCACCTCGCGACCCGAACGCGCTCGATCCGTTCATAGAGGCCGCTAGTCGGACTCCGGGAAAAACGTTATTACCGAAGAATTCCTCCCGCCGGCGACTGTCAGTGGGTGAGCTGACGTTTCGGCTATCGAGCGTGAGAACGACTCGCCGGCGATCATCGCGAAGAAAAGTTTTGTGCCGACATTATCGCTTCACGAGACATGACGCGGAAATATTGTCGAACGGTCGAAAGTACCGCGCCACCCCTTGTCTATCACGTTCGATACTGATGTTGGAACGTCGGTGCGAGTGACGGTGGTCCGTCGGTTGTGGCGCGGATCTCGCGCCCGCTGCGAGAGGGAAGTCTCGGCCGGATCGAACTCGATCTCGGACGGGTGTAGACGGTGGTCGGAAACGCAGGTGGATCGCCCAGTTCTCGGGTTCGCTACACCTCGTCGAGCGCCGTCTCGGTGAAGTAGCGGCGGCTGGTCCGCGGGACCTGTTTGGAGTCGGTCACGGACAGCTGCGCGGTCTCGGCGATATCCTCGGCGGAGTGACCGACGCGCAGTTCGTAGTCGCCGGCCTCGACCGTGAGGTTCGCGTTCCGGTCGTGGTAGGCGAGCTGACTCGCGCCGATCTCGAAGGACACGCGCGTCGACTCGCCGGCGTCGAGCTCGACGCGGCGGAACCCGACCAGTTCCTGGACCGGCCGGGCGAGGTCGGGGTTCTCCGCGGAGACGTAGAGCTGGACGACGTCGCTCCCGGCGCGGTCGGCCGTGTTCTCGACGGTGACGCTGGCGGTGAACGTCCCCGAGGGAGTGACCTCGACGTCCGAGAGGTCGAGGTCGGAGAACTCGAACTCGGCGTAACTGAGGCCGTGGCCGAACGGATAGACGGGCTGGCCGTCGTCGTAGACGTAGTCCTCGCTGTAGGTGTTGGGCCTGCGGCTGTAGTGGACCGGCAGCTGGCCCACGGACTTGGGCATCGACACGGGGAGGTGACCGCCCGAGTCGTGGCCCTCGAAGACCACGTCGACGATGGCGTCGCCCGCTTCCTCACCGGGGAGCCACGCCTGGACGACCCCGTCGGCGTTCGCGTCGATCTCGGGGATCGCGTGGGGCTTCCCGCTGACGAGTACGACGACGACGGGCGTGTCGGTCTCCTCGACCTGCGCGACCAGCTCCTCCTGGACGCCGGGGAGCCCGAGGTCGGTCACGTCGCAGCCCTCGCCGCTGGTCGGGACCATCGGCTGCTCGGCCTTGACGCCCTCGGCGTCCGAGAAGTCGACCGCCGAGCGCGCGCCGACGAACGCGAGCGCGACGTCGGCGCCTTCGGCGGCTTCGACCGCTCGGCCGATCTTGTCGGTCGAGTTGCCGGTGGCGGTACAGCCCTGCGCGTAGTGCACGTCGGCGTCGACGCGGTTCTCGATCGCGGCCAGGGGCGTGTCGGCCTCGAACTCGTACTCCTCCTCGGGGTAGTGAGCGGCGTATGCGTAGTCGCCGAGCATCCCCTTCTTGTCGTCGGCCTTCGGACCGACCACGGCGACGGAGTCGGCGTCGTCCAGCGGCAACAGATCGCCTTCGTTCTTGAGGACGACCAGCGAGTCGCGGGCGGCCTCGCGGGCCAGCCCGACGGCGGCCTCGTCCTCGAAGGGCTCGGCCGCGGCGTCGGCGTCGACGAGGGGGTCGTCGAACAGCCCCTTCTCGAACTTCGCGCGCAGGACCCGGCGGACCGTCGCGTCGAGCGTCTCTTCGGCCAGTTCGCCGCGGCGGACGGCCTCGGGGAGGTACTCGTAGCAGTCCGTGTTGGGCAGCTCGACGTCGACCCCCGCCTCGACGGCGGCGACGGCCGCCTCTCGCTGGGTCGCCGCGACGCCGTGTTCGGACTCGAGGAAGTCGACGCTGAAGTAATCGGAGACGACGTGGCCGTCGAAGCCCCACTCGCCGCGCAGCACGTCGGTCAGCAGCCACTCGTCTTTCGCGCAGGGGACCCCGTCGATGTCGTGGTAGGCGTTCATCACGGACTCGGCGTCGCCCTCCCGGACCGCGGCCTCGAAGGGGAACATGTGGACCTCGCGGAGCTGGCGCTCGCCCAGATCGACCGACGAGCGGTTCTTCCCGCCGGCGCCGACGGCGTGGCCGACGAAGTGCTTGAGCGTGGCGGTGATGCCGTCGGCCGGCGAGTCGCCCTGCAGCCCGGAGACGTACGCGGTCGCCATCTCGGCGACGAGATAGGGGTCCTCGCCGAACGTCTCCTCGACGCGCCCCCAGCGCAGGTCCCGGGCGACGTCCAGCACCGGCGACAGCGCGTGGGCCGTCCCGATGGCCTCGAGCTGGTCGCCGATCGTGTCCGTGACCGCCGCCATCAGGTCCGGGTCCCACGTGCTCGCCATCCCGATCCCCTGCGGGAACGTGGTGCCCTCGGGACCCATGTACCCGCTGAGACACTCCTCGTGGGGGATCGCGGGGATCCCGAGCCGAGTCTCCTCGGTCAGGAGCCGCTGGAGTTCGTTCGTGACCTCGGCGGCGCGCTCGGGCGGGAGGCTCCCCTCGCCGCCGATGCGGGTGAGGTGGCCGATGCCGTCCGCGAGCAGTTCCTCCGCTACCTCGCGGTTGAGCTCGCCGTCCTCGACCAGTTCGGAGCCGCCGTCGTCGGTCTCGCCCTCGGCCTCGTCCGCGACGTGGCGACTGGGGCTGACGGACCCGAGCTGGGCGGCCTTCTCCTCGACGGTCATCCGTGAGAGCAGGTCGTCGATCCGTTCCGATGTCGGTGCGGCGGAGTCGCGATAGACGGCGTCAGAATCGGCTGACATTCGTGAATATCGTCGTGATCCCAGCTAATAATGGTTCCGGGGACGCCGTCCGCCGGTGGGACGGATCGAGGCGACCCCGGTCGATCAGCCGTCGGCGGAGAGTTCGACGGCCGTTCCGCCCTCGGAGAGGGTGACCGTCTCGGTCACCGTCTGGCCGTCGACGGTCGCCGACACCTCGTACTCGCCGTGGAATCCGGTCGTCGTGTAGGTCCCGTCCTCGGTCGTCCCCGACTCCTCGGTCCACCACTCGTCGAAGGCGAGGCCGCGGTACTCCGCGAGCGACGGCTTTTCCTCCCAGCCCTCCGCGAAGAACGGGGCGTCGCCGCGCCAGTGGAGCGGGTCGGTCATCCCCCAGACGAGGAAGTCGTCGACCGCCGGATGGCTGAACACCGTCTTCAGGAACCGGCGGAAGAACACCGCCTTGTCCTCCTCCGCCCAGTTCTCGTCGGCCATGTCGAACTCCGTGATCCGCAGGCGGACGTCGTGCTCGGCGTACCGGTCGAGCGCCGCCTTCGTCTGGCCGGGCGTGAGCGACGACGCCTCGTTGAAGTGGCTCTGTAGCCCCACGAAATCCAGGCCCGCCTCGGAGCCGGCGAGGAATTCGATCTGACGCTCGTAGGCGTCACGCGTCGACTCGTAGGGGCCAGCGAGGGTGTTGTAGTCGTTGATACCCAGCGGCATCCCTTCGGGGGCCGCCTCGCGAGCCGCCGCCTGCCAGTCGGCGAGGATCGGCGCCTCGACCGGGTCGACGTCCTCGAGCGAGCTGTCCTCGGTCGCCGGGACCCCGTTGACGGCCTCGACGAACCCCGGCTTGTGTGTGAGCTCGTTGACGACCTCCCACTCGGTGATGTCGTCGCCGTAGTAGTCGATGATCTCGGGGACGTGTTCCATCGTCCGCTCGCGGACGTGCTCGGGGTCGAGTTCGGGGTCCGTGACGCCGTTGGCCTCCCACTTACGGCCCATCGCTTTCACCACGTCCGGCGGGACCGCCCACGCCGAGACGTTCGCCCAGAGACAGACGTGCCCGCGCAGGTCCAGCCCCTGCTCGAGTATCCACTCGGTCGCCCCGTCGGCGATCGCCCGGCTCTCCTCCCAGAAGCGCCACTTGTGGTGGTTGCCCAGCACCGCGAGGTTGAACAGGTCGGTGAGGTGCTCGCGGTACGGGTCGCCCTCGCTCGTCTCGTCGAGCAGATGGGGCGCGTTGACGGCGCAGCCGAACCCGAACTCGTGTTCCTGCATCGCGACCTCGACCTCGGCGCCGTCGACGGACTCGCCGTCGGCGTCGGTCACCTCGACGGTCAGCTCGCTCGTCCGGTGCTCGGCGATCCGCCGGTCGGCGGCCGTCTCCCAGTCGCCGGACGCGTCGGTCGCGCTCGCGCCGTTGCCCCCCTCGTCGACCGGTCCGCTCGGGAGGTCATCGACGGCGACGTCGCCGCCGAAATCGACCAGCGCGAGACCACCGAGGTCGACCGTTTGCGGACCGTACCCGAGAAATATCTCCGTTCTCCAGGTGCCCGCCTCGGCGTCGTAGTCGAACTGGATCGGGACGTAGTAGCGGGTCCACTCGGCGGGCGGCTGGACCTCCGGCGTGGACCTGACCATGTTCGTGTCGAGGTTGTCCTCGTCCTTGGCGACGAACTGGGCCGTCGGCTCGGACTCGCTCGACTCGGGCCCGCGCAGGTACGCGACCCCGAGGAGGACGTCACCCGACTCGACCGCGGTGTCGGTGACGGTGCCGATCATCGTCACGTCCCACGCGTTCTCGGTCTCCCCGGTCGCGGTCACGCGCACGGCCGAGGAGAACGGCCGGTCGTCGCCCGCGTCGATCCGCGACGTCTCGACCGCGTCGCCGCTCACGTCGAAGGACGCCATCGTCCCCGCCTCGTAGTTCGCGTAGACGAACTCGCCGGCGGGCAGTCCCATCTCGCCGCCGAGGTCGTTCGCGAGCGACCCGTAGTAGGGGTCGCGCGTCTCGGGCCACCCCGACGGGACCGAGACCGGCGTCCCGGCCGGCGGCGTGGGATTCGAACCGCCGCCGTCCACGCCGTTCGGCGCGTCTGTGTCTCCACCACCGCTGTCACCCGGACACCCCGCGAGACCCGCCGCTGCGAGCGCTCCCAGGAGCGGCCGGCGGCCGATCGGACCACCCACGCCACTGTCGGAACCGTGGTTGTCATCGTCTGACATTGCCGTCGTACGTATCAGACAAACGTCTGGTTATAACTATTTACATTCGGACGGACATTCGACGGACGGACGCGACCGCCCGGTCGAGGGGGACAGCCGTGCGTTCCGTCAGCTCACTCGGCCGAGAGTTCCACGGTCGCGCCGCCGTCGGGGAGGGTGGCGGTGTCGGAGACGGTCTCGCCGTCGACGGCGGCGGTCACCTCGTACTCGCCGTGGAATCCGGTTACGGCGTAGGTCCCGTCGCTCTCCGTGGACCCCGACTCCTCGGTCCACCACTCGTCGAAGACCAGCCCCGTCCACACGTCGTATGCGGGTTTCTCCGTCCAGTCGTCGTAGAACAGCGGCGCCTCGTCGCGCCAGTGGCGCCCGTCCCAGAAGCCCCACATCAGGAAGTCCGTGACGTCCGGGTGGGAGAACGCGCCCCGGAGGTAGTCCCGGAGGACCTCGGCGCGTTCGGCGTCGTTCGCCCAGTCGTTCCCGCCGTAGGTGTCGAACTCGGTGATCTTCACCGCGGCGCCGTGGTCGGCGAACTGGTCGATCTCCGCTTTGACCCGGCTCGGGGGGACCCGCCCGTCCGGGTTCGAGTTGGTGTCGAACTCGCCGGTGCGAGCGGCGACGTGGCCCTGCAGGCCAACGGTGTCGAGCTGTGCGCCGTTCTCGTTGATGTGGTCGATCTCCGTCTCGTAGCGGTCGTCGGTGTAGTCGTAGGCGAACTGGTTGAAGTCGTTGACTCCCAGGCCGACGTCGAGGTCGTCGGCCTCGCGGACGGCGTCGGCCTCGGCGTACCACTCGGCCAGCAACTCCGAGGTCCACGGCACCACCTCGCCGGTCCAGGGCTGGTCCTGGTCGATCTTGTCCCCGTAGACGCCAAGCTGGAGCTGGTAGGCGTGCATCGCCTCGTTGACGACCCCCCACTCGGTCATCTTCTCGCCGTAGTGGGTGATGATCTCCTCGATGTGGTCCATCGACCGCGAGCGGATCGTCTCGGCGTCCCGGTTTTCGATCGCCGTCTGCACGTCCGACGGGATGGCCCCCGACCCCTCGCGGCCCCAGATACAGACGTGTCCGCGCACGTCCAGCCCCCGGTCGAGCAGCCAGTCGACCGCCGCGTCGGCCAGCTCCGGGTCGCGCTCCCAGAAGGCCCACTTGGTCCCGTTCTCGAGGACCGCCTTGTTGAACAGCTCCGGGATGTACTCGCGGTAGTTGTCGCCCTCGCTCGCCTCTTCTATCAGCGTCCCGGCGTTGACCGCCGTCCCGAAGCCGAAGGCGTGGTCCTGCATCGCGACCTCGACCTCGGCGCCGTCGACGGGGTTCCCGTCGGCGTCGGTCACCTCGACGGTCAGCTCGCTCGTTCGGTGCTCGGCGATGCGTTCCTCGACCGCGGGGACCTCGTCGTCGCGAACGAGCGCCACCGACGCCGACGCGGCGTCTGTCCCGTCTTCGCCCCCGGCGGCGGGATCCGTCTCGGCGTCCGCGCCGGAGCGGTCCGTCGCCGCGTTTGTGGCCGACTCGGCGTCGCTCCCGTCGTCTCCCTCCCCGTCGCCGCCGTCGCCGCGGCCTCCGGTAGGCGTCGATTTCCCGCCCCGCCCCGGACAGCCCGCGAGCCCCACCGCCGCGAGCGTCCCGAGCAACGACCTGCGGCCCACAGCGAGGCCGTCGGCTTCGTCAGCACCCGATCCCGGTGTGTCGTCCGATGACATGGAGATGGATAGTAGATTGCGGATATCCTACAAAAGCGTTCCTGTGTGGACCCGCCGGCTCGCTCGTCCGTGCCGGCGCCGGACGTCGCTCGCCGTCGGTCGGGCCGCGGCGGGGGTCTTCGACCGGCTCGTCGAAGTCGAGTTCGTGCCGACCGGCGTGCCAGAGTGGAACCCCGTCGCGGTCCCGGCGGTCGGCGACGGCGCGGGGTCGCTCTCCGTCGGTGCGTTCGTCCGGGTGAGCGTCGCCGGATTTCGGCAAACGGCGTTCTCCCGCCTCCTCGGAACGGGCACCGGTCGCCGCGAGCGGTGACTCCGGTCACCGGGGCCGTCCACGGGGCGAAGAACCCCACGTCGGCAGCGTTTTGGTGGCCGGTGGTGATCCCGGTAGCGTATGCAACCGGATTACGACGACTGCTGGCTCCGGTACGACGAGGTGCCCGAGGGCGACCTCCGGGACTCGTACCGGCGGCTCTGTTCGCACGCCTACGTCGCCGAGGAGTCGCGCGAACTCGGCGCGGTGCGCGAGGAACTGCGCCGCGGTCTCGGCGGGATGCTCGGGCGCGATCCCCACCTCTGGCAACACCCGCCGCGCACCGTCGACGGCTTCCTCGCGATCGGTACTCCCTCGGACATGGACGTCGTCGCGCGGGCGGTCGACGAGGAGCGCGTCGCGGACCTCGCCGAGGGCGGGTACCTGATCACGACCGGCGAGTGGGAGGGGATCGACACGCTGGTCGTCACCGCCGGCTCCGACAGCGGCCTCGTCTACGGGACGTTCCACTTGCTGCGGCTCGTGGCCACGCGCGAAGCGATCGAGGACGTCGACGTCCTCGAAGAACCCCACTCCCCGGACCGACTGATCAACCACTGGGACAACCCGTTCCGCGGGTCGATGGAGCGGGGCTACGCCGGCCAGTCGATCTTCGACTTCGAACGGCTGCCGGACCTGCGCGAGCGCTACCGCGACTACGCCCGTCTCCTCGCCTCCGTCGGGATCAACGGGATCGTCCTCAACAACGTCAACACGCAGATCCCCGGCCGAGAGAGCGCGAACGAGGCCATGGACGAACTCGAGGGGTGGCGCCTCCTCGAGTCGCGGTACCTCGAGAAGCTGACGGGGCTGGCCTCACTCTTCCGGCGCTACGGCATCCGAACCCACCTCTCGGTCAACTTCGGCGCGCCCGAGAAGATCGGCGGGCTCGACACCTCGGACCCGAACGACCCGGCGGTCGAGGAGTGGTGGGCCGAGAAGGCCGAGGAGGTGTACGACCTGATCCCCGACTTCGGCGGGTTCCTCGTCAAGGCCGATTCGGAGGGCCAGCCCGGACCGTACAACTACGACGCCGACCACGTCGACGGGGCGAACGTCCTCGCGCGCGCGCTGGAACCCCACGGCGGACGCGTCTGGTGGCGCGCGTTCGTCTACGGGAGTCACAAGGACCGCGCCGTCCAGCAGTACGACACGTTCGAACCGCTCGACGGCGAGTTCCACGACAACGTCACCGTCCAGGTCAAGAACGGACCGATCGACTTCCAGCCCCGCGAGCCGGTCTCGCCGGTCTTCGGTCAGATGCCCGAGACCGACCTGGGGCTCGAACTCCAGGTCACCGGCGAGTACACCGGCCAGCACGTCCACGCCTGCTATCACGTCCCGATGTGGAAGGAGGTGCTGGAGTTCGACACCGACCCCGAGGGCCACGGCAGGCGCGTCAAGGACCTGTTCGCCGACCCCGGAACGGGCATGGCGGGCGTCGGCGGGCCGGGCGAGGACCGCAACTGGACCGGCCACTACCTCGCGCAGGCGAACCTCTACGGCTACGGTCGTCTCGCGTGGGATCCCGACCTCGACACGGCCGAGATCACCGACGAGTGGGTCAGGCAGACGTTCGGCCACGACGAGGACGTGGTCGAGACGGTCACTGAGATCATGCACTCGACGTGGCCGGCGGTCGTCGACTACTCGACCGGCGGTCTCGGCTTGATGCACATGATGTACAACGGTAGCGCCTACCTGGAGAACCACTACGACCCCGGCCCCGAGGAGTGGCCGGGCTACACCGGTATCACCGAGGACGGCGTCGGGAAAGACCGCAACTCACGGGGCAACGGCTACGCCCAGCAGTACCCCGACGCGCTGGCAGAACTGTACGACGACCCCGAGCGCTGTCCGGAGGAGCTGCTCCTCTTCTTCCATCACCTCTCCTGGGACCACGAGCTCGAGGACGGCCGCACGGTGATCCAGACGCTGTACGACAACCTCTACGCGGGCGTCGAGGAGATCCAGCGCTTGCGCGACGAGTGGCGTCGGCTGGAAGGGGAGATCGACGGCGAACGGTTCCGCCACGTCGCCGAGCGCTTCGACGAACAGGTCGCACACGCAGGGATCTGGCGCGACCGACTCTCCGAGTACTTCCGCGAGCACGCGGGGATCCCCGACGAGCAGGGCCGCGTCGGCGACGCGGACTGATCGGACGTCGGCGGTCGACGGCGACCGGTGGAGACCCGTCGACGTCCGGTCGCGTCTCCTCCGACGGATGACCTGAAACAGTACCGACGTGTTCTCTGACAGTTCGCGTCGAATATCGGCGAAGGTTCGCCGGCGTGGGAAAAGATCGCGTGACGGCAGCCGGTTCACGTGCCTGCGCTCCCGTGACGTTCGTTCTCGATGTATACCCGTCTGTCTCGAAGTCAAGAACACGATTCTTCAGAATATCGCGCTCGTTCCCCAGACACGGTGCCCGTTCCGAGCGCCAGAAACGAAGGTGGCAAGCGAACGACCGCCCTCCCGACGACCGGGTCGGAACTCGCGCGACGACGACGCGGTCGCGAATCGACGCGTCAGGCGTCGAACGTGTCGGCCTTCGCCAGCACGTCCGACTCGTCGACGTTCCAGTCGGTGAGGAACTCGCGCTCGGCGGCGAACAGTTCGCCGAACAGGTCGCGGGACTCGTCGGGAGTCAGCGTCTGGATCTGGTCGTCGATGGAAAAGCCCTGGAAGGCTTTATCCACGTCGCCGGTGCGGGCGGCCTCGATGACCGTCTCGATGGTGTCGACGTGACCCTGGACCATGCTCCGGACGGGTCGCGGGAAGCCGCCGGCGGTGACCGGTTTGACCTGGTTGTCGCGGACGACGGCGTTGGTCTCGACGACCGGGCCCTGCTCGAGATCGGATATCTGCCCGGAGTTGGGCAGGTTGACGTTCGTGACGTACGGGCCGTCGCCGGTCAGCCCCTCGAGGATGTCGAGGAACTCCTCGCCCGAGGATTCGAGTTCGAACTCCGCCTCGCCGGAGAGCCACGCGTCGACGTTCGTGGTCTGCTTGGATTCGGCGGGGGTCCAGTGTTTCGCGCGGTAGTCGGCGTCGGTGCGGCGGACGCCCCAGTGGTTGAGCGAGTCCTGGCCGTCGGCGATGAAGGAGGTGGCGTACTCGATGAGGTGGCGGTCGCCCGCGGCGGGGAGGACGCCGAACCGCCGGAACAGCTCCCACGTGACCTGCCAGTTGTCCGTGAAGACGCTCTCGTCTTTGAGGTCGTCGTAGGTGAAGCGCTTGGACCCGCGCTCGCCGTCTTGCAGCCGCTCGAGCAGCGGCCACAGGTCGACGCCCTTGCAGCGGGCCTCGTCGACCCAGGTGAAGTGGTTGATCCCCTTGACGTTCACCTGGACGTCCGCGCGTTCGGCGTCCATGCCGAGTTCCTCCTCGGCGAGCATCGCGAGGTGCCAGCGCGTGCCCAGCACCTCGTGACAGAGGCCCAGCGCGTTGATGTCCGGGTACTCGTCGTAGAGCGCGCGTGTCACGAAGTGGACGGGGTTGGTGTAGTTGAACACCCAGGCGTCGGGGCAGTGCTCGCGGATGGCGGCGGCGAACCGGCGGAAGACGGGGATCGTCCGCATCGCGCGGAAGATGCCCCCCGGGCCGATCGTGGCGGCGACGGCGCCGTAGATGCCGTACGCTTTCGGGATGCGCAGGTCGTGGACGAACGTCTCCCGCGGGTCGTACTGGGTCGAGAGGATGACGGCGTCGGCGCCCTCGAGCGCCTCGTCGAGGTCCGCGACGGCTTCGTAGGACCACTCGGCGGTGGCGTCCTCGTCCTCCTGGACCCAGTTGCCGAACTCGGCGTTGGTCTCGGCGGCCTCCCGGTTCGTGTCGTACAGGCGGACGTGGCCGTCGAACTCCGAGAGGGCCAGGTCCTGGATCAGGTTCGGGGCCCACTGGCGGCTCCCGCCGCCGATGTAGGCGATCTCGAGGTCCGTTCGGTCTATCGGCTGGTCGGCGCTGGTCGCGTCTGTTGCCATCGGCTGTCCGTACGCAGGACGACGGTTAAGGACTGGGGTCCCGGCGAATCGGACCGAGTCGTCGCCGGGCGTACGGGGCGGACCCGCGGTCGAGTCACTCCGACCGCACGACCACGTCGTACGACGTCCCACCCGACGCGCCGAAGCCGACGCGCCCGTCCTCGCGGTCCACCGTGACCGTCTCACCGTCCGCCGTTCGAATCACTTCGAGTGCTCCGGAGACAGCGGACTCGTCGGTTCGGATCCGGCATCGCGCGTCGCGCTCCGCGCGGATCGTCGCCCCGTCGAGGCACCCGTCGCTCCAGGCGAGGTCGACTTCGAACCCCCCGCGCGCACGGAGACCAGTCACCGACCCCGAGTCCCACTCGTCGGGGAGCGCCGGGAGCAGACGCAACGCGCCGGCGTGGCTCCCGAGGAGCGCCTCGGCGATCCCCGCGGTCCCGCCGAAGTTCCCGTCGATCTGGAACGGCGGGTGCGAGTCCAGCAGCGAGTCGTACGTCGAGTCCGCGAGGAGCGCGCGGACGGAGTCGCCCACTCGGTCGCCGTCGCCCAGGCGTGCGAAGAGCGCGACCGTCCACGCGCAGGACCAGCCGGTGTGTCCGCCGCCGTTGTCCAGGCGGCGCTCCAGCGACGCGCGGACGGCCTCGCGGCGTTCCTCGACGTCGAGCGCGAGGGCGGACCCGTCCGGGACGGCCTTCCCGCCGTCCATCTCGGCGCCCGCGTCGTCGAACAGGACGTCCGCGGGATAGAACCCGACGAGGTGCGAGACGTGGCGATGGCCGGGGTTCACCTCCTCGAAGTCGTCGAGCCACTCTCGCAGCCGTCCGTCTCCGGTCGTCCGCATCGGCGGGAGGCGGTCGAGCGCGTCGGTCAGCTCGGCCGCGAACTCCGGGTCGCGGTCGAGCGTCCCGGCCGCTTCGACGCAGTGTCCGAACAGGTCCCGCGTCAGCTGGATATCCATCGTCGGCATGACGCAGGTGGTCGCTTCCAGCCCGTCGGCGGTCCGGAACTGGTTCTCCGGCGAGGCCGACGGCGCGGTCACGAGCCAGTCCTCGTCGGGATGGTCGACGAGGTAGTCCAGCAGGAACGCGGCGGCCTCGCGGAGGATCGGGTAGACCCGTTCCAGGTCGGCCTCGTCGCCGGAGAAGGCGTAGCGGTCCCAGAGGGTCGAACAGAGCCACGCGGCGGCCGTCGGCCAGTGGCCCCAGTGGGCGTCGACGGTCTGGGCGGTCGTGTGCCAGCGGTCGCTCTGGACGTGCGCGCAGAAGCCGTCGCAGCCGTAGCGCCGACGGGCCGTCTCCCGACCCGACTCGCGCAGGTCCTCGACGAACGCGACGAGCGGTTCGGCGCACTCGCGGAGGTTCGTCACCTCCGCGGGCCAGTAGTTCATCTCCAGGTTGACGTCCAGCGTGTAGTTCGAGTCCCAGGGCGGCCGGTACTCCTCGTTCCAGCTCCCCTGGAGGGTCGCCGGGAGCGTCCCCGGACGCGACGAGGCGAGCAGGAGGTACCGACCGTACTGGAAGTACAGCTGTGCCAGGTGAGGGTCGGGGTCGCCCTCGCGGACTCGCTCCAGCCGTTCGTCGGTCGGGAGGTCGACGGGATCCCCCAGATCGAGCGAGAGCCGGTCCATGTACTCGCGGTGGTCCGCGACGTGGCGCCGGCGGATCGACCCGTATCCCTCGCTCGCGAGGGCGCCGAGCGTCTCGCGGACCTCGGACGTCGGATCGCCGTCGGCTGGAGCGGTCGCGGCGGCGAACAGGATCGTCACCGCGTCGGCGTCTCGGACGACGACCCCAGCCTCGGCCTCGACGAACGCCTCGCTACCCGAATCCGCCTCGGCCGCCGGGACGACGGAGCCGCCCGCCGCCCGGATCTCGGCCCGCCCCTCGAAGCGCGGGCCCCAGCCGCCGGGTTCGACGGACTCGTCCGCTCCCGGAACACCGACCACCTGGCCGCGCAGGACGACGGTGTCGTCGACCACGGTCGTCCGCGCGCAGCGGTCCCGGTCGAGTCGGACTCGCGCGTCGAGCGTCCCGGGCCCGTCGCTCTCCAGTCGGACGGCCAGCACGCCGTCGGGCGCGCTCGCGAAACACTCCCGTTCGTGACGCGTTCCATCGACGGTGTATTCCGTTCGAGCGACCCCGTCGACGACGTCGAGCGAACGCCGGTAGTCGGCGGGGTCGTCGTGACCCCGGAGGTCGATCAGGAGGTCCCCGAACGGGAGGTACGGCGGGACGCCCCGCGCGTCGGTGACGAAGTACTCGTTGCAGAGCCGCTGGGCCTGCTCGAACTCGCCGGCCCAGAGGCGGTCGCGGACGGCGTCGAGGTCGTCGGGCCCGCCCTCGGCGCACCGGACGGCGAACTCGCCCATCCAGAGCCCCGATTCGTTGAGCGCGACCCGTTCGGCGGCCGGGCGGCCGTGGACCATCCCGCCGACGCGGCCGTTTCCCACGGGGAGAGCCTCGACCCACTCCGTCGCCGGTTCGTCGTACCACAGTCGGTCGTCCGAGGCGGGCACCGCCACGGATCAGTCCAGCGCGACCGTCCCGCGGACGCCCTCTTCGATGGTCGTCCCCTCGCTCGCCGCGAAAAACTCCATGCCGACGTAGCCCTCGTAGCCGGCGTCGTCCAGCGCGTCGAAGACGTTGGCGTAGGCGATCTCGCCGCTCCCGGGTTCGAATCGGCCGGGGTTGTCGGCGACGTGGACGTGGCCCACCTGGTCGACGTTCTCGGTGAGGTTCCGGATCACGTCGCCCTCGGTGATCTGCTGGTGGTAAACGTCGAAGAGGACCTTCACGCGGTCGCTCCCCACCGAGCGA
The DNA here is from genome assembly GCA_042217395.1 of Halosimplex sp. Taxonomy (GTDB): domain Archaea; phylum Halobacteriota; class Halobacteria; order Halobacteriales; family Haloarculaceae; genus Halosimplex. The sequence goes on from JBDGSU010000202.1 coordinate 16,685, forward strand.
ACGATGTCGAACGCCTCCCGCGAGGACTCGAGGAAGTAGCCCGGGTGGTCGACCGTCGTGTTCAGCGGTTCGATGACGACGGTGACGCCGGCGTCCTCGGCGGCCGGTGCGACGTCCGCGAGGACGCGCTCGAGCGCGCGCCGCTGCGTGTCGTGGGCGAACCCGCCCTGGTCGGGCCCGACGGTCAGGATGAGGCAGTCGGCGCCCACCTCTTCGGCCGCGTCGAGCGACTCCTCGACGTCGCCGACGACCGTCTCGCGGTCGTAGGGGTTGACGGCGGCCGGCGCGTCGCGGTCGTCGATGTTCGAGCCTGCGCCGCCCGCGAGGATACCGGCGATCCCGATCCCGCGTTCGGAACCGGCCTCGCGGACGGCGGCGAGGTCGGCGCTCTGCCAGTCGAAGAACTCGACGGCCGAGACGCCCAGGTCGGCGGCCGTTCCGACCGCCTCTGCGACCGATTCGTCCTCCGCGCCGACGATCCCGGCGTTGACGGCGAACTCGACCATCAGGCGCTCACCTCGTTCGGAACCGGCGAGACGACGGGGTCGGATTCTCGGTGCGGGACGGCACGCGCGCGGTATGGTGCTCGTGTCACGACGTGAGGATGCGCGCGACGAGACTTCAATCCACGCATGTGGGAACGCACCACCGGCTCCGACGACCGGTCTCGGTGACGACCTTTATAATGGTGAACCCGGTACGAGGGTGTATGGCCACGGAAGGCAGCGAGCGGACTCTCTCGCTCGACGAGCTCCCGATGCGCGTCGGGGCGGGCCAGTTCATGGACCCCGCGCCCGAGCGACTGCGCTACGTCAAGCAACTCGGGGGCGACGACGTGCTGTTGAACATGTACCAGGTCGACGACCCCGACTACGAGCACATGCCCGACGACGAGGAGGCGCCGCTGGAGGGCGACGGCGAGTGGTCGACTGAGAGCCTGCGCGAGCTCCGCGAGCGCGTCGAGCGCGAGGGCGTCCGCCTCAACGCCATCGAGAACGTCCCCGTCTCGTTCTACGAGGACGTCATGCTCGACGGGCCGAGGCGCGACGAGCAACTCGCGAAGCTCAAGCGGACGATCCGGAACATGGGCGAGGCGGGGATCCCGATCTTCGGGTACCACTGGGCGCCCGCGGGCGTCTGGCGCACGGGCTGGACCACGGCCCGCGGCGGCGCGGAGGTCTCCGTCTTCGACGCAGACGCCGCGGACGTCGACTCGCTCACCCACGACCGCGAGTACAGCGAGGCCGAACTCTGGGAGAACTACGAGTACTTCCTCGACGAGGTCCTCCCCGTCGCCGAGGAGGCCGGCGTCACGCTGAGTCTCCACCCGAGCGACCCGCCGATGGAACGGCTCGGGGGCGTTCCCCAACTGTTCCGGAACTTCGAGAACTTCAAGCGGGCGATGAACTACCGCGACAGCGACTACCACGGGCTGGACCTCTGTCTCGGCTGCTGGTCCGAGATGGGCGAGCCCCTCGACGAGGTGATCCGGTACTTCGGCGAGCGCGACGAGATCGTCTACGTCCACTTCCGCGACGTCTCGGGCACCGTTCCGAACTTCTCCGAGGACTTCGTGGACGAGGGCAACTTCGACGAGTACGCGCTGTTGAAACTCCTCGACGAGGTCGACTTCTCCGGCATGATGATCCCCGACCACACGCCCCACCTGGAGGGGGACACCGACTGGGAACACCGCGGGCGCGCCTACACGATCGGCTACCTCCGCGGCATGATCGAGGCCCTGCGCTCCGAGCAAACGGACGATTGATACGGAGTATCGCACGACTGCCCGGGGTCGATCGCACGACCGCGTGCGGCCGACCCGGGGGACGCTTGCGATACTACGTATAACGGAACCGGGAGCTGTCCCCGCTCCGGGCGGCTGGTTTCCACCCGCGTTCGATCCCCCGAGCGGTCGCCGAGCGCCCGATCCTCGCAGGAACGGGCGTCATATATCCTCTCTCTCCGCTGTATCGCCCCCTGGAGACCGCCGATTCCGGCGTCCACACCGCCGTTCACACCCCACCTAGCTCCACTATCGTTGGATCCGTGAGTCATTAACGTCCGTGAGGGTTCACCTCCGCTGGAGGCCGGATCACCTCGTGGATCGCTCTCGAATGCGGATCGATAGCACGCGGTATCGCTCCGTTCGACAGACAGGGACAGTACTGTAATTCGGTCGGCGCGATCTACTATGAGTAGAATTAATTCGTTCGAACCCGACGGTAGACCATGGACATCGCGCGACCGGGCGACGACGACAAACTCGTACAGTCGGTCCAGCGGGCGTTCGCGGTGGTCGACGTACTGCGCGAGGCGGGGACGGTCCGGATCGACGACGTCGCGTCGACCCTGGACATCCCGACGAGCACGGCCCACGTCCACCTCAAGACGCTGGAAGCGACCGGATACGTACTCAGAGACTCCGAGGGCTACCGGTTGAGCTGTCGGTTCCTCCGCGACGGCATGACCGTGCGACACCGCAAGAACGTCTACCAGTCGACGAAGGGAGAAGTCGAGGACCTCGCCGACGTCACGGGCGAGGTCGCGAACCTTGGCATCGAGGAGAACGGCCAGCGGGTGATCCTCTACCAGGCCGAGGGCACCGAGGCCGTCTACGACAACGCGCCCGTCGGAGAACACACCGAGATGCACTGGACCGCCCTGGGCAAGGCGATCCTCGCCCACCTCCCCGAGGACTACGTCGACCGGATCGTCGAGGTCTACGGCCTCCCGGAGTCCACCGCGAACACTATCACCGCCCGCGACCGGCTCGACGAGGAACTGGCGCGGATCCGCGACCGCAACTACGCCCTCGAAGACGAGGAGCGCCGCGAGGGGATCCGCTCGCTCGCCAGCCCCGTCGTCGTCGAGGACGACGTGGTCGGCGCCATCTCGGTGTCCGGTCCGAAGGAACGCTTCGACGACGGCCGGATCGAAGACGAGCTCCTCCCGGAGCTCAGGAACGCGGTCAACGTCGTCGAAGTCAAGTACGCCTACGATTGACGGGCCCCCGCCGCGGATGCGATCGGTCGGCCCGACCGGACGGGCGACCGGGGGTCCGACCGGCCGTCACTCGCCGCGGAAGTGCGGGATGATCGTCTCCTCGTAGTGGCGCATCGTCTCCTCGAAGTCGCCGACCGGGATGAGGACGACGTTGTCCAGTCCGGCGTCGACCCACCGCTCCAGGTCCGCGATGGCTTCCTCGGGCGTGCCCGAGACCGTCACCGCGTCGACGGCCTCGTCGGGGATGCGCTCGGCGGCCGCGAGGAGCCGCTCCTCCTGTTCCTCGTCGAACGCCATCTCGAACATGATCGGCGTCGAGTCGGCGATGTCCTCGTAGCCCATCTTCGCCAGCAGCGGCGGACGAAGCGCGAGGCTCGTCCGGTTGCGCTCGATCGCGGCCTCGCGGGCCTCGTCGCCGTCCTCGGAGACCGTCGTCGGGATCATGACCGCGCGGTCGATGTCGTCGGGACTCCGTCCGCGGTCCTCGGCGACGTCGAGCACTCGCTGGAGGTCTTCCTCGTACTGGTCGGGCGCGTGGATCCACGGGAACCAGCCGTCGGCCAGCGCGCCGGTGAACCCGCGCATGCTCGGCCCGTACCCCCCGACCCACATCGGCGGTCGGGGCTCCTGGACCGGTTTCAGTCCCATGTGTGCCCGTTCGAGCTGGAAAAAGTCGCCGTCGAAGTCGACCGGGTCGTCCGCCTCGGAGGCCCAGAGCCGGTCGATCACCTTGAACGCCTCGCTGAACCGGCCGAACGGGTCGTCCCAGTCGATGTCCTCGATCGGCGTGAAGTTGAACGCCTCGCCGGCCCCGATACCCAGTCCGAACCGCCCGTCGGTCATCCGGTCGAGCGTCACGCCGACGTGGGCCAGTTCCGTCGGGTGTCGACGCACCGAGTCCGTCACGCCCGGCATGAGCATCGCCTCGTCGGTGTGCTGGGCGATCGCGCCCAGCACCGAGAACGCCTCCCACGGCGGGTCGACCAGGAACTCCTCGGACCCCGTCGGGTGAAAGAGGTGGTCCGGGACGGTGATGACGTCGAATCCCGCCTCCTCCGCGCGGACCGCGTCCTCGATCGTTCCCTGCACGTCGCCGTACGTCACGACCTGACAGCCGAACGTCAGGTCTTCGGGCGCTCTGTCGCTCATGTTCGTGCCGTCGCCCGGTCGCAGTAAATAGGTGACGCACCATCTTTTTGCTCGGGGGGCCCTCGCGCGAGGGCCCCCCGAGCAAAAACATGGGTGAAAAAGGCCGCTCGCGCCGTCGGCGCGAGCGGTGAACCGCGCGCCTCCGGCGCGCGGACATCCCGTTCAGCGACCGCCAGCGCGGGGCGCGACCGAAGAGAGCCCACCGAAACGGGAACCGCGACCGAAGGGTACCCACCGAAACGGGAACCGCGACTGAAGAGAGCCCACTGAAACGAGAACGGCGACCGGAGGGAGCCACGAGCGAGCGAATCGAGGGCTTCGATCGGATGGTCTCGCTTGCGATCGCCGTCGCCCGGTTCTCCCTCATACGGATTCGAAGCAAGCGTGTACCGGGTCGACCGCACGACTGCGTGCGGTCGATCCCGGACTGTCTTGCAATAATCCGTATCACGCCGATCCCGACAGAAACAGCCCCGCGACTCGCGACGGAGGTCGCTCGTCGAACTCGGCCGGGGACAGCTACTTTTATCACCGAATCGCCGGTGGGTGTGATCGACATGAGTTTCCTCGACGACGATACGTATCTGCTCGAGACCGACGCCGCCCGAACGCTGTACGAGACCATCGCCGACCGGCCGATCCTCGACCCGCACAACCACGCCGACATCGTCGAGATCGTGGAGAACGACGGCTGGTCGGACATCTGGGAGGTCCAGGGCGCGACCGACCACTACGTCTGGTCGATGATGCGAAAGCGCGGCGTCGACGAGGAACTGATCACCGGCGACGCGAGCAACCGCGAGAAGTGGACCGCCTTCGCCGAGGTCGTCCCGGAGATGGCCGGCAACCCCGTCTACGAGTGGCTCCACCTCGATCTGAAGCGGCGGTTCGGCGTCGAGGCGCCCGTCTCGGGCGAGACCGCCGACGAGATCTGGGCGGAGACGAAATCGCAACTGGAGAACGACGAGATGCGCCCGCAGGAGCTCCTGCGGGAGATGAACGTCGAGGTGCTCGCGACGACCGACGACCCCACCGACGACCTCGCCTACCACGAACGCGCGGTCGACGAGGTGGAGGGCGTGGAGATCCGACCGACCTGGCGCGCGGACCCGGCGGTCAACGTCCAGCAGGCCGGCTTCGTCGAGTTCGCCGACGAACTGGCCGACGCGACCGAGCACGACACGGCCGACTTCGACGGGTTCACGAGCGCGCTGGAGGCGAGCCACGACTTCTTCGCCGAGCGGGGCTGTGCCGCCTGCGACCTGGGCATCTTCGAACCCGTCTCGCGGCCGGTCAGCGAACGGCGGGCCGCCGCGGTGTACGACAAACGGCTCGCGGGGGAGTCGCTGACCGAGCGGGAGATCGAGGACTTCCAGGCGTACGTGCTGGAGTTCATCGGCGACCTGAACGCCGAGGCGGACTGGGTGACGCAGCTGCACATCGGTCCGGTGCGGGACTACCGCGCGGAGCTGTACGAGGAGGTCGGAGCCGACTCCGGCGGCGACGTGTCGACGGGCGACCTGAACATCGCCGACGGGCTGGACTACTTCCTCGACCGCTTCGACGGCGAGGGGGAGATCGTCCTCTACTGCGTCGACCCGGGTCACTACCCGACGCTCGCGACGCTCGCTCGCGCGTACCCGAACGTCAGCGTCGGACCGGCGTGGTGGTTCAACGACAGCCCGTTCGGGATGGACCACCAGCTCGACTACGTCGGGACTGTCGACCTGCTCGCGAACCACGCCGGGATGGTCAGCGACTCGCGGAAACTGCTCTCGTTCGACTCCCGCTTCGAGATGTTCCGGCGGACGCTCGCGAACGTCGTCGGGAGGAAAGTCGAGCGCGGTCAGATGCCCCTCGACGTCGCCGAAGACCTCGTCGACCACGTCGCCTACGAGCGCCCGAAGGAGCTGTACGGGTTCTGAACGGCGGGACGGCGCCGCCTGGCGGGATCGGGAAAGACGCGCGGCGGTGCGCTCGCTTCCGGGACCGACTCCCTTTTTGTCGGTGGCCGCTGTCGGTCGCCGTATGGACATCGACGTTCCGAGTTCGTTCGACGAGCGCGACTGGGCCCGCCCCGTGGAGGGCGGCCCGGTCCGGTTCGCGGTGGTCGGCCTCGGCTGGTTCGGCCCCGACGTGGCGATCCCCGCGATCGCGGAATCGGAGTACTGCGAGACGACGACCGTCGTCAGCGGGTCCCGCGAGAAGGCCGAGCGCGTCGCCGACGAGTGCGGCGCCGAGCACGCGCTGACCTACGACGACTACGCCGACGGAGAGGCGAGCGACGCCTACGACGCCGTCTACGTCGTCACGCCCAACGCCCTGCACCTCCCCCACGTCGAGACGGCGGCGGAACTCGGCAAGGACGTCCTCTGCGAGAAGCCCCTCGAAGCGACCGCCGAACGCGCTCGGCGGTGCGTCGAGGTCTGCGAGGAGGCGGGCGTCGAACTGATGACCGCCTACCGGATGCAGGCGACGCGGTCGATCCGCTGGCTCCGCGACGTCGTGCAGGAGGGGGCCATCGGGGACCCGGTCCACACGCGCGGGGCGTTCTCGTACAACCTGATCGCCGCCGGCGAGGACACGGACCAGTGGCGCCTGAACCCCGACCTCGCGGGCGGCGGCCCGCTCATGGACCTGGGCGTCTATCCGCTCAACACGTCGCGGTTCGTCCTCGACGCCGACCCCGAGGCCGTCCACGCCTCGACGGTCGAGGGGCCGCCCGAGTTCGACGGGCTGGAGAAGTACTGCGCGTTCACGATGGAGTTCCCCGACGGCGCGGTCGCCGAGTGCGACACGGGCTACCAGGTCGCCGGGGACAACTACTTCGAGGTCGGCGGGACCCACGGGCGGATCCGGGTCGACGAGCCGTTCAACGTCGACGCCGACCGGACGATCACGGTCCGCGCCGGCGGCGAGGAGCAGACCGTCGAGGTCGAGGAACCCTCCGAGATGGTCGAGGAGTTCGACTACTTCGCCACCGGCCTCCTGACCGACGCGGCGATCGGTCCCGACGGCGAACACGGCGCATTCGACGTGGCCGTCACCGAGGCCATCTACGAGTCCGCAGAGTCCGGCGAACGGATCGAACTCTGAGCGAGGGGGTCGGGGTCGATCTCGCCGGTCGGTGTCGCGGCCGGGTCTCCCGGTCAGGCCGGTTCGTACGTCTCCAGCGTCTCCTTGATCGCGTGGTAGGCGGGCTTGGGGTCGTTGCCCGAGTCGAACAGGAGCGGGTCGCCGGTGAGGTTCTCGAACCAGCCGGGGATCCACGAGTCCGAATCGCGGACGCCCCAGACGATCATCGTGTCGACGCCCTCGTCGAGACAGACCTCCGTGATCGAGCGGTAGAAGGCGGCCTGTTTCTCCCAGCGGACCGCCCGGTCGCCGGGGTCGTCGTCGGGGAGGTAGGCCACGTCGAACTCGGTGATCTCGACGTCGAGGCCGAGGTCTTTGAACCGGCGGACGTTCTCGGCGACGGATTCGGGGTCGGGTTTGGCGTGCAGCGCGTGCATCTGGAGGCCGACGCCGTCGATGGGGACGCCCCGGTCGAGCAGCCGTTCGACGAGGTCGTAGATGGCGTCGGACTTCTCGTTGACGCCGTCGGCGCCGTAGTCGTTGTAGTAGAGGTCCGTGTCCGGCGCGACCTCGTTCGCCCAGCGGAAGGCCTTGTCGAGGTACTCCTCGCCCAGCGCCTCGTACCAGAGGTTCTCCCGCATCGTCCCGTCGTCGGCGACGGCCTCGTTGACGACGTCCCAGGTGTCGACCGTGCTGCGGTAGCGGCCGGCGGCCGTGTGGACGTGCTCGCGCAGGAAGGTCTCGATCTGGCCGGGCGTGTAGTCCCACTCCTGGAACCACGTCGGCGTCTGGTTGTGCCAGGCGAGCGTGTGCGCCCGGACGGCCTGGTCGTGTTCGCGGGCGTAGTCGACGACCGCGTCGGCGTCCTCGAAGTCGTAGACGTTCGGCTCGGGCCGGAGCGGCCCCATCTTCAGGGCGTTCTCGGCGGTGACGTAGTTGAACTCGTTGCGGAGGATCTTCTTGTACGCGGCGTCGGACCGCAGCGGCTGGGCGGCCACCGCGGCGCCGATCTGGAACCCCCGTTCGTCGGCCACGTCGCGCAGTCTGTCGTCGTCTGCCATACGTCGATGACGCGAACACTCCCCGATAAAGATACCGGGGCCATTCTCTCGGCTGATTCCGCGGCCGCGGGACGGTCGCGGTCGAATCCTCCGATCACGACGGAGCGTCCCGCGCCGTGACGGGAACTCTCAAGAGGGACGGGTCTGAGGGTGTGTGCATGCACGTGACCGCCCTCCGACGGGACGACGACGGCCCGCTGTTCGACGCGGGCGAGAACCGCCTCAAGCTCCAGGTGCTCGCCGAGGACATCGTCCGCCTCGTCTACACCGGCGGCGAGTCGATTCCGGCCCCCGAGAGCCCGATGGTCGTCGAGCAGGACCCGACCGGCGACTGGGACCTCCGCGAGCGCGAGACGGCGTACGAACTGCGGACGTCGGCGATGCGCGTCGAACTCGACCGCGAGACGGGCGCGCTGACCTGGCGCGACGCCGACGGTGACCTGCTCGTCCGCGAGCCCCCAGCTGGCGGGAAGTCGCTCGTCCCGGTCTCGCCGGCGGAACTCACCGTCGGCGACCACGAGGTCGCGAGCCCGCGCGACTCGCTGGACCGCGAGGCGTACTCGACGCGGCTCGACCTGGAGTTTGCCGACGACGAGGCGATCCTCGGGCTCGGCCAGCACGAGGGCGGCGTCGCCGACTACTCCGGCGAGGCCCAGACCCTCTACCAGGGCAACACGAAGGTCGCGATGCCGGCCGTCCTGTCGACGGGCGGCTACGGGATGCTCTGGAACACGGGCTCGCTGACGACGTTCCACGACGACCAGCACGGCTCGTACGTCTGGACCGAGTGCGACGACGCGCTGGACGTGTTCGTCGTCGCCGGCGATCCCGACGAGGTGATCGCGGGCTTCCGCGAACTCACCGGCGAGGCGACGATGCTCCCGAAGTGGTCGTACGGCTACGTCCAGTCCAAGGAGCGCTACGAGACCGGCGAGGAACTGCTCGAGGTGGTCGACGAGTACCGCGACCGCGAGGTTCCCATCGACTGCCTCGTCCAGGACTGGCAGTACTGGCCCGACACCACGGACGACGACCCGAACTTCGAGGAGTGGGGCGGCCCCGCGGGCGACTGGGGCCAGTGGGGCCAGAAGTCGTTCCATCCCGAACGCTATCCCGACCCGTCGGCGACTATCGAGGCCCTCCACGACCGGAACGCCCGGCTGATGGTCTCGGTCTGGCCCAACACCCTCGCGGGGGAGAACTACGACGAGCTGCGCGAGGCGGGGCACGTCCTCGACGACGCCGACGTGCCCGCGCCCGGGAACGAACAGCGCTACTACGACGCCTTCTCCGAGGAGGCGCGCGACATCTACTGGGATCAGGCGAAGGAGGGGCTGTTCGACCACGGCGTCGACGCCTGGTGGTGCGACTCGACCGAGCCGTACGATCCCACCTGGACGCTCCCGACGGCGCCGGATCCGTTCGCGCTCGCGAAGCACACCACCGACGCGTTCAAGCGCGTCTTCGACCCCGGATACGTCAACACCTACTCGCTCCACCAGGCGAAGGGGATGTACGAGGGGCAACGCGGAACCACCGACGACAAACGCGTGATCAACCTCACGCGCTCCGGGTATCCGGGACAGCACCGGTACGGCGCGATCACGTGGTCCGGCGACATCGAGGCGACGTGGGAGCGTTACCGCAAACAGATCGCCGACGGCTTGCAGTTCACCGCCGCGGGCAACCCGAAGTGGACGCTCGACGTCGGCGCCTTCTTCGTCGGGGACGGCCCGTCGTGGATCACCGACGGCGACTTCGACGACGGGGTCGACGACCTCGGCTACCGCGAACTGTACGTCCGTTGGTTCCAGTACGGCGCCTTCCTCCCGATGTTTCGCTCGCACGGCACCGACGCGCCCAGGGAGGTGTGGCGCTTCGGCGAACCCGGCGACCGCACCTACGACACCCTCGTGACGTTCGACCGCCTGCGCTACCGCCTGCTCCCGTACCTCTACTCGCTGGCGGGCTGGGAGACCCACCGCGAGTACACGATGTATCGCCACCTCGCGCTCTCGTTCCCCGACGACGAGGACGCCCACGGCGTCGGCGACCAGTTCATGTTCGGCCCCTCGCTGCTGGTCTGTCCCGTCACCGAACCGATCTACCACGGTCCCGACTCGGAGGAACTGGACGGGAGAGCCGAGGCCCGCGAGGTGTACCTCCCCGAGGGCGTCGACTGGTACGACTTCTGGACCGGCGAGCGCTACGAGGGCGGGCAGACGATCCTGGCCGACGCGCCCCTGGAGAAGCTGCCGCTGTTCGTCAAAGCGGGGAGCGTCCTCCCGATGGGGCCCGAGGTCCAGCACACCGGCGAGAGCTCCGACGCTCCGTGGGAGCTGCGCGTCTACCCGGGTCGTGACGGGGAGTTCGACGTCTACGAGGACGCCGGCGACGGCTACGACTACGAGGACGGCGAGTACGCGTTCACCCCGATCCGATGGGACGACACCGCGAGCGAACTCGCGGTCCTCGACCGCGAGGGGTCGTTCCCGGAGCTCGTCGAAGAGCGCGATCTCGAGGTCGCCGTCGTCGAGGCGGGCCGCGGTGTCGGCGTCGGACCCGCCGAGAGCGACGCGACCCTCGGCTACGACGGCGAGGAGACCGCGGTACGACTCGACCGCTGAGACGGATTCGCGCACGCGAGTCCCCTCTCGAGTGGCGGGGTCGCGACGCGGAACCGTCCGTCGCGGACCACCGGTTCGAACCGATGATACGCCCGATGATGTCGTCTGTATTCAGAAACAATGATAAGCGTTGCTTTTGTCGTGCGGAGCATGCGGGACGCAGACAGCGACAGTACCCTTTCCCGGCGACAGTACGCACAGAGGCTCTTGCCGAACACAGTGAAACAGCGTGAGAATCACGGCATCCCGCCGAA
>JBDGSU010000096.1:0-26819 GCA_042217395.1 Halosimplex sp.
CCAGTCCGCCGAGACGAGTACGTCTTTGGCGTAGTCGCTCATGTTTCATCGAACCATTGGTCTACCGACTATATACCTCTAGGAGCCTCGGCATGTCCCGCCCCTTGACGACCATAGCGGAGATTGTTGCCGCAGAGTCCCGTGTCTATGGTTCTCACGGCCTCTCTATCGGGCTCTCGACGTCCGAAACCGAGTGGGTGACGGGTCCCACCGACGGTCGTTGCCCTCGGACGCATCCGGCTTTATGTGCGAGGACCGCGCCGCCGGTATCGGTCAGAATTGCCACTACCTCCGACCGGTCCGGAGGGACATCTTCAAGCGGTTCCTGGCCCGACGGGGGAGCATGAGCGATGTCGTCGTCTCGGCGGAGTGGCTGGCCGATCGACTGGACGAGGTCAGGGTCGTCGACGTGCGCGACGCCTGGGAGTTCGACGGAATCGGGCACGTCCCGGGCGCGGTGAACGTCCCGTTCGACAGCTTCCGCGCCGACGCGCACGCGACGGAATGCGACGGAGGCGGAGACGGGAACGCCGACGAGGGGGAATCGGGCGGGAGCGACGGGAAACCGGAGGGGATGCTGCCCGGCGCGGACGTCTTCGCGGAACTCATGTCGGAGGCGGGGATCGCGCCCGGGGACCGGGTCGTCGCCTACGACGACACTCACGGGGTGTTCGCGGCTCGCTTCCTGGTGACCGCGCAGCTGTACGGTCATCCCGCGGACCGGTTGCACCTGCTCGACGGCGACTTCTCGTCGTGGCGGCTCGACCACGAGACGACGAGCGAGGCGACGCCGGTCGAGCGCACCGAGTACGCGACCGACTCACCGGCGGAGACGCCGCTGGTCGACGTCGACGCGGTCGCGGCGGCCACCGGGGACCCCGACACCGTGATCGTCGACACCCGCGAGGAGTGGGAGTTCGAGGAGGGCCACATCCCCGGCGCGGTCCGACTCGACTGGCGCGAACTCGTCGACGACGAGACGCGCGGGCTCAAGCCACGCGGGGAACTCGAGGCGATACTCGAAGACCGGGGGATCGTCCCCGAGAAGCGCGTCCTGCTGTACTGCAACACGGCCCGCCGCATCAGCCACACCTACACCGTCCTCCGGCACCTCGGCTACCCCGATCTGGCCTTCTACGAGGGCAGTCTCACCGGGTGGAAGGCGGCCGGTCGCCCCCTCGAAACGGGAGGCTGAGCGCGGAGCGTGTCGGCACGAGCGGCTGGGCCGCGGGATCCCGCGATCAGTCGTCGGCCGGGTCGCCGGTCGGGTCGTCGGCCGGGTCGTCACTCGGATCGCTCGCGGATTCGTCGGGCGGGTCGGTCGGGGCGTCGCTCGACCCGGAGCGACGGGAGTTGGCGTCGGGCAACCTGTCGTCGGGGTCGACGGCGGTGCCGTCGAAGGTCTGCTGGACGGTGGTGCGCTCGTCGGTGACGAGCTCGACGACTTCGACGAGGAGCGCGACGGCCAGCGGGCCGGCGATGACGCCGACGACCCCCAGGCTCAACGTTCCGCCGGTGAACCCGACGAAGTAGAGGCTGGCGGGCATCCCCGTCGTGACCGAGGCGAGGCGGGGGCGGATGAGCGCGTCGGGGAGGAAGCCGATCAGGACGAGTCCGGCGATCAATACGACCAGGGCGGCCGTGACCTCGCCCGCCAGCGCTTGCCCGGCGGCGACGGCGACGATGAGCAGGCTCGGTCCGACGACGGGGATGAACTGGAGCAGCCCACAGAAGACCGCCAGCGAGAAGGCGGTGTGGTACCCGAGCAACCAGAAGACGACGTACGCGACGAGGAAGGTGCCGAGCGCCGTGGCCGCCTGGAGGACGTACAGCGCGTAGAGCGTGTCCCGGACCGTGCGGTGCAACGAGAGTACGACGTCGTGGTACTCGCCGGGGACCAGCCGCAGCGTCGCCCGCCGGACGTTCCCCGGGCGCAGCAACAGCCCGTAGGCCAGGAAGACGAACAGGAACCCCTTGAGCGCGAGCACGGGCGCCGCACCCGCGAACCTGACGGCGAAATCGACGACGGCCCGCTGCACCCGGACGATGAGCTCGCTCACGTCGATGACGTAGGTCATCCCGAACAGCGTGACCGGCTGTTCCAGCGGGATCGACCGGAGGAAGCCGAGCAACAGTCCCTGCCGGATGTAGAGCGCGTAGACGATGGGACCGACGATCACCACGACGAACAGGAAGCCGACGGCGGTCGCCGTCGCCGCCGCGATCCGCCGGTTGACCCCGCGGTGGACGAGCATCCGCCGCACCGGGTAGAGCACGTACGCCACCGTGATCGCGAAGAAGACCGTCCCGATGACTCGCGAGAGGATCACCAGCGTCAACACCCCCATCCCCGCGAAGAGCAACCCCAGCACCTGCTGGCGCCGCGTCAGTGCCATACCGCCACCTGCGCGCGAGCCCACAAAACGTTTGGCCTACTTCCGCCCGAGGCGGGCTCTCGACCGATAACTCGCGGCGGAGCGTCGTTGGGGGCGCACACCAGCGCACCGGCGCCTACGGGACGACCCCGACGGTCAGCAGCGTCCCGTGCTCGCGGTAGCGCTCGACCATCGCCTCGCGCGTCTCGAAGTCCGCCGTCGGGAACTCGCTCGCCGGCGGAATCTCCGTCTCGGTGTCCGGGATCCGGTCCTGTCCGGCGACGTGAAAGCCCGCCTCGCGGAAGCGCTCGCGGTACTCCCGCTCGCTCCAGCGGACCATCGGCACCTCGACGAGGTCCTCCCACCGGTGCGTGTGGACGCTCTCCTCCCAGTAGTTGACCGCGCAGTAGAAGGACCCCCCCGGACGCAGGACCCGCAGCAGTTCGGAGAGCACCGCGTCGGGGTCGCGGGCGTAGAAAAACGCCTCCATCGACCAGCAGTGGTCGACGCCGTCCGCCGCGAACGGCAGGTGTTCGAAATCGCCGTTGAGAAAGCCCGAGCGCGGGTCGTCGGTGTAGTCGCGAGCGTTGCGGGCCATCTGCGGCGAGGCGTCGATGCCGTAGGTGCGCGCGGCGCCCTTCGTCTCCCGGAGGGCGCGGCCGGCGTACCCGCTCCCGCAGCCGAGGTCCAGCACCGTCTCGCCTCCCTCCACCGGCATCCGCGCCAGGGCGTGTTTGGCGGTGTGCCAGTGGCGCTCCTCCATGCCCTCGTCGCGGCCCTCGCGGGCCCACTCGTCGAACTCCTCGCTGACGCTCATGGTCGAGACGTCGGGCGGCCCGAGGAAAACCCGTTCGGTGTCCGGCGCGACCCGCGGACGCGACCGGGCAACACCTATGGTCGCCGCGGCGATACCCGCTGTCGTGTCCCTCGCCGTCCCCCTGGCCGTCCGGTCGCTCGTCGCGGTCGCCGGCGGCCTGACCGGCTGTCTCGTCCTCCTGGACCTCGTCGCGCTGGTCTACTGGGTGCGATGCGAGGCGCGGGCGAGGGGGTCGTCGACGTTCGACGTCCTGCTGTACCTGTTCCTGGTCGTCGGCGTCGTCCACTACTGGTACGTCCGGTTCGTCCGCGGAGACGCCGGCCCGCGCGAGTCCCCGCCGACGCGCCGCGAGTCGCTGGCCGGCACGTACGCGCTCGCGATGGTCGTCGCGTTCGTCGTCGGCGCGGCCGTCACGCCCCCAGACCCGTTCACGCAAGTGCTCTGGTTCCCGCCGCTTTTCGCCGTCGCGTTCGCCGTCGCGTTCCTCGTGACCGCGGTCGCCCGCGGATCGCGCTCGGCGGCCCCGGAGTGAGACGGGCGTCGTCCCTTCGCCGCGTCCGTCAGCGTTTTGCCGGTGCCGTCGAAAGCCGCGGTCATGGCGCGGACGCCGCGGTACAGACTCGCCGACACCGCCCAGCAGGTCGTCGGGGGGTTCCTGCTCGCGGGCCCGTTCGTCGTCACCGAGGAGGTGTGGACCCTCGCGCGGCACATGACCTGGGTCCACGCCGCCGCGACCGTCGCCATCGTCTTCGCCATCGGCTACGGCGCGCTCTACCGGGCCGACGACGACCGCGACCCCGACCGCGAGGCCGAGGTGGCCGGCGTCCCCCTCCGGTTCGTCTCGCTGATGGCCGTCTCGTTCGGGTCGGTGGCGGTCCTCGCGCTCACGCTCACCGCCCCGAGCACCTTCCTCGGGGACCTCGCCGAACTCGAGCGCGCCCAGGTCACCGCCTACGCCGTCAGCGTCGGCGCCATCTTCAGCGTCGTCGGCGCCGCGACCGCCGACAGCGTGTTTTAGGCGCCGGACGTCCGTTGCGCTTTACCGGTCGCCTCCGTGCGCCGGATAGGCACGGAACCTCAGGCTTAAGGCGGTTCCACCCGGCAGAACGGACATGGATTACCGCCTCGCTATCGAGAACACTCCGGACACGGTGCCGGGTGGGACGGGCATCCTTCTCCTCCACCCGAGCACGGGCGAGACAGACCGCATCGACACGGACTTCCTCTCGACGGACACCGACGAGATGCTGGTCATCTCGACGCGGACCACGGCCAGGGAGGTGCGCCAGAAGCTCGAACACTACGAGGTCGACGAGTCGAAGGCGACGATCCTCGACGCGCTGTCGGTCGAACGGGGCTACACTCGTCGCCAGTCGGAGAACGTCAGGTACGTCTCCTCGCCGGACGACCTGGACGGGATCGTCGAGGAGACCCGCGAGTTCCTCGAGTCGACCGAGGGCAAGCGGCGCGTCAGCCTCGACTCGGTCACCGAGATGATCTACTACACCGACGTCGAGCGGGCCGGCGAGGCCGTCGACGCCATCCTCGAGTTGCTCGCGGAACACGACGCGGTCGGGCTCTTCCACCTCGCGAAGGGGGTCCACGAGGAGGCGGAACTCGACGGGTTCCGCGAGCGCTTCGACGGCGTCGTCGACCTCTCCGAGGACGGGACGGTCACCGCCGAGTTCTGACTCCCGCGTCGGTTCGTGCGGATTCTCGCGAGACAATCCGAGGGCGACCGGACGACCGCGTGCGGTCGACCCGGTAAACGCTTGCAATAATCCGTCTCAGTCGTCCGACTCGGTGGGGCGGCGGTCGTCCGCCGAGCGCAGTCGCGCGTAGCCGGCCCGGAGGCGACCGGCGAGCCAGCGGCGGTGGTAGTAGGCCTCGCCGGCGGCCCAGGCGACCGAGAGGAGGGCGGCGCCGACGACGGCGACGAACGCCCAGGGGTTCATCCACACGGGGCGGACCCACGGCGCGAGGTGCCCCCAGCGCTCGGCGAACCAGTCGACCTGTCCGGAGACGGGCGTGCCGGCGGCGGTGTCGCGCAGCCACTGGGCGAAGGTGGCGCGGTCGGTCGCGCCGGGGGTGAGCGCGGCCGACCCGTTCAGGGCGTAGGCGCCCGACTCGCCCTGGTCGGCGACGGTGGGGCCGCCGGGCTCGTCGCCGAGCCGGACGCGCTCGGCCTCGTAGGTGCCCCAGGGGGCGTAGTACTCCCAGACGACCTCGCCCTCGGGGGTGATCTCCATGACGCGGTGGTTGAGCGAGTCGGTGACGAGCGTGTTGCCCGACGGGAGGCGGTCGGCGTCGCGGGGCCAGTTGAGCCCGCCGTCGACGCCGACGTTCCAGGTGCGCTCCCAGGTCGCGTTCCGGCCGGTCCCGCCCGCGAGTTCGTACTCGACGACGCGGTCGTTCTCGCTGTCGGCGACGACGATCGTCGGTCGGCCGTCCTCGCCCGTCAGGTACTGGGGGTTGTGCTGTTCGTACAGCACGCTGCGGTCGTCGGGGCTCCCGAGCGAGAGCTCGACGCGCTTGGTCGAGCGGTTGACGACGACAACCTCGTTCATGTTGCGAACCGAGGCCATGTACCGACCGTCGGAGAGCTTGTCGACGTCGTTGACGTGAGTCCAGTCGTCGGTGTAGCTCCCGCCCTGGCTCCGGTTGTAGATGCGCTCGAAGCGGTACTGCCAGACGATCCGGTCGGTGGTGCGGTTGTAGACGTAGATGCGGTCGTCGTTGACTCCCGCGCTCTCGTCGTAGTTGCGCATGTTGGCCACGAGCAGCTCGTCGCCGTTGATCAGGTCGACGTCGTGGGTGTCGTGAGCGTCGAGGCGTTCGGTCCAGACGCGGCTGTTGGTGTCGGGGTCGTACTTGAACACCGTCGTCCCGTGGCGGGTGACGCCGGTGACCAGCAGCGTCCCGTCCGAGAGCGGGTCGACGTCGTAGAACCACGTCACGTCGTCTTTGGGCTCGTAGTGCCACTGCAGGTCACCCTCGGGGCCGACGCCGACGAGGCGCGCGGGCTTCTTGGAGCTGTTCTGTCCCCGGCCTTTGAATCCCTGGACGGCGATGACCGTCGTGCCGTTGGGGGGCTCGTCGATGGTCCCCGCCTGGAGCGCGATCGGCTCGTGCGTGAGCGCCGAGGCCACCGACGGCACGAGCAACGCGACGACGAGCGCGACGACGCAGACGCGAGCGACCGTCGGGCGCGTGAGTTCGAGTGAATCCCTGTCCATGGAATCGACTCCGGGAGCGGACGTCCGGTTGTCGACTCTCACCCGCCTCGCGAAGTTAACCGTACCGCTCTCGGGCGGGCGAACGCCGTTCCTCGTCTCGAGGGGGCCGTTCTATCTCTCTTCCGACTCGTTCCCCACGACGGTCGGGTCTCGAACGGAACGCGGGTCGGCGGTTCCGGCGCTGAGGCCGTCAGACGGGGCGCCGGCGGTGTGGGTGCTACTACCAGATCACCAACCGTTAAGGTCCAGTACGCGAACAGGAGTAACGTATGCCGGAATGCCAGAACTGCGGTTCCTTCGTTACGGCAGACTACGCACGGGTGTTCACGCCCAACGGTGTCGAGTCGCCGCGCGTCTGTCCCCAGTGTGAGGACAAGATCCGCGACGGCGCCGACGTCCGCGAGGCGCGCTCGACCCGTCGCAGTTAGGGTCCTGTATCGTCGCGTAACGCTCGGGGGAGACGGCCTGGCGGGTCGGGGGGACCTGCCCGGGACGCTGCCAGCCGCTTCTCCTGTTCGCCGGCCGCAAAGCCGCGGCGCTGCGCGACCGTCACCGAGCGTCGCCGGCCGTCAGGCCTCGGCGGCGTCGGTCAGCAGGTCGCGCGCTCGCTCGAAGACGGACGCGGCGCGCCCCTCGTCGCGGGCCTCGGCGGTGATACGGACGATCGGTTGCGTGCCGCTGGCCCGCAGCAGGAACCAGGCGTCGCCGAGGTCGACCCGGACGCCGTCGAGGGTCGTCACGTCGTCGTACTCGGCGCGGACGCGTTCGCGGACCCGGTCCATCACCGCTGCCTTCTCGTCGGTCTCGACCGCGTCGCGGCGGATCGGGTAGGTCTCGATCTCGGCCAGTCGGTCGACGAGCGGGCGCTCGGCCGCGAGCGCGGCGATCTTGCAGGCGGCGAGCGGACCGTCGGGACAGAGCGTCTCCGCCGGCCAGATCCACGCGCCGCTGGGTTCGCCGCCGAAGGCCACCCCCTCCTGGCTGGCTCTCTCGGCGACGTACACGTCCCCCACGCGCGTGCGCTCGACGGTCACGTCGATCTCGGCGAGGTGGTCGTCGACGGCGAGGCTCGTGTCGACGGGCGCGGCGACCCGCTCGCCCGGCTCGGCGGCCGCACGGGCGAGCAGCGCGAGGGTGACGTCGCCCGAGAGGTAGGTTCCGTCGGCGGCGACACAGCGCATCCGGTCGGCGTCGCCGTCGTGGGCGATCCCCAGGTCGGCGTCGGTCGAGGCGACCAGCGCCGCGAGCGAGGCGCAGTTCTCGGCGGTCGGCTCGCTCGGGCGGCCGGGAAACGAGCCGTCGGGCTGGGCGTTGAGCGTCTCGACGTCGCAACCGAGGCGCTGCAGCGCCTCGACCGTGACGCCGCCGGCGCCGTTACCCAGGTCGACGGCCACCGACAGTTCCGAGAGGTCGGCGTCGACGGCGTCGGCGAGCGTCTCGACGTGGGCCGCGGCGCCGTCGCGCCTCGTCCGGTCGCCCAGCTCGTCCCACGGTCGGAGGTCGGCGACTCCCTCCCGGACGCGCTCGGCGACGGCGTCCTGGCGCTCGGAGTCGAACGCCTGTCCCGAGGGCTGCCAGAGCTTGATGCCGTTGTCGGGCGCGGGGTTGTGCGAGGCGGTGACGGCGACGCCGGCGTCGGCCCCCTCGCGGGCGACGCTGCGGGCGACCGTGGGCGTCGCGGCGAGCCCGAGGTCGACCACGTCGGTCCCCGATTCGCGCAGGCCGGCCGTCAGCGCGTCGACGAGCAGACGGCCGCTCTCGCGGGCGTCGCGACCGACGACGACGCGGTCGGCGTCGACGCCCAGCGCCCGCCCCACCGAGAGCGCGAGCGCGGCCGTCACGTCTTCGCCGACCGGTCCACGGATGCCGCTGGTTCCGAACATACAGGCCCCTCGCGGGGTCGGACCAAAAAACTCGGCCGTCGGACCACGAGCGGGTCCGACGGCGTTCGGTTCGCCTTGGGTGCGGCGGGCGATGCGGGTGAGTCGGCGGACGGGCGCGCCCGTTCAGTCGGCGCCGTGACGCGGCGCGTAGCCGCAGTCGGCGCACTCCCAGGACTGGTGTTCGAAGGCGATCTCGCCGCTGCAGTCGGGACACTCGTAGACCCCGACGCCGGTGTACTGCTGCGTTGCCATTACCGGATTCGACTCCTTCGACCGATTTAACTCTTCCTATTATTCTGACTTGAGAATATAAGGTCCTCTATCGGGCCACCTCCGCCCCGTTTTCACGAGGTTCGGCCCCGATAGATCGGGGCGGGAGTCGGATCCGAGTTAACTATTCGGTACCGTTCTGGTATTTTAGGGTGGCTTAGGAACACACGGGTGGCCTTAGGTATATCTGGAAAACCTTCATGTGTTCCGGCGGCGGCGATACGCACATGTCGACGACGGACTCGTGGAGCGATCCGGATCGGTGTCCCTTCTGCGAAGCGCGGCTGGCTTCGCCGGGGGCGGGCTTCGTGGACCACACGTCGGACAACCCCGACTGCGCGGCGAAGTTCGAGACGTGGCGCGACCAGGTGGCGGGCGACGTCCGCGGCGGCTGGAGCGGCTGACGGTCTCGGTCGCGGCGAGCGCGGTCAGTAGCGTTTTTGCGGGGGGCGGTCGTGGCTCGGGTATGAACCGGAGTGATCGCGAGACCGCCAAGCGCCGCGCGGGCGAGAGCGCGGCGGCGCGGGTCGAAGACGGGACGGTCGTCGGGCTCGGGAGCGGGAGCACGGCGGCCCACGCCATCCGCGCGCTGGGCCGCAACGTCGACGCCGGACTCGACGTCGAGGGCGTCCCCACGTCGTTCCAGGCCAGAGAGATCGCCGTCGAGGTGGGGATCCCCCTCACCACGCTGGACGAAGTCGACGTCGACCTCGCGATCGACGGCGCCGACCAGTTCGCCGGGGCGGACCTGGTCAAGGGCGGGGGCGGCGCCCACGCCCGCGAGAAGATCGTGGACGCCGCCGCAGACGAACTGCTGGTCGTCGCCGACCCGACGAAGGAAGTCGACGTGCTCGACCACCCGGTGCCGGTCGAAGTGCTTCCCGACGCGCGGACGACCGTCGCCGACGCGGTCCGGCGACTGGGCGGCCGGCCCGAGCTGCGGCGGGCCGACCGCAAGAGCGGCCCCGTCGTCTCCGACAACGGCAACCTGATCCTCGACTGTGACTTCGGGGCCCTACCGGAACCGGCCGGGCTCGCGACCGATCTCTCCGCGTTGCCCGGCGTCGTGGAGCACGGGCTGTTCGTCGGCGTCGCCGACCAGATCCACGTCGGGACGGAGACGGACGTAACCGTGTTCGAACCCTGACCGGACCTTCCCAAAAAATATCAGAAAACGTCGACCTTACAGGTCGCGCGGCTGGACCGTCTTGCGGTCGTTCGCTTCGGCTCGTCGCTGCGCCCTGTCGAGGAGCCCTTCGACTTCCTCGTCCAGCGCGTCGTAAAAGTCGCGGGAGACGTTCATGTCTTCGAGCGCTTCCTTGACCGAATTCTTGACAATGAGGTCTGCCATACAAGTCACGTGAACAAATGGATGGTTTATAAACTTTCCCAATTATACGCGGTCTTACCGGGTTTGTCGGGGGTCTGAGCGCTCCTCCGGGGAAGTCGGGGCTTGCGTACGACGTGGGTTTAAGTATCTTTTGTTGACTGTGGCCGTGGGAGAGTCGGATAGCGGGCGGTTTGGCCCCTCGGACCGCTCGCGCGCGCTCTCGGCCGTCGCCGTCGGTGGTTCGGATCGTCTCCCGCGCGACCTGCGCGCCCCAGAGGCGGGCACCCGACCGAGCGCTCGACCCGAGAGGGGGACGGTCAAGTGGATCGAACGCGGAGGGGGGATATGCGCGAACTACTGGAGGCGGTCGCGGCGGGGGAACTCACGCCCGCGGCGGCCGAAGCGGAACTGGCGGGCTACGCGACCGGCGAGGCCGGACGGTTCGACGCCGCCCGGACGAATCGGAGCGGCGTCCCGGAGGCGGTGCTGTCGACCGGCAAGACGCCGGCGGAGGTGGCGGCGCTCGCGTCGACGTCCGTCGAGACGACCGGCCGAGCGGTCGTGACACGCGCGGACGACGAGGTGGTCGAGGCGCTTCGGGACGTGCTCGAGGCCGACCACCCCGAGGCGACCGTCGAGACCGACGGTCGGTCGGGCGTCGTCGTCGCGGCGGCCCCCGACTTCGAACGACCCGATCTCGACGCGACGGTCGGGATCGTGACGGCGGGCACCTCCGACGCGGTCCCCGCGGGCGAAGCGGCGGCTATCGCCCGGGAGATCGGCGCCACAGTCGAGCGCGTCGACGACATCGGCGTCGCCTCGCTCGCGCGCGTGGTGGACTCGCTGGAGACGCTGCGCGAGCAGGACGTCCTGGTCGTCGCCGCCGGCCGCGAGGGGGCGCTGCCGACGGTCCTCGCCGGCCTCGTCGACGTGCCGATCATCGGGCTCCCGGTCTCGACCGGCTACGGCCACGCCGGCGAGGGCGAGGCGGCCATCTCGGGGATGCTCCAGTCCTGTACCGCTCTCTCGGTCGTCAACGTCGACGCCGGCTTCACCGCCGGCGCGCAGGCCGGGTTGATCGCCCGCCGGATCGACGCCGCGAGGAGCGAAGAGTGACCCGGCGACGGCCACGCTGGCGACTCTCGACCGGTTACACGGACGCCACCAAACAGCGTTGGTACACTCGTTATATCCGGGGCGGGCCAAGCGTCTGGTACCGGTTGACAGCCGGATCAGACCAATGCCAACGTGCAATCACTGCGGCGCGCACGTCTCCGACCAGTTCGCTCGCGTCTTCGCCGACGAGACCGGGGCGGTCCACGCCTGCCCCGCCTGCTCGGCGAACGCGGGTATCGCCGAAGTCGCGAGAGAGCGCGCTCCCGAAGCGTAGTCCCCGCACAGCCCCATGACCGACTCGCGGACCCCGGACCCCGACCACTTCGTCTACGTGGTGCGCTGTCGCGACGACACGCTCTACACCGGCTACACGACCGACGTCGAGCGCCGCGTCCGCGAACACGACGCCGGCGAGGGCGCCAAGTACACCCGCGGGCGGACGCCCGTCGAACTCGTCCACGTCGAGGCGTTCGACTCGCAGTCGGCCGCGATGTCCCGCGAGCACGAGATAAAACAGCGCTCCCGGACCGCGAAAGACCGCCTCGTCGCCGACGGTGGCGTCCCCGCATCGCTCGCTCTCCCCGACTCGCTGCTGGCAGACGACGCGCGCTGAGCGCTCCGTCCGGCGGTCGGCCTCGGCCCGCGATCCTCGTGGTAGCACGCCACGCACACACCTTTTTGCCGCCGGGAGCGGTGCCTTCGGGCATGACCGCAGACGCCGACGCCGACGCCGACGCAATCGAGTTCGGCACCGACGGCTGGCGGGCGACGCTCGACGAGTTCACCGAACCGCGCGTCCGGATGGTCGGTCAGGCCGTCGCGACCTATCTCCGCGAGGGGCGGGACGAGGCCGACGCCGCCACGGCCGCCGACGCCGACGGCGAGGCCGGCACCGTCGCCGTGGGCTACGACGCCCGCGAGACTTCCCGCGACTTCGCCGAGGAACTCGCACGCGTGCTCGCCGCGAACGGCTTCGACGTGCTCGTCCCGCCGCGGGACCTGCCGACGCCGGTCGTCGCGTGGTCGATCCGCGAGCGCGACCTCGCCGGCGGCCTGATGGTCACCGCCTCGCACAACCCGCCGGAGTACAACGGGGTGAAGTTCCTCCCCGCCGGCGGCGCGCCGGCCCTCGCCGAGGTGACCGACGCGCTCGCCGCGAACCTCGCCGAACCCGACTCGCTCCCAGAGGGCGACTGGGGGACCGTCGAGGAGACCGACCTCGTCGGTCCCTACGCCGACCGCGTCCGCGACGCCGTCGACGCCGATCTCTCGGGGCTGTCGGTCGTCTACGACGCGATGCACGGCAGCGGCCGCGGCGTCACGGACGTCCTCCTCGAACGTCTCGGCGCCGACGTCGAGCGACTGCGCTGCGACCGCGACCCCGAGTTCGGCGGCGAACCGCCCGAACCGACCGCCGGACACCTCGACGAACTCGCCGACCGGGTCGCCGAGGCCGGCGCGGACCTGGGCGTCGCCAACGACGGAGACTCCGACCGCGTGGCCGTCGTCACGCCCGAACGGGGCGTCCTCGACCCGAACCTCTTCTTCGCCGCCACGTACGACGCCCTGGTCGGCGACGAGCGGACGTTCTGGTCGGCCGAACAGTCCACGAGCGACGACGTGGTCCGGACGGTCTCGACCAGCAGCATCGTCGACCGCGTCGCCGAGGCTCACGACCAGTCGGTCCACGAGACCGCGGTCGGATTCAAGTGGGTCGCGCGGGCGATGGCCGACCACGACGCCGTGATGGGCGGCGAGGAGAGCGGCGGCTTCGGCCTGACCGCCCACGTCCGCAACAAGGACGGCGTCGCCATCGCCGCCCTCGCGGCCGCCGTCGCCGCCGCCGAACCGTACGACGACCGCGTCGACGCGCTCCTCGAACGGCACGGCGACATCGTCCAGGACCGCGTCAGCGTCGACTGCCCCGACGACCGCAAGGAGCCGGTCCTCTCGGATCTGGAGGGCGCCCTCCCCGACGAACTCGCCGGGTCGACCGTCGAATCGGTCTCGACCGTGGACGGGTTCAAGGTGTTCCTCGCCGACGGCACCTGGCTCCTCATGCGCCCCAGCGGCACCGAGCCCAAGCTCCGGGTCTACGCCGAAGCGGGCTCGCAGGAGCGCGCCGACGAACTGCTCGCCGCCGGCCGCGAACTGGTCGAGCCGCTGGTCTGAGCCGGCGGCTCTCCGCGCTCAGTCGCTGTCTCCGAACTCCCCGGATAACTCGCCGCGATAGCGCTCGCCCTCGGTGCCCGCTATCGGTTCGACCGCGAACCCCAGCGACTCGTAGAACGGTCGGACGCCCGGGTCGAACTCGCCCACCAGTCGGTCGTGGCGGTCGGCGGCCGCCGCGATCAGTTCGGTGCCGATCCCCCGCCCGCGGCGACGCCGCCGGACCGCCGCGGCGTCGATGTGCACTGTGTCGGTGTCGTCGTCTCCGGCGGCTTCGCCGGCGTCGCCGGTCGCTTCGCCGGCGTCGACCAGCACGAGCGCGCCGAGGACGGTGGACGACCCGTCGTCGGGTCCACTCCCGGGTCCGTCTCGAACGGCGACGAACGTCTCGCCGCGGTCGATACTCGCCCGGATCCGGTCGGCGTCCGTTTCGAGTGCAGCGGCGTCGAGCACGCCGAGCACGCCGGTCAGGTCCCCCGGAATCGCCGGTCGGACGGAGATGTCGTCGGTCATCGGGCGGCGGGGACTCCGCGGGCGGGTCACTCCCGGAGCTCGTCGAGCGCGTCGAGGACGGTCTCCGTCCGGGGGTGGTCCCACGACGAGCGGCCCCGGTAGGTCCAGCCGATCTCGGGGCCACCGGCGCGCGTGTCGACGACGGCGACCGCCGGGAGTCGTCCGCAGAGCGGGAGCCACTCGCCGAGGACGGTCAGCCGGGCCGGTTGGCCGTAGTCGTCGCCGACGCCGGCGTCGGGGTCGACCAGCAGCGGGTGGGGTAACTCGAAGCGCTCTTGCCACGCCTCGGCACGCTCGCGCGAAGCGGGGAGGACGGAGACGGCGACGGCGTCGCGGGCGCGCAGCGCCGCGAATCGCTCGCCGGCGCGTTTCGCCTGGGACCGGCAGTCGTGACAGTCGTGGTCGTGGTGGAAGAGCAGGACGACGAACGACTCCTCGGCGGCGAGCGCGGCGAGCGAACAGGGGTCCGGGCCCGGACCGACGTTCGGGAGTTCGAAGTCGGGCGCGGGCTGTGAGCCACTCATCGCTCCCCGATAGGCGCTCCCGTGTCAAAACCGCTATGCACTGGCCGAGTCGAAATCGGGACCGACGGGCGGTTCGGAGCCACGGCCGCCGGCTCACCCGCCCTTGACGAGTCGCACCACCTCGACTCGCTCGGCCTCGACGGGGGCGTCCTCTGGGACCGGGCGGCCGTCGACGAGGACGGACACCTCGTGGGCGCTGTAGGGGAGCGGATCGAGCAGGTCGGCGTAGGTGGCCCCGTCGTCGACCTCGACCTCCCGGGTGTCTTCGCCGGCGACCGCGACGGTGACGCGCATGCGTTCCCGGTCGAGCGCCAGTCGCTTGAGCGTGTCGACGCTCGGTGCCGACCCGCCGCGGACCGGTCGTACGGATCGTCGCGAGCGGTTCCCCGGTCGACCGCGCGCAGTCCCGGGGTCGACCGCACGACCGCGTGCGGTCGACCCGGCAACCGCGTGCTCTGAATCCGACTCAGTCGGCGGGTTCGGTGCGGTCGCCGACGTCGGGGCGCCGCGCGGTGTCGCGACCCGGGCCGCGACGCTCGCGGTAGCCGTCGACGAGGACGGCCACGAGCGCGCCGAAGCCGAGGAGGAAGACGGCCAGTCTGACCAGCGGGTCGACGACCGGGATCAACCGGAGGACGGCGACGACGAGCACGCCGACGAGCAGGGCGGCCCACCGGCTGTCGACGTCCGCGTACGAGAGGAGCCACGACCCGAGGACGAACCGACCGTAGACGGTCCCCACCCACGCGAGCAACCCGAAGGCGAGCCCGCCGGCGAGCGCGAGCGGGATGCCGACGATCGTGACCGCGACGACCGCCAGCAGTATCGGGACGGCGATCGCGGCCACCAGGCCGATCCCGCCGGTCCGCAGCGGGTCTGTCGTCGCGCGTTCGGCGATCGCCGAGGAGGTGCCGGGGAACGCCAGCAGCAGGACCGCCCCGACCAGGAGCGTGACGAACAGGCCGTAGACGGCGAACACCGCGCCCGGGAGCGCGAAGTCGCTGCCCGGCCCGACGTTCAGCCCCTCGCGCTCGGTGACGGACCCCCCGATCGCGGCGCCGTCGGCGCGGTTCAGCTCCCCTTCGTAGACCAGATCGCCGTCGATCCGTGCGGTGTCGCCGAGGGAGACCGTCCCGCCGCCGAGTCGGGCGTCGCCGCCGACCGTCCCGGTGACGGCGATGCTACCGGCGCCGGCCTCCAGCGTCCCGCCGATCCGCGCGCCGTCACCCACGTCGACCGTTCCACCGGCCGCGTTCACGTCGCCGCCGACGGTGCCGAGGATCTGGACCGTTCCGGCCGTCGCCTCCACGTCGCCCGTGACGGTGCCCTCGACGACCACGCTCCCGCCGAACGCCTGGAGATCCCCGTCGACCGTCCCGCGGACGACGACGCTTCCCCCGAACGCCTGCAGGTCTCCGTCGATCGTCTCGCCTTTCGCCACGACGACGGTGTCTCCGCTTCGCGTCGCCGCCGCGGCCACGCCGGGCAACGCCGAGAGCACGACGAGCAGTACCGCCGCGAGCGCTATCGCTGTTCGTCTCATCGCGAGCCGGTACGACCGGCGACGAGATAAAGATGTCAGCCAGGTAACTGCGGAAACCGTTCGTCGGGGAGCGGCGCCGCGCCCGGCGGCCACCGGGTCGACCCCGGGCGGTGGTCACTCGGTAGGTTTACGGACGGCCGTCGCCTCCCTCCGGGCATGAGCGAGGCCGACCAAGACGCGGGGTCGCGGGCGGGGCGGGAGGAAGTCTGGATCGAGAAGTACCGACCCCGGACCCTCGACGAGATCGTCGGACAGGAGGACATCGTCGAGCGCCTCCAGAGCTACGTCGACCGCAACGACCTCTCGCACATGCTCTTCTCGGGGCCGGCCGGTATCGGGAAGACGACTTCGAGCGTCGCCATCGCCCGCGAACTCTACGGCGACGACTGGCGGGAGAACTTCCTCGAACTCAACGCCTCCGACGAGCGGGGGATCGACGTCGTCCGCGACCGGATCAAGAACTTCGCCCGGACTTCGTTCGGCGGCTACGACTACCGAATCATATTTCTCGACGAGGCGGACGCGTTGTGCGTGCCACCCGGAACGGAGGTCGTCACCGGTTATCCCTCGCAACCGGAGATCACACAGATCGAAGACGTGGCCGAGAACGGAGAACCGATCCCGTCCGTTGACTTCGAGACGAACGAGATCCAGTCCGACGAGGGCAAACTCGTCGACTCCGGCGTCGCGGACTTCTTCGAACTCGAACTCGCGGACGGGCGTTCAGTCCTCGCGAGTCTCACTCATCCGTTCTTCGTGCTCGGAGAGAACGGCGAACTCGTCGAGAAAGAGTTACGCGAATTGAGTCCCGGCGACGAGATCGCGGACTTCGGGGACAGTATCGGCGTCTCGCGATGCGAGATTTGCGGGGACTGGACAACCGGTCGATTCTGTTCGATCGACTGCGAGAACAGATTCGTCGTCGGTGACGAGGAGCTACCGCACCACGAACACTACGAGCGAGACGAGTTCGACGCCGCGGTGGTGTCCGATGGCGGACGTGCGGCGGTCCAGACTGCGACGGTACGCAGCATCGAGTACAGCCACCGCGGGAAGGCGTACAACATCAGCATGGAGGGTACGCCGAACTTCGTGCTCGCCAACGGGATTCTCACCCACAACACCTCCGACGCCCAGTCTGCGCTCCGTCGGACGATGGAGCAGTTCTCGAACAACGTCCGCTTTATCCTCTCGTGTAACTACTCCAGCCAGATCATCGACCCGATCCAGTCGCGGTGCGCCGTGTTCCGCTTCTCGCCGCTGTCGGACGAGGCGGTCGCCGAGGAGATGCGCCACATCGCGGGCGAGGAGGGCATCGAACTCACCGACGACGGCCTCGACGCGCTGGTCTACGCGGCCGACGGCGACATGCGCAAGGCGATAAACGCCCTGCAGGCCGCCTCTGTCACCGGTCACGTGGTCGACGAGGAGGCCGTCTACGCGCTCACCTCGACGGCCCGGCCCGAGGAGATCAAGGAGATGGTCGACCAGGCGCTCGAAGGCGACTTCACGGCCGCGCGGTCGACGCTGGACCGCCTGCTCACCGAGGAGGGAATCGCCGGCGGCGACGTGATCGACCAGTTGCACCGGTCGGTCTGGGAGTTCGACCTCGAGGACGAGGCGGCGGTGCGGCTGCTCGACCGCATCGGCGAGGCGGAGTACCGGATCACGACCGGGTCGAACGAGCGCATCCAGCTGGAGGCGCTGCTCGCCTCCATCGCGCTCGAGGACTGAGACGGTTCCTGGAGAGGAGTTCCGGATAGCGCCGATCCCGGGGTCGGCGCAAACCGGAACATCGCGACGGGAAACCGGATGACCCGACCAGACGGGACCGCGGCGAGTAGTTTTCCGGGCTGTCGAGGTGAATGCCCCGGGGCTCGCCTCCGGGGCGATTCACGGGTCTGCGACGGTTCCCTCGACGGCTTCGACGCGGTGCTCCGCGGCGTCAACGTAGTTCAGGTCCTCCTTCGAGTAGGACTTCTCGCAGCCCCAGGAGATGATCCCGAGGCCGTCGGTCCGGGTGCGGACGCTGATCACGCGCTCGCCGCTCGCGTCGCCCGAACAGGGCCGGACGACGTCGGTGACGCGGTCGGAGGGCGACGCGTCGCGGAGCGCCGCCCGGACTTCGTACGCTCGGTCGCTCTCGATGACCTCCTCGAACGCGAGGGCGTAGCCCTCGCGCACGCGGTACCACGCGGCGACGACCGGCTCGGCGTCGTCGGCGTGGGGTGCCACCCACAGCGCCACGGTGTGTGTCGCCGTGCCGGTGTTCTCGACGTAGATGTGGCCCGTTCCGGGACCCGATCTCCGGATCACGCATCCGCCGATACCGGTCGCGGCCGCGGCGCCGGTCGCCAGCAACAGCTCGCGCCGAGAGCGTTCGTTCATTGCAGTCGCCTTCGACCGCGGTCGGGGAAGGGCTCTTGCCGGAGGCTGCAAGCCCGAGAATCGGCGGATCGGTCGGGAACGCGGGGTCTCTCGTGATACTCCGTCTCACACGGATTCGAAGCGAGACATTCCGGGGCCGACCGCACGCAGTCGTGCGGTCGACCCGGTAAACGCTCGCAATAATCCGTATCAGGCCGACGCCTCGTAGCCGGCGTCTTCGACCGCGGCGACGAGGTCGTCGGTGTCGGCGTCGCCCTCGACGGTCGCGGTCGCCGCCTCGCGGTCGGCTCGCGCCGATTCGACGCCGTCGACGCTCTCGAGTGCTTCTTCGACGGACTGTTCGCAGCCGCCGCAGCTCATTCCGGTGACGGTGATCTGCTGTCCCATACGCGATCGATGGGGCGCGAGGCTCTTGGGTCCCACGGACTCGTCGCCGGCCCGTCGAGCGGTCCGGCCGGGAACACAGTTTTGAGGCAGGGGGTGCTACGGAGTACCATGAAGTTCGTCATCGTCGGTTTCGGCCGCGTCGGGATGCGAACGGCCCGGATACTGCGGAGCGAGGGCCACGACCTGGTCGTCGTCGACAACGACCCGGACAAGGTCGAACGGGCGCGCGACGAGGGGTTCACGGTGGTCGAGGGGGACGGCGCGGACGAGGCGACGCTGGAGAAGGCCGGTATCCAGGACGCCGACGCGATCGGTGCGCTGACCGGCGATCTGAACACCAACTTCTCGGCGTGCATGCTCGGCAAGCACTACGGCCTGCGGACCGCGTTACGCATCGACGAGGACTACCGGCAGGAGATCTACGAGAAGTACGCCGAGGACGTCGACGAGATCATCTACCCCGAGCGGCTGGGGGCCGCCGGCGCCAAGACCGCGCTACTGGGCGGTGACTTCAACGTCCTCGCGGACCTGACCGAGGAGCTGTCGGTCGCGACCGTGACGATCCCGGAGGGGTCGCCGCTCGTCGGCCGGCGCGTCGTCGAGGTCGACCTCCAGGGTGACGCGCACATCTACGCCCACGGGCGAAGGGACGAACCGATGGAGATCCCGCTGCCCCAGACCCGCATCGAGGCCGGTGACGACGTGGCGCTGATGGCGGCGCCCGCGGACCTGCCGGCGATCCGGGCCTACCTCCGCGGTGACGAGGCGGCCGCGGCCTGATACGGATTCGGAGCAAGCCGGTCCGGGGGTCCCGGTGGAGTCGTCGCTCACCGGCTCCGTCGAAGGTCGCGGTCGCGGTCGGCGACCGCGGGGCGTCTTGGAATCGGGTCGGGCGCGCCGTGGGGAGGATGGGAATGAGGCCGTCGCTGCGCGCCCACGCGAGAGTGGTCGGCCGGTCGACGTAAAGACCCGTCAGACGAGCGGCAGACGCGGCCCCTATCGTCGAATTCGAACGCGTTCGCACGGCCGATCGCACGACGACGTGCGACCGTCCAGCCACACGTCTTTCGAATCCCACGATTGCGCGGCGACCGCGCACGGTCGGTGACGGGCCATCGAGCCGCATCCTTTACCCGTCCCGGTCGCGTCCCGTCCCCATGTCCTGGGACGACCTGTTCGAGCGCGCCGACGAGTTCGACGCGACGACCGAGGGCGTGCGGCGGGCGCTCGCCGAGCGCCGCGGCGAACCGGAGGAGCGACCGTGACCGAGGCGAGTCCCGCGCGCGTCGTCGCAGACGCGGACGTCCTCGTCGCGGATCTGCTGGTCGGCGGCGCCGCCCGCGAGGCGCTGGACCTCGTCCGGGCCCACGACTGGGTGACGCTCGTCGCCAGCGACGCGCTCCTCGACGACGCCGAAGCGGTGGTCGCGGAGCTGGCCGACGCCGACCTGGCCGCCGACTGGCGCGAGCGGATCGAGGGGCTCCGCGAACCGATCGAGCATCCGGCGGGCGACCACCCGGCGCTGGCCTCGGCGCTCCACGGCGGCGCGATGCACGTCCTCACGCTCGACGACGACCTCCAGTCGGCGGCCGCGGGGGCGGCCATCCGGGGGCGCGCCGAGGTCAGCGTCCGCTCGCCGCGGGCGTTCGCGACCGTCTTCGACCCCGAATCCCTGTACGCGGCCGTCGAGGGCGGCGAGTACTCCGGTCCGGACCGGGACCCGCGGGCGTAGCTACAGGGGTTTGTGCATCCGCACGCAGTCGATCGCGACGCCGCCCCCGATCTCGAGCGTGACGCCCTCGACCCGCTCGTAGCCCGCCCGTTCGTAGAACGCGACGGCGTTGAGCGAGGCGGTGAGGGACAGTTCGGCGAGGCCGGCGCCGCGGGCGTACCCCTCCAGGTGGGCCAGCACCGCCGACCCGACGCCCGACCGGGCGCGGTCCGGGTGGACGTAGACCGCGACGACCTCGCCGGCGCCGTCCGTCCGCTCTTCGTCCCCGTCTCTCTCCTCCGGCGCCAGATCGAGGCGACCGAACCCGCTCACCGGGACACCGTCGTCGGCGTCGATTTCGCTGTGGCCGTCCCGCTCGGCGACGGCCCAGTAGGTGTCGGGGCCGTCCAGCCCCTCCAGCGAGTGGTCGTCGCCGCGGTCGGCCCACGCGGCGACGGCGCGCTCGTCGTAGGCGTCCGGTCCGAACGCCTCGATGGCTGCGACGTGAGTCTCCCGGATCGGTTCTGTGTCGGCTTCGCGGGCGGGACGGACGAGCGTCACGGACGACGGTTCGGCGGGCGCGGGCAAAAAGACCGGGCGGCGGGCGCCGGCCGCCGCTCACTCGGGCGTCTCGCGCGTCTCGAGCCAGTCGGCGAACTTCGCGAGCGCCCGGCCGCGGTGGGAGACGGCGTTTTTCTCCTCGGCGTCCATCTCGGCGAACGTGCGGTCGTCGTACTCGAAGATGGGATCGTAGCCGAACCCGCCGTCGCCCCGCGGTTCGACGATCTCGCCGGGGACGACTCCGTAGAACAGCTTCACGGGGAGTTCGCCGCCATCGCCCTCGTCGGTGCGGACCTGCTCGTCGGTCGTCGCCGCGGCGCGCTCGTCGGCCGCGAGGTCCTGACCGCGTCGGTCCCGGGTCGCTTCGCTCCCCGCTCGCGCGTCCGGCGACCGTTCCTCACCGTCCCGGTCGACCGGCTCGGGCGTCGCCGCGAACTCGTCGCCGTCGCAGTAGGCGACCACACCTCGAAAGCTCGCCGCGCGGTCGTCCTCCTCGCTGGTCAGCCGCCAGACGCGCTCGACGCCGACGGTGTCGTGGACGTACGAGGAGTAGGGACCGGGGAACCCGTCGAACGCGTCGATGAAGAGGCCGGCGTCGTCGACGAACACCGGCTGGCCCGCGTGTTCGTAGGCGGCGCGGGCCTTGTGAGCGGCGATGGCGCCGAGGTCGTCGCTCTGGATCTCGGGCGTGTCGAAGTCCAGCTGCTCGACCGGCTCGGCGAGGTACTCGCGGGCCTCCTCGACCTTCCCGGGGTTGGTCGTGACGAAGTTGATGGGCACGTCCGAGAGGTGCGCTCGACCCGGCATAGGTGCGTTGGTTCCGCGCGTCTCCGCTCGCTCACGCGACCGGAATCCCCGGTGACGACCGGAACCCGGCGGACCCGAGGCTATAGTAGAATTTGGAAGACATGGCTCGGACGATCGCACGAAGTCGTGCGATCGACCGTGCAAACGCGTTCAAATTCTGCTATACGCGACGGTCGATAGTCGCGGAGAATCGGCCCGATCGGTCGAGGGATTCGGAGCGAGACGGTCCGGGACCCACCGCACGCAGTCCCGGGTCGA
Source organism: Halosimplex sp. (assembly GCA_042217395.1). Lineage (GTDB taxonomy): Archaea > Halobacteriota > Halobacteria > Halobacteriales > Haloarculaceae > Halosimplex. The sequence goes on from JBDGSU010000096.1 coordinate 21,889, forward strand.
TCCCGGACCGTCTCGCTCCGAATCCGTATCAGTCCTCGACGACGACTTCGACGGGCTCGTCTTTGGCCTCGTCGTGGTCGTCGACGCTACCGGCGCCCTGTTCCTGCTGCCACCAGAGCGCGGCGGCGACGGCGAGGACGATCCACGAGCGCCAGCTCGCGAGGTTGAGCGTGTACCCGACGCCGAAGGGCTTCTCGACGAGCATCCCCTGGCCGGGCTGCCAGTACGTCGAGAGCATGCGCTTGAGACTGGGCTGCTCGAAGTTGTACGGAAAGCCGAACAGCGACCCCGAGGTGGGTTTGTCGACCATGTGCCACGATTGGGGCGGCCCCGTTAAGTCGTTTTCCACCGCAGGGCAGGTAGTGTTTAAGTAGTGGCAATGTTCCAGCGAGCGACGGTTTGATACGGATCCCTCTCCGTCAGTTCCATATCGACTATAGTAGACCGTGAACGCGTTTGCACGGTCGTTCGCACGACTGCGTACGGTCGATCCCGGAACGTCTTGCAATGATCCGTATCACGTCGGGTCTCGCCACGTACTCGGCCAGGCCCGAACGCCCACGATTCGGTTTCCGGCCCCGGATTCATGTCGTCATGTCGCGGCCGACCGCCAGGAGCGAGATCCCACCCATGCCAACCAGCATCAGCGAGAACATGATATGTCGATCTTTGATGAGGAACGCCTGCGATGGGTCGTCGGGGTTGTAGTGCGCGGTGACCGTCGCTCCCGGGGGATACTGGCTGACGATCTTGTCGGCATTATCCTTCGAAGGTTGGCCGCCGGGATAGACGTTGTCGCTCTCGTAGGTCTGCCCGTCGACCGTGTACCTGTAGGTGACGTCGACGTATTCATCCATCCCCCGTGCGGGCTCGGTTCCCGAGGAGAGAACCGTCGCTGTCGTCTGCTTTGCAGCGTTGATCTCCTCGTTCGCCACGACGTACAAGTGGACGCCGCCGCCGACGAAAATCAGACCGATTATCGTGGCGAAGATGGCCCACCTCAGAGACATCTCACTCACGGGTGAACACCTCGACTTCAGTCTGGTTCGGGGACGACGGTGTCACGTGGCCCACCCGGTAGCGAGTGAGTTCCTCTTCTAACCACCCGTATCGCCCGATTCGACACATATACTGGCTGTTTCGGCACAGAATAATAAACGATCGGTCGGTTTGGCGGCGTCGGGCGCTCTCAACGGGAAAGGCAGCAATCTCGACATCGTGTTTCCGTTGCAGCTCGCGGAGAGCCATCTCGGTGGGTGCTTTGGTGGTCGTCGAAAAGAGCCGGACGTGAAGCGGGTCGTTCGTTTCGGGATCTGTGCCAACGTACAGCCAGCGTTGCTATAGTAGGATTTGAAAGACATGGATCGGACGAGCGCACGACTACGAGCGATCGTGCAAACGCGTTCACAGTCTACTGTAGTCGTTGATCCGAATCACTGTCTCCTCGAACGCAATCCGATTCGGAGACTGACCGGGTTCGGGCTGTAGATCGGTGGTGTTCGACGGCGACCATGCTGATACGGATTCGGAGCACGCGTGTACCGGGCCGACCGCACGCAGTCGTGCGGTCGGCCCCGGAACGTCTTGCAATAATCCGTATCAGTCGTCCCCGTCTCGGGCACCATCGCCGTCGGCATCGGTTCGGAGACGTCGCCACGCACCCAGACCGAGCGCACCGACGGCGCCGACGGCGCCGAATCCCGGCCCGTTACCGCTCGTCGTCTCGGTTCCACCGGTGTCGTCGGACGCCGGAGCGCCGTTCCCGCCGTCACCGGACCCGCCGCCGGATCCGCCGTCGTCGGTCCCACTGTCCGTGCCGGGCGGGGTGGCGCCGACCGACTCGCCGCCGGAGGGCGAGCCGACGGCGTAGACGCGGCTGTCGCTGCTGCCGACGAAGACGGCGCCGCCGGTGACCGCCGGCGAGGAGAGGACGGCCTCGTCGGTCTCGACGCTGAACCGCTCCTCGCCGGTGGCGCGGTCGACGGCGTAGACGCGGCGGTCGCCGCTTCCGACGTAGACGGTGTCCTGCGTGACCGCCGGCGAGGAGTATATCTGGCCGTCCGTCGCGAACGACCACTCGATGTCGCCGTTGGCGACGTCGAACGCCCAGAGGCTCCGATCGAACGATCCGACGTAGACGGTGCCGTCGACGACGACCGGCGACGAGAGGACCGACCCGCCCAGCTGGCGACCCCAGACGAGCTCCGCGGTGGCGGTGTCGACGGCGTAGAACGTGCGAGCGTAGTCGCCGAAGTAGACGACGCCGTCGCGGACCGTCGGCGAGCAGGCGACCTCGCCGCGGGCGGGGTAGCGCTCGACCTCGTCGCCCGAGGCGGCGTCGAGCGCGACGACGCTCCCCGTGTGGTCGTCGTTCCACAGCCCGACGTAGACGGTGCCGTCGACGACCGCCGCGGTCGAGTCGATACGGTCGGCGAGCGAGCGACTCCACACCTCCTCGCCGGCGGCGTCGACCGCGTACATCGTCCCGGCCTGCGAGCCGACGTAGACGGTCCCGTCGCGGTGGGTGGGAGAGGCGAAGACGCTCCCGTCGGCCTCGAAGGCCCACTCGCGGTCGCCGGAGTCGGCCCCGACGGCGTGGAGTCGGCCGTCGTGGCTGCCGACGTAGACGGTGCCGTCGACCGCCGCGGGCGAGGACATCACCTCGTCGCCGATCTCGTAGGTCCACTCCGCCTCGCCGCTCGCGGCGTCGACGGCGTAGAGGGTCCCGCCGTTGCTCCCGACGTAGACGGTGCCGTCGGCGACCGCCGGCGAGGAGACGACGTTGTCCGTCGGGTCGTCCGGCGGTTCCTCGAACGGCGTGCCGGTCTCGGGCGGTGTCGCCGTCGCCCGGCCGGCCGCGCCGGTGTCGTAGGTCCACGCGACGCTCCCCTCGGCGGCTCCGGGCGTCTCCGTGAAGCCGCCGTTGACGGGGTCGGCCTGGAACTGCGGCCAGCGCGTCGGGGACGGGCCGATATCTCCCTGGAGGGCTGCGCTCGCAGCGGGGTCGAGTTCGGGCGCACCGCGGGACGTGTCGGCCGCGGCGACCCGGCCGGCGCCGTCGTTCGCGGCGGCCGTCCCGCCGGTACCGAGCGCCGCGAGGGCGAGCGCGCCGGTCCCGGCGCGACGGAGGAGGGTCCGCCGACGCCAGGTCTGCTGGTCGTCCATCGTGTCCGTGACGGGACGGTCGGGCGGAGTAAGTCTTCCGTTCGAGAACCCGCGGCTACCCCAGCAGGCTCGTGACCGGGCCGTCGAAGTTGAGGATCACCGACTGGACGCGGTCGCCGAAGACGGCCTTGCCGGTCGGCGAGCGCTTCTCGCCGTTGATGAAGACGTGGTCGACGTCGCGGTTGTCCGCGACTTCGAGGACCCGCTGGGCCTCGCTCTCGCCGTCGCCGATCCGCGCGCCGACGACCGTCCACTCGACGTCGACGTCGCCCAGCACGTCCTTGGCCGTCTCGCGGGCCTGGCGCTTGGCCGCGTCGATGACGACGCTGTCGTCGTAGCTCGTGTGTTCCTCTTCGGCGACGACGTCGAGGGCCTCGCGGGCCTCGCGGAACTCGTCGGCGCTCATCAGCGAGAGGATCGTCAGCTCGGCGCCGACGCCGCCCGCCAGCTCGCCCGCCTCTTCCAGCAGCTCCGTGTTCTCCTCGTCGTAGACGACCAGTGGCTTGTCCATAGTATCACTATGTTCCACGTCTGGTATTTAAATGTCCGTGGTCCCGGCCAGTCTCACCGGGCGGGGCGCTCGGTGCTGGCCTCGCCCCGATCCGCTGGCGGTCACTGGTAGCGGCCCCGCCCCTCGATCGCCCGGAGGCGGTCGAGGACGGCGTCGGGACGGTCGCTGGCCGCGCGATAGGCCTCCTCGGCGGCGGCCTGCAACCGGTCGGCGTCGTCGGCCGTCCCCGCGAGGCTCTGAGCGAAGACGTGCAGGTCCATCGCGTGGTCCTCCTCGTGGCCGGTGTGGTAGCCGAGGCCGAAGTCGATGAGGTAGACGGCCTCGTCCGCGCGTCCGGGCCCGTCCGGGTCGCCGGTCGTGCCGACGCGGACGTTTCGCGTCGTCGGGTCGCCGTGGACGAGTCCGGCGTCGTGGATCGCTGCGAGTTGCCGTCCCACCGCCCGGACTCGCTCCGCGGTCAACTCGTCGTCGAGGTCGCGCTCGCCGACCCGCTGGAAGGTGATCGTCGACGCGGCGGTGTCGACGTCCAGCACGAGCGGCGTCGGGACGCCGCGGCGCCGGGCCTCGCTAGTGAGCCGCGCCTCCATGCGCGTCCGCTCGCGGCGCAGTCGCTCGTCGAGCGCCGGGTGGCGGTACGACCGCGGCGAGCGGCGCTTGACGACGCGGTCGCCCTCGACGGTGACGGTCGCCTCGGCGCCCTGCTGTCGGGCGACGTCGCCCGCCGTGACGCGGGTCGCCGCCGCCGGCTCGGGCTCGGCCTCCCCGGACCGCCAGGTCACCGGCACCTCGTCGGGCCGGAAGTCCGAGTCGATGGCCGACGCCTCGACGGCGAGCGTGTCGCCGGCGGCGGCCATCTTCGCGCCCAGCACCGCGATCATCCCGGCGTTGTCCCGCAGGAAGCGGTCTTCGGGGACGGACAGCTCGGCGCCGCGCTGCTCGCACATCTCCCGGAGCATCCCCTGCAGGCGGTCGTTCTGCCCGACGCCACCGCCCAGGACGAGCTCGTCGCGGCCCGTCAGCGACAGCGCTCGTTCGCTGACCTCCGTCAGCATCGCGAAGACCGTCTCCTCCAGCCCGCGGCAGACGTCCTCGACGGGCGCCCCCGAGTCGTACTCGTCTTTCGCCGCCGACATGATCCCCGAGAAGGAGAAGTCCATCCCCTTGACGACGTAGGGCAGGTCGACGTACTCCCCCGCTTTCGCGCGGGCCTCGACCTTCGGGCCGCCGGGGTGGGACCAGCCGACGTGGCGGGTGA
>JBDGSU010000080.1:0-22421 GCA_042217395.1 Halosimplex sp.
CGCCTCGTCGGGGATCATCGAGAGGTTGTGATAGAAGTACTGCCAGGTCCCCCGCCGCTTCTGGATCTCGTCGACGTCTTCCTCGAGCCAGACGACGTCGTTGCCCGCCAGTTCCCGGACGACCGACTTGAACTCCCGCTCGGAGAGGTCGCGGAACGGGTACGCGCGCGTCACGATCTCGTAGGCCCGCATCGCTCGGATCTCGCCGAAGTCCATGACCAGGCCGGCGATCTGGTTGGCGACGGTGTCGAGGCTGCCGTCGTGGATGTCGGCCGTCTCGACCTCCCCCGAGCGGGCCTTGCGCGCGATGGCGAGCGCCTCGAGCGTGTCGTCGGAGTGGGTCGCGACGACGGTCCCCCGCGAGACGAGGTCCCGCCGGTGGCCTGCCCGCCCGACGCGCTGGAGCAGTCGGGTGACCTGCCGCGGGCTGTTGTACTGGACCACGTGGTCGACGTGACCCACGTCGATCCCCAGTTCCATCGAGGAGGTACAGAGCAGCCCGTCCAGTTCGCCCGCCTTGAACCGGTCCTCCACGTCGATCCGCGACTCCTTGGCGAGCGAGCCGTGGTGGACGCCGATGTTCGCGTCCAGTTCCTTGAACCGCGAGCCGAGCGCTTCGGCGAGCTGGCGGGTGTTGACGAAGATCAGCGTCGAGTCGTACTCGTCGACGAGGTCGGCGACGTAGCGGACGTGGCTGGCGAACTCCGGTTCGGTCATCAGTTCGCCCGCCAGCCGCTCGTCCGCCTCCGTGACCTCGGGCGAGCGCACGCGGACGTCGAGGCGACTGCCGACGTCTATCTCGACGACCGTACAGCCCCGGTCGCCGGTGAGAAACCGACCCACTTCCGCGGGGTCGCCCACCGTCGCCGAGAGACCGATCCGCTGGAAGCCCTCGGCGAGTTCGAGCAGGCGTTCGAGGCCGACGGTCAGCTGCGCGCCCCGTTTCGAGACGGCGAGTTCGTGCACCTCGTCGACGACGACGTGGTCGACGTCCGCCAGCGCGGTCCGGAGCTTCGACCCCGTGAGCATCGCCTGGAGCGTCTCGGGCGTCGTCACCAGCACGTCCGGCGGGTCGTCGGCCTGTTGCTGGCGCCGGTAGTCGGTGGTGTCGCCGTGGCGGACCTGCACGTCCAGGTCGAGCCGGTCGCCCCACCACTCCAGTCGTTCGCGCATGTCGCGGTTGAGCGCTCGCAGCGGCGTGATATAGAGCGCGCCGATGCCGAACCGGTCTTCGCCCTCCAGCGCGTCGAGGACCGGCAGCATCGCCGTCTCCGTCTTCCCGGTGCCCGTCGGCGCGACGACGAGGACGTTCTCGCCGTCGACCAGCGGCGGGATGGCCCGTCGCTGCGGCTCCGTCGGCGTCGCGAACCCCCGCTCGGAGAGCGCCGCGCGGACCTCCGCACCCAGCGCGGCGAAGGCCGCGGCGTCGCCCGAACCGGCGTCGCCGCCCGATTCGCCGGCGGCCTCCGCGTCACCGGTCGCTCCGGCGTCTGTCATCGGCCTGCCTTGGGGTCTGACGCGATTAAGGGCGCCGATTTCGCTCGCCCGTCCACCGCGCTCCCCGTCCGAGATACCCCCCATCGAGCGACGTACGGATCATCGCAGGATGGTCCGGGGCCGACCGCACGCGGTCCCGGGTCGACCCGGTACCCGCGTGCTCCGAATCCGTGTCAGTCGAGCGAGTCGATGCCGTCCCACTCCTCGCGCAAGAGCCCGTACTGGACCATGTCGCGGTACGCGCCGTCGACGAACATGAACTTCCGGCGGCGCCCCTCTTCGGCGAACCCCAGCGACTCCAGCAGGCCGCGCGAGGCGTCGTTGTGGTCGAACGCGCCTGCGCCCACGGCGGGTCGGTCGTAGGTGCGAAAGAGCGTGTCGACGACGAGACCGACCGCCGCTTTCCCGTAGCCCTGGCCGCGGACCTCGGGGACCAGCCAGTAGCCGAGTTCCGGGCGGCGGTAGCTCATCGAGTCCGCGGTCACCTCGCCGATCCGGCGAGTCGCGCCCTCCTCGGGGCTACCGGCCCCCGCGTCCTCGCGGTCGAGACAGACGAGGAATCGGTCGGTGTCGTCGTCCTCGGAGAGGTCGATGTCCGCGCGGTTCCGGAGCGGGTTGCCGAGCGGATACCGGATCCCTGGGTTCGCGCCGGCCCGCTGGAGGAAGGAGGCGTCCTCTTCTTCGACCGACCGCAGCGTGACGCGCTCGCCGCTCGCGATACGTGCACCTGGCATGTCACGTCTCTGGACGTCGCGCGGTATCTGTCTTCCGGCCGGTCGGGATCCGCCCTCGTACCGCCCGGTCGATGTCGGGACGCCGGGCGACGCCGACTGTCGACGGGGCATCGAAGTCACGTTCCGCCCAGCGGACCGGAGCCGTCGCGGCTCGCGACCGCCGGTCTCGCGACGGACGCGACGCTGGGCGGAGTCGTGCCGAAGCCAGCCACCGACCCCCGACCACACCGTTCGTGGGTGCCTCGTCCCCGCTCGATCAGCCCGTCGGTCGGTCGTCGGTCCGACCGGTCGGACGCAGTCCGATCCGCTCGTCACCGGTGATCTCGACGATGTACCCCTCGTACCGGAACTCGATCCGACAGTCTCCGTCGGCCCCGCTCTCGACGCAGTCGTCGAGCGCGTCGGGGTCGATCGTCTCCGCGAGCGGCGCCAACGACTGCGGGGAGCGGTTCGTCAGCGCGGCGACGGCTCTGAGAACGGCGACGCTCGGCCGCTCGGCGGCGACGGAATCGAGTTCCGCCTCGTAGGTCTCGGTCGCGTCGGCGGTTACGTGGTGGTTCATGGGTGGGTTCGGTCCGACTCCGTCTTCGCGTAGCCGACACGACGTACACAGGGATTTTCTGGTAAGTATCTGGTGCCAATGTGACTAGGTGTGGCGGGCGGGCTCGCGACCGGCGCGCGGAGAGAGAAATCCTTTTGCGTGATTCGGTCACAGATCCGGTATGGACTGGCCGCACGACCCCGACGGCGAGGAGGGCAGCGAGGGGCGCCGCAAGTACGGGCAGGCGGTGCTCGCGAAGAAGATAGACGAAGACGAGGACTTCCCGCTCGAGCGCTCGGAGTTCGTCTCCGAGTTCGGCGAGGACCCCGTGCGGATCGACTACGAGACGGTCGTCAGCGTCTCCGAGATATTCGAGCACGTCGACCAGGACGAGTACGAGGACTTCCCCGACTTCCACAAGGCCGTCGGGCGCGCGCTCCGCGAGGCCGACCTCTGGCCGTACCGGCTGGACCACGCCTGATACGGATTCGAAGCAAGCGTTTCCCGGGTCGACCGCACGCAGTCGTGCGGTCGATCCCGGACTGTCTTGCACTAATCCGTATGAGACGCGGTGTTCCGGGACGGTCCGAGGCGTATCCCGTCCCGGCCGAACGCGCGACCGCGTGCGCGCTGTCCGGTGTCCGCTCGCGATGATCCGCCCGATCGGCGTGCGATGTGTCGAGGACGGTCGTCGCGCTCGACCGCCCGTCCACCGGTGTCTTTTCCCGCCGTCCGCGAGTACGTCGGACCGATGGCCGACGACGACGCGCCCGACGACCTGTTGCGAGAGCGGGCCGACGAGAGCCGGCTGAAGCTGTGGGTCCTCCTCGAGGCCGACCGGTGGCTCGTGTCGGGCATCCTGCTGGCGCTCGTCTTCCTCGTGCTGGCGGGGACGGGGTATCTGTACCCGCCCGCCGAGAGCGCGGTCCGGACGAGCGACTCCGTCGACACGCTCTTCCAGGGGTTCCTCACCGCCACCATCACCGGCGTCACCCTCGTGCTCACGCTGAACCAGCTCGTCCTCTCGCAGGAGCTGGGCGCGGTCAAAGACCAGCGCGACCGCATGGAGGGAGCCATGCAGTTCCGGGAAGACGTCGCGGACGTCGTCCATGCGCCGGTGAGCCCCTCGCGGCCCGCCCAGTTCCTCCGCGCGCTCGTCCAGGTATCGGGCGACCGGTCCGCGGACCTGCGCGACGCCGTCGCCGACGCCGACGGCGACCTCCGCGAGGAGGTCACGGACCTGACGGACAGCCTCGTCGAGAACGCCGACCGGGTCGCAGCGGGGCTAGACGACGCCCGGTTCGGCGAGTTCGACGTCATCTCGTCGGCGTTGAACTTCAACTACTCGTGGAAGATCTTCACCGCCCGGCGCATCCGCGAACAGTACGCAGAGGGCCTCGACGACGACGCCGAGCAGTCGCTCGACCGGTTGATCGACGTGTTGGGGCTGTTCGGCCCCGCCCGCGAACACTTCAAGACGCTGTACTTCCAGTGGGAGCTGATCGACCTCTCGCGGCAGATCCTCACCGCGTCGGTCCCGGCGCTGCTGGTCTCTACGGCGATGGTCGCCTTCTTCGACGGCGCCACCTACAGCGCGACCGTCTTCGGCGTCGAGACGCTCGTGCTCGTCGTCGCCGTCGCCGCCACCGTCGCCGTTCTCCCGTTCGTACTCCTGCTCTCGTACGTCATGCGCATCGCGACGGTGACCAAACACACCCTCTCGATCGGTCCGTTCATCCTCCGGGAGGCCGACGACGTCACGGGCGTCGAGTGGGGTCGCGAGCGCTGACCGGCCGACCCACGCGGCCTCTCCCGTCCCGTTCCCGGTCTCGCTACTCCCGTTCGCGACCGAACCGCGACGGTCGCCCTGGGGCCCCTCGCCGCCGGTCCGCACGGTTCGCGATCCGCTCCCCGGTTCGAGACGCCGACGCTGTGGCGGGTCACGGGCCGACCGGTCAGCGACGGCGAGCGAGTCTCCGGACGACCGGGACCCACCGGTCGAACGTCGATTCGAAGACGCAGTAGCCGGCGAACAGCGCGGAGGCGACCGCACTCGCTCCGCTCGACTCCGTGGTCTTTCGTCCGGGATTCCACGATCGGCGCCACTCCTCAGGTCGTTCGGTCTGGAGCGCTCAGAATCCCCGTCCACGCTTCGCTCACGGTGTTCGCTGCAGTGCTCCGTCTGGGATTTGAACCCAGGTCATCGGCTCGAAAGGCCGAAATGATTGGCCGGACTACACCAACGGAGCGCACGACGCGACCGCGTCGTACTCGGGTGATTGAACTCGGGGTATAAAAACTCGTCTCTCTCCGGTCGGTGTGGTGGTGGGTGTCGTATGGCCGTCCGGGGGTGGGTGTCGCGGGCGTTTATACGGCCGGGCCGAACCAGTTCGCGGCGGTTCCGGCGAGTCGGGAACGCGCTCGACGGTATATGGGCGTGAGGTCCCGAGACCCGAACGTCGATGACCAGTACCGATCCATCCAGGCGGCAGGTGTTGCGGTTGGCGGGAGTAGCGGTCGCCGGCGGCGCGGTCGCCGGCTGTTCGGCCGCGCCGGGGGAGTCCTCGGACGCCGGCGGGGACGGCTCGGACGGAGGCGGAGACGGGGGCGGCGAGGAAACGCCCACGCCGACGCCCGAGCCGTCCGGCGACGGCGGCTCGGGCGAGTGGACGGAGACGAGCACGGTCGAGATGACCGACCAGCTCGCCTTCGAGCCCAAGAAGATCCAGGTCTCGGCCGGGACGACGGTGACCTTCGAGAACACCAGCAGCATCGGGCACACGGTCACCGCCTACGAGGACGAGCTCCCGGACGGGGCGAGTTACTTCGCTTCCGGCGGGTTCGACTCCGAACAGGCGGCCAGCGACGGTTACAGCGACGGACAGGAGGGCAACGTCGAGGCCGGCGAGTCCTTCGAGCACACGTTCGAGACGAAGGGCACGTACAAGTACTACTGCATCCCCCACGAGATGAACGGGATGGTCGGCTTCGTCAAGGTGGTCTAACCATGAGCGACAGCGAACAAAACCCACAGGACCTCGTCGCGGAACACGAGGCACAGATCGAGGAACTGCTCCACGAGGTCGAGGACCCGACCGAGGCCGCCGACGACGACGGCTTCTCCCTGCAGCTGGCGGGGCTGGATCTCGGCCGTCGGGACTTCATGAAAGCCGGTGCGGCGGCGGGCGTCGCGAGCGCGGCCGGCGCCTTGGCCGGCTGTCAGACGGCGCTGCCGGACAGCCAGACCCCGAACGGCGGCGGCGACGGCGGGGGCGGGAGCGCGGGTTCGAACTCCGACCACTTCGTCCCGCCGGGCGAACACGACGAGTACTACGGCTTCTGGTCGGGCGGCCACTCGGGCGAGGTGCGTGTCGTCGGCGTCCCGTCGATGCGGGAGATCCGGCGCATTCCGGTCTTCCAGGAGGACGGGGCGGTCGGCTACGGCCACGACGAGAAGACCAAGCAGGTCCTGGAAGAGGGCGGCGACATCGGGTCGGTCGCGGGTCACGAGTGGGGCGACGCCCACCACCCGATCCTCTCGGAGACCGACGGCGACTACGACGGGAAGTACCTCTGGATCAACGACAAGGGCAACGGTCGGATGGCCCGGATCGACCTGAACTACTTCGAGACCGACGCGATCACGGACATCCCGAACATGCAGGCCTGTCACGGGACGGCCGTGCAGAGCCCGGACACGAAGTACGTCTACGGCGTCGGCGAGTTCCGGATCCCCAACCCCAACGACGGGACGAGCGTCGAGGACCCCGAGGAGTACTGGTCGGTGTTCTCGGCGCTCGACCCCGGGTCCATGGAGGTCCAGTGGCAGGTCCGCGTCTCGGGCAACCTCGACAACGCCGACTCCGGGAAGAACGGCCGCTGGGCCTTCGCGACCGGCTACAACAGGGAGGAGTCGTTCAAGATCGAGGGGATGACCCACGACGACCGCGACTACCTCAAGGCCTTCGACGTCGAGGCCATCGAGGCGGCCCTCGAGAACGGGAAGGCCGAGGATGTCAACGGCGTGCCGGTCCTCGACGGCCGGAAGGGCTCCTCGCTCAACGGCGGTGACTCGCCGATCGTCCGCTACGTCCCGACGCCGAAGAGCCCCCACGGCTGCGACGTGGAACCGCAGGGCCGGTACGTCACCGCGAGCGGGAAGCTCTCGCCGACGGTCACCATCGTCGACATCGAGAAACTCGACGAGGTGTCTGACCCGGCCGACGCCGTCGTCGGCCAGCCGAAGGTCGGGCTCGGCCCGCTGCACACCGCCTGGGACGGCCGCGGGCACGGCTACACGACGCTGTTCATCGACTCGCAGGTCGCCAAGTGGGACCTGGAGAAGGCCGTCGAGGCCGAGAAGGGCTCGACCGAGCCCGTCGTCGGGAAGATCGACGTCCACTACAACCCCGGCCACCTGCAGGCCGTCGAGAGCGAGACGACCGACCCCGCGGGCGACTGGCTCGTCAGCCTCAACAAGCTCTCGAAGGACCGCTTCCTGGCCTCGGGGCCGATCCACCCGGACAACGACCAGCTGATAGACATCAGCGAGGACGGCTCCGGGGAGACCGGCGGGATGGATCTCGTCGCGGACCACCCGGTCCACCCCGAGCCCCACGACTGCGTGTTCGCCCACCGGGACAAGATCAACCCCAGCACCGTCTGGGACAAGTCCGATTACGAAGGCGAGAAGCCCTTCGTCGAGGAGAGCGACTCGGGCGTCGAGCGCACGGGCGAGAAGTCGGTCCACGTCAAGACCTCCGCCAAGCGCTCGGAGTACGGTCTCCGCGAGTTCAGCGTGAAGGAGGGCGACGAAGTGACGATCTCGGTGACGAACATCGAGGGCTCCCGTGACATCATCCACGGGTTCGCCATCCCGCGCCACGGGATCAACCTCGCGGTCGCGCCCCAGGACACCCGTCAGGTGACCTTCACGGCCGACGAGCCCGGCGTCTACTGGGTGTACTGCACGTTCTTCTGCAGCGCGCTCCACCTGGAGATGCGCTCGCGGATGGTCGTGGAGCCGAGGGAGTGACCGCCCCCGCACACTCGGAGGTGTCCAGACATGCAATGGCCATCACTCGACGACTTCCGTGAGATCCGCCGGGGACTGCCCGTCCTCGCCGCCGCGGTGTTCGTCGCCGCGCTGGCGTTCCCGATGTGGCACATCCACATCCAGGCGGTCCAGTACCCCGAGACGGTGTTGCACCTCAAGCTGTACGCCTACCCGCGGCTGGCCGGCGACTACACGGAGGTCCACCGCCTGAACAAGTACATCGGGTTCTACTACCCGGACCCGGTGTACTGGCAGCCCAACTACGAGCCACACCCCTACGCGGTGAACGTGCCCGAGTGGTCGCTGGGGCCGCTCGCGTTCGTCGTCGCCGGGGCGCTGTCGGCGTTCGTCGCCGTCGCGCCCTCGACCGAGAAGCTCCGCCGCGGGCTGACCTACCAGCTCGTCGGCACCGTCGCGGTCTTCGGCGTCATGCTGGCCGACATCCAGTACCGGCTCTGGCAGACGGGCCACCACCTCGACCCGGAGGCGCCCGTGATGGGCGTCGAGGGGTTCACCCCGCCGCTGTGGGGCGGGTACTCGGTGGCGAACATCACGAGCTACTCCCACTTCGGCGCCGGCGCGTTCATGGCGATCGGCGCCGTCGGAATGCTGGTCGTCGCCTTCTACTACCGCGACGCGGCGGTGACGTTCGGCCAGCTCCCCGACCGCGCCGCCGACCGGATCGACGGCGCCCGCGAGTGGCTCGACGAGCACACCGAAGGCGACGACGACTGGACGGAAGGCGGCGACGACTGGACGGAAGGCGGCGACAGAGACCGAGAGGGAGACCGCGACGTGCCGAGAGGCGGTGATTGACTCGTGGAGCTGTCCGCCCCGGACACCGCCCCCGACACCGCGCTCGCGGTACTCGCGGCGCTCGTCCTCGTCGTCTCCGCCGGGACGGCGGTCGCCGCGGACACCAGGGTCGCACAGACCGGCGACGCGATCAGCTTCGACGCCGGCGTCCCCGACGAGTACGCGTTCACCGCGGTCGAGCAGCCGGGAGTCGCCTCCGTCGGCGGACGCGAGTTCGACTCGCTGCGCGGCGCGCTCGACGCGGCCGACCCCGGCGAGACGGTCCGCCTGCGCGGGCGGTTCGACCCCACGGGTCCGCTCGTCGTCCGGGCGCGGAACGTGACCCTGCGCGGCGTCGGCGACCGCTACCCGGTAATCGACGGCGCCGGCGAGGGCGACGTGCTCGTGATCAACGCGAGCGGCGTGACCGTAGACCACGTGTGGGTCCGCAACTCCGGCTGGTCGGCCGACGACAACGACGCCGCCATCTGGGTCGACGGCCCGTCGGCGACGGTCCGGGACAGCCGCGTCACCGACATGACCTTCGGGATCTGGGTCGACGGCGTCCCGGACGTGCGGCTCGTCGACAACACCATCGTCGGCCGCGACGGCGTCCACCCGCGGACCGACCGCGGGAACGGCGTCCAGCTGTGGAACGCCGTCGACGCGTCCGTCGTCGACAACCGGATCACCGACGCCCGCGACGGGATCTACTACTCGTGGGCGACCGACGTCACCGCGCGCAACAACACGCTCTGGGACCTCCGCTACGGCGTCCACTACATGTACTCCGACGGCTGCACGCTCGCGAACAACACCTCGTTCGACAACGACGTCGGGTACACGCTGATGGTCTCGGAGGACCTGCGCATCGTGAACAACCGGGCCGTGAACAACAGCGGTGAGAGCGGTCACGGGATCATGCTCAAGAGCATCGACCACACGACCGTCCGCGGGAACCACTTCGTCGGGAACCACAAGGGCGCGTTCGTCTACAACTCGCTGGACGACGAGTTCGCGGACAACCTCGTCGCCGGCAACGACGTCGGCGTCCACGTCTCGGCCGGGAGCGTCCGCGAGTCGGTCCATCACAACACGTTCGTGCGCAACCGCCAGCAGGTCCGCGCGGACATCGGCCAGCTGGTCGCCTGGAACGAGTCCGCGGGCAACTACTGGGCGGGCGCCGGCGCTCGCGACGTCGACGGCGACGGCGTCAGCGAGACGCGCTACCGCCCCGCGGGCGTGGTCCAGCAGCTCACCCGCGAGCACCCGAAGGCGGCCGTCTTCACCGGCAGCCCCGCGTTCGAGGTCCTCAGACGGGCCGAACGCACGCTCCCGGTGGTCCGCTCGCCCGGCGTCGTCGACCACCGGCCGCTCGTCGACCCGCCACACGACTGGAGGCACTACTATGATCGAGGTAACTGACGTTTCGAAGCGGTACGGCGACGTCGTCGCGCTCGACGGCGTCACGCTTTCGGTCCCGGACGGCGCATCGCTCGGTCTGGCCGGCACGAACGGCGCGGGCAAGACCACCCTGTTCCGCCTGCTCGTCGGCCACGCGCGGCCCGACGCTGGCAGCGTCCGCGTCGCCGGCGTCGACCCGACCGACGGCACCCGCGTCCGCGAGCGGGCCGGGTATCTGCCCGAGAACGCGGGCTTCCAGCCGGCGCTGACCGGCGCGGAAGTGCTCGGCTACTACGCCGACATGCGCGGCGAGGGAGCGGACCCGGCACGGACCGACCGGCTCCTGTCGGTCGTCGGCCTCGGAGACGCCGGCGACCGCCCGGTCGGCGGCTACTCCAACGGGATGAACCGCCGGCTCGGCCTGGCCGTCGCGTTGCTGGGCGACCCCGACGTGCTCTTGCTGGACGAACCCACCGCGGGGCTGGACCCCAACGGCGTCGACGCGTTCAACCGCGTCGTCGAGCGGATCCGCGAGGAGCGGGACGTGACGGTCCTGCTCAGCTCGCACGTCCTCGGCGAGGTCGAGGCGCTCTGTGACCGCGTGGCCGTCCTCGACGCCGGCGCCCTGCGGACCGTCGGGACGGTCGAGGAAGTGACCCGCGCCGCCGGCGAGACGGTGACGGTCACCGCCCGGTACCCCGACGAGCGGGCGCTCGCGTCCGCCACCGAGTCGGTCCGGTCGTCTCTCGGCGACGACGGATCGGCGCCCGAGCGCGCGGAGGGCGAATCGGCGCCGGCGTTCGCCGTCGGCGAGACCGACCTCGAACTCGCGGTCGATCCCGACGCCGCGACCGAGGCGCTCGCCGCGGTCGTCGAGACCGATCCCGAGTCGGTCAGCGTCGACGAACCCGACCTCGAAGCGGCGGTCCGCTCGACGGTCGCTCCGGGCGCGGGCGAGGGAGGTGAGCGAGCGTGACCGAACTCCGGACCGACGGCGACGGCCGCGAGGAGGGCGCTCGCCCGGACGGCGGCGCGACGGCCCACGGGGCGCTGCCCGTCCTCGGAGGCGCCCCGACGGCCGCGGCGAGGCAGGTGCTCGGCGTCGCCCGCCGGGAGTATCGAGTGCTCGCGCGCGCCCGCTGGACCGTCGGACTGGCCGCGCTGTTCGGAGCGTTCTCGGTCGCCGTGGTCGCTCTCACCGGGACCGCGACCGGCCCGACGAGCGTCGGCGCGCTGCTCGTGACGCTCGCGGAGCTCTCGGTCTATCTGGTGCCGCTCGCGGCGCTCGCGCTGGGCTACGGCACGGTCGTCGGCGCCGACGAACGCGGCACGCTCGAGTTGCTCCTGTCGGTCCCGCTCGGTCGCACGCCGTTCCTCGTGGGGATGTTCCTCGGCCGCGCGGCGGCGCTCGCGGTCGGGACCGCCGCGGGCCTGGGCGCCGGAGCGGTCGCGGTCGGCGTGCGGTACGGGCCCGCGGTCCTGCCGGCCTATCTCACGTACCTGCTGACCGCCGTGACCGTCGGCGTCGCCTTCCTGGCGCTGGGGGTGTGTATCTCGGCGGCGGCGACCGAGAAGGCGCGTGCGCTCGGCGGCGCGCTGCTGGCGTGGGTGCTGTTCGTGCTCGTCTACGACCTCGGCGCGCTCGCCCTCGTCGTCGCGCTCGACCCGCCGGGCTGGGTCCTGAGCGCCCTGGCCGTCGGGAATCCGGCCGACGTGCTCCGGTTGGTGGTCCTCTCGCTCGTCCCCACGAGCGGCGGTGGCGTGGGTGCGATCCTCGCGACGACGGCCGTCTCTACGCCCGCGTTGCTCGTCGCGCTTGCGCTGTGGTTCGCCGTCCCGCTCGCCGTCGGCGGTCGGTTGCTCGCTCGGCGCGCGTGAGCGCTCGACGAGTTCGTGTTGCTGTGTAACGGGAGTTTCGTACTGCTTCAGTGTGGACCGAAGTGGAACGACGGCGACCGCACTCGACGGTATGCGTTGAAAGCCCTCGGCGCGCACGCGGTCGCTGTCTCCGAAAATCGTAGATTTTCGGGATGACGAGAGACGCCTTCGGCGTCTCTCGAACCAAGCGACATATCCTCGCTGCGCTCGGATAGGGGTCGCTCAGGCGACTATACGAACGCGAGCCGGGCGGTCGGCTTCGCCGACCGCCACATGCCGTGGCGGCGGAGCCGCCACGCGCGCCTCGCCCTTTCAGTCCGCCGGAAGACTCACTCCGTTCGTCTTCCGAGCCCTCGTTCGCTTCGCTCACGAGGACGCCAGGACAGTCCCGCCCCGCACAGCACCGCAGACGGCCACACACCTCCCCAGCCGATTCGCTCGCTCGTTTCACTCGCTCACTCGTCCACTGTCAGAGCACGCTCTGACAAGCCTTCTCTCACGAGTTCGAGAAGACCACGCACGGTTCCGTCGCGCCACGGAGGGCGCGACAGCGCGCGCCACCGCAATTACTTAGTCTGTGACCTGCACTGAGCATTCGCGCCGAGCGATGCGAGGCCGACCGGAGGGAGGCCTCGAAGCGAACGGCGCGCAGCGCCGTGAGCG
Source organism: Halosimplex sp. (assembly GCA_042217395.1). GTDB lineage: Archaea > Halobacteriota > Halobacteria > Halobacteriales > Haloarculaceae > Halosimplex. The sequence continues at coordinate 12,569 of JBDGSU010000080.1, forward strand.
AAGCGAGGCGCGATTCACCGGACGCGACCGTAGGGAGCGTCCGGCAGTTTTTCCCCAAGTTTTTGCTGCGGGGGGTTCCCGCAGCGAGGCCGAAGGCCGAGTGAGGAAACCCCCCGCAGCAAAAAGTGGGGTCTCTACATATCGGGCCAGGCGTCGATGGCGTTGCCGAGGCTCGAGACGTCGGCGATCCAGCGGGCGGCGATGCCCTTCTTGAGGAGCTGGGCGGGTTTGCCGCCGAAGGTGGAGATGGGGAGGCCCTTGACGTCGTGGGCGACGGCCTTCTCGCCGACGGAGACGACGGTCCCCTTGTCGTCGTAGGTCCACTCGCGCAGCGGTTGGCCCTTGACGCGGCGGGCGAGGTTCTGGCCGGCGACCTCGGCGGCCTGCCAGGCGGCCTGGGCGGTCGGCGGGGCGGGGTTCTCGCCGGGCTGGTCGACGAGGGCGGCGTCACCGATGGCGAAGACGCGCTCGTCGTCGGTCTCGAAGGTCTGGTCGGCGAAGATCCGGTTGGAACGCTCGTCCTTGTCGACCTCGGCCTCGGCGACGGCCTCGCGGCCGGTGATGCCGCCGGTCCAGACGAGGACGTCGTAGTCCATCTCGGTGTCGTCGCCGATGTAGACGGTCTCGTCGTCGACTTCGCCGATGAACTCGCCGGTGTGGATCTCGACCTCGGCGTCCTCGAGGCGCTTGCGCAGTGCACCCTGGAGCTGCGGGTCGCTGTTGGGGAGGATGCGGTCCAGCCCTTCGACGAGTTCGATGTCGAGGGCGGCGCCGTAGTCGTCGCGGTACTCGGCGATCTCGCCGGCGGTCTGGATACCCGAGAGACCGGCGCCGCCGACGACGACGGTGGCGGGGTCGTCGCGGGACGCGGCCGAGGCGGCCTCGGAGACGGCGTCGTGGATGGCCAGCGCGTCGTCGAGGCTCTTGAGGGTCAAGGCGTACTCCTGTAGGCCGTCGATGCCGAAGAAGGCGGTGCGCGAGCCGATACCGACGAGGAGGTAGTCGTAGTCGACGTCGTCTCGATCGGCGAGCTCGACGACCTGCTCGTCGGTGTCGACGCCGTCGACGGCCGCCTGCAGGAACGAGGTCGAGGGCGACTTGATCTGCTCGACGGGGATGGTGACCTTCTCGCGCACGCTGGGGTCGCGGATGCAGCGGTGGGACTCGTGGAGCACGAGGTGGTAGTCGACGTCGGAGATCCACGTGACGTTCGCTCGCCCGTCGAGTTCGGATTCGAGACTCTTGACGGCACCCGCGCCCGCGTATCCGGACCCGAGCACGACGACGTTGTCGGTCATACCCGCGACTCGGTAGTGGGGTGATACAAACCCTACGAAACAGTCCCGAGAATCGGCCGATTCGGCCGCTGTCCATCACGAATTTACAGGATCGACGTCCGCCGACGCGTCACTGCGAGAGAACGAGCGGGAGTCGAACCGTCGGCCGAAGACGATATCGGGCGGCCGGAGGCGTCAGTGCTCGGGCTCGCCGGCCGGCGCGCGCATGTCGTCGATGGTGAGGATGAGCTTGTTGTTCGTGTCGTCTTTCCCCTCGAGCGTGCCGATGATCTGGAGCTTCGAGAGGGGCGTGGGGCCGACGGTGATGGTGTCGCCCTCGTGGAAGTCGGCGATCGACCCCTGGAGCTGGATCTCGGCGCGGCACTCCTCGGGATGGTGGACGCTGGTGAGGTCGATCTCCTCGACGTTGGCGTCGGGGATGTCCTCGCCGTTGTGGGCCAGCGGGACGTCGGCGGCCTGGTCCATGTCCTGGATCTGGAGGGCGTCGTAGGCGGTGGCCGTCGGTTTGTACCCCCCTTTCGGTCCGGGGACGCCTTCGACCAGCTGGAGCGCCTTCAGACTCTGCATCTGGTTGCGGATCGTGCCCGGGTTCCGGTCGACCTTGTCCGCGATGTCCTCCCCTTTCACTGCGCTTTCCGACTCCCGATAGAGATTCACGAGCTCCTGCAGGATGTTTTTCTGACTGGGCGTCAACTCGATTGATGACATACCGAGGTTTTCGTAGTTGATTTTATTAAAGCCGGCGGTGGGGCGGCGTCACCGGCGGAATTCTCGGCTGCATCGGTTCGCATCGCCCTCCGTATGCGTATTTTTGCCACGCTAAACGTCGACCCGGAGACAGTAAATGCCGCTTATTTAATACGGTTCGGACGGGACCAGCGAGCATGAACGGACGACGCGTACTGGTGACGGGCGGCGCCGGGTTCATCGGATCGAACCTCGCCAACCACCTCGCCGAGGACAACGAGGTCCTCGCGCTCGACGACTGCTATCTCGGCACGCCGGAGAACCTCGACGACGCCGTCGAGTTCGTCGAGGGGTCGGTGCTGGACGACGACCTCCCGACGGACGTGGACGTCGTCTTTCACATCGCCGCGCTCTCCTCGTACGCGATGCACGAGGACGACCCGACGCGCGGCGCGCGGGTCAACGTCGAGGGGTTCGTCAACACGGTCGACCAGGCGCGCCAGGACGGCTGCGACACCGTCGTCTACGCGTCGACGTCCTCGATCTACGGCGACCGCACCGAGCCCTCCCCCGAGGACATGCCGGTGACCGTGAACACCGGTTACGAGGCGTCTAAGCTCGCCCGCGAGAAGTACGCCGAGTACTTCGCCAACCACTACGACATGTCGATAGCCGGGATGCGCTTCTTCTCGGTCTACCAGGGCATGGAAGACGGCGCAGAGGAGCACAAGGGCGAGTACGCCAACCTCATCGCGCAGTTCGCCGACGACATCGCCAACGGCCGCCGCCCGGAGATCTGGGGCGACGGCACCCAGACCCGGGATTTCACCCACGTCGACGACATCGTCCGCGGCCTCGAACTCGCGGCCGACCACGAGTTGACGGGCGTCTACAACCTCGGCACCGGCGAGCAGTACAGCTTCGACCACCTCGTCGACGTCCTCAACGAGGCACTCGGGACGGCCGTCGACCCGGTCTACGAGGACAACCCGATCCCCGAGGACGTCTACGTCCACGATACGATGGCCGACGCCACCAAGATGCGCGAGGCGACCGGCTGGGAACCGCGCATCTCCTTCGAGGAGGGCGTCGAGCGGGTCTGCAGCCAGTACGAGTAAGGAACGACAGAGTCTCCACGTTTATAGACCACCTCGTGCATGTGTCGCATGGACGTCTCGACACGATTGCGCCGCGCTCGGCTGCTCGCCCCGGGTGAGGACCAGCGGCAGGTCGCGTTCGGTGCGCTCGCGACCGTCGCGCTGTTCGCCGTCGCGGTGCGCGTCGACGGGTTCCAGCAGATCGTCGGGATGACGGGCCTCACCGTCGCCGCGGCCGCGGGCGCGCTGACGGGTCTCGCGCTCGGTTGCGGGTGATCTACGGGGCCGTCGACGCGTTCCGAGCGGTTATGCTCGGGTTCGTCGTCCCCGGGGTCGTCCTCTCGGTCGCCCTGTTCGCGCTCTGGCGAGCGCGGACCGGGCGGAACTTCCTGTTCTGGTCACCGTTCACGGGCGGGGTGCTGTTGCTGATCGCGCCGCTGTTCGGGTCCGCCGGCGCGCTCGGAGGCGCTCTCGGGACGGTCGTCCGGCGCGTCGTCGTTCCGCGCGAGTACGACCCGCCGGCGCATCGACGGACCGATCGGGGGCGTTCGTCGCGGGTCGGGACCTCCGGACCGGTCCACGGATCGTTTTGCCGCTCGCGCTCCTTGGTCGGGTATGGACCGACCAGTTCGGGTGTTCGGCGTCCCGATGGACCTGGGCGCGGACCGCCGCGGCGTCGACATGGGACCGTCGGCGATCCGCTACGCCGGCCTGACGGCGCAACTCGGATCGCTCGGGATCGACTGCGAGGACGGGGGGAACGTCCACGTTCCCAGCCCGGAGCGGACGGAACCGGAGGCGGGCCGACCGCCCGAGGGTCGCGCGAAGTACCTCGCGGCCACCGAGCGGGTGTGTCGGTCGCTCGCCGACGACGTGGCCGACGCAGTCGCGGACGGCCGCGTCCCGCTCGTGCTCGGCGGCGACCACTCGATCGCCATCGGGACCGTCGGGGGCGTCGCGCGCGACCGCGACCTCGGCATCGTCTGGTTCGACGCCCACGGCGACTTCAACACGCCGACGACCACGCCCAGCGGGAACGTCCACGGCATGTCCGTCGCCGCCGTCCTCGGTCGCGGGCACTTCGCCGACAGCGACTGGGCGCGCGCGCCGACGGTCGACCCGGAGAACGTCGTCATGGTGGGCCTGCGCGACCTCGACGACGAGGAACGGGTCGCGCTGCGGGAGAGCCCGGTGACGACCTACACGATGACCGACGTCGACCAGCGCGGCCTGCCCGACGTGACTCGAGAGGCCGTCGACATCGCCGCGGAGGGGACCGACGGCGTCCACGTCTCGCTCGACATGGACTTCCTCGACCCGGACGAGGCGCCCGGCGTCGGGACGCCCGTCCGCGGCGGCGCCTCCTACCGCGAGGGCCACACCGCGATGGAGGTCGTCTCGCGGAGCGCGGGCCCGGAGCTCGCGTCGCTCGAACTCGTCGAGGTCAACCCCATCCTCGACGACCACAACCGGACCGCGGAACTCGCGGTCGAACTCGCGGCCAGCGCGCTCGGGAAACGCATTCTCTGAGACGGATTCGTGGGAGCCAGCCCGGACTCGACCGCACGCGGTCCCGGGTCGACCCGGTACGCGCTCGCGAGAGGCCGTCCGGGCGGCGGTCGCTCCGCCCCCGGTCGTCAGCGCGCCGTCCGAGAGCGCCGCGCGAGCCCCGCGCCCGCCAGCAGGGCGACCGCCGCGAGCGCGGCGGTGAGCCCGAACCCAGGGCCCGCGCCGTCGGTCGTGTCGCCGCCCATCGTAGTCGGTCCCGCGGTACCGTTGGGGGCTCCGGTCCCGCTGGCGGTTGCCGTCGGGACGGTCGTCTCCTCGGGCGCGGTCGTGCCCGGGGAAGGAGGCGTGGCGGTCGGCGTCGCGGTCCCCCGGAGCGTCGGCGGCGGGAGTTCGGTCGTCGAGATCGGTTCGTCCGTCGGACCGGGCGTCGGCGACGACGTGACGGTCGGGGTCGGTTCGCCGGTCGGCGTCGCGGTCGGGAGCGGCGTCCCCGTGACCTCGTCGGCCGGCGGGAGCCGCACGCCGAGGTATCGCGGGTCGCGTGGCGGCTTCGACCCGCCCCCAGCGATCAGCGCCCGGCCGACGTCGTAGACGGTGTCGTCGCCGATCCGATACGGACTGTCCTCGGCCGGGTAGCCGAACCGCTCGTCGCCGTCCGCGTCGCGGTGGGCGACGAGGACGAGGTTCCGACTGCTCGTCAGCGACCGCCGCAGGTCGATGGTCGGGTCGTGTACGCCCGGCCCGAGATACGCCGAGTGTCCGATCAGGTCCTCCCGGGTGACCTGCTCGTCCGGCGGGACGAGGTAGGCGGCGAGGAACCCGCCGTCCTCGAGCGCGACGCGGGCCCGGTCGACGCGGTCGAACGTGTCCGACTCCGTGCGGTCGTCGTCGAACCAGACGGCCGTCGCCGGCGCGTCGCCAGTGGTCAGGAGCGTCTCGGAGTGGCCGATCTGAGCGATCTCCACCGTGAATCTGGCGTCCTCGGGGGCATCCGAGAGGTCGAGGTCGGCCGCGAACGCTCCGTCGTCGCTCACGGTCGTCCCGGCGCGGGTCTCGAAGTCGCCGCCGATCTCCGTGACGTTGACCGTCAGGTTCGTCCCCGGTGCGAGGTTGGTCTCCCCGCGTACCGACTGATCGACGGCGGTCCGTCGCCGGAACAGCCCGCCCTCGCCGTCGTAGGCGTACTCGCGAGGTTCGACCCGGTAGTCGAGGCGGGTCGACACGTTCGACGCCGTGAGGTGGGTGCCGCCGTAGAAGGTGTACTCCGCCACCCCGTTGCCCTCGAAGCCGCCGTCACCGGTGGAGACGCGCTGCACGCGCCGGAGGTCGGCGGTGACGTACAGCGTCTCGTTCGTGGCGTCGGGGATCACCTGGACGCTCCCCTCGCGGACGCTCTCCGCCAGGTCGACCGACGCCCCGCACGCTCCGTCGGCCCGGATCAGCAGGTCGAGCACTCGCGGGTTCGCCTCGGCTCCGGTGACCGCCAGGAAGTTCTCCTCGGCGCTCGACCGGCCCTGCGCGGCCAGCACGCCGTAGAACCCGCTCGCATTCAGGCGATAGACCATCGTGTCGCCGAGCGCCGCCGCGGGCCCGTCGTCGGTCGCGATCGGAGCCGAGACCAGCCCGGACTCCAGTCCCGCGACGACGGCTTCGTCCGAATCGAGCGCCGCGAAGCGGTCGCCGGGCGCCCGCAGCAGCGTCAGGTCACCGACCTCCGGCTCGCGGACGACCAGCTCTCTCCGCTCGGTCCCCGACCGCTTCTCGATGGTCACCTCGTACGTCCCGGTGGGCAACGGCGCGCCACCCGCCGCCCGGCGGTTCTCGACGGCGACTCGGTCGTGACCCCCCGCCGTGTACGCGAGCCCCGCGACCGCTGTCTCGTTGCCGGCCAGGTAGGTGTTCACGTAGAGGACCGCCGGCTTCCGGCCGTCCCTGTTGGCGAACGTCAGCGAGACGTCGAACGCCCCGTCCCCGGAGGCGACGTGGACCGTCCCCGTCCTGCCCCCCTTGATCCCGGTCTCGATCGCGGCGATATCCCCGCGAGACACGTTCGTCCGCGGCGCGTCCGGATAGCTGTCCGTGGAGCGCTCGCCCGCCGCGGTATCGGACGCAGCGGCCGCGTCCGAGGTCGCTCCTCCGGTGTCGGGTTCGCCCGCTCCCGGCCCGGCGGCGGGACACTGCGCCCGAGCATCGTCCAGCGAGTCGGCCGCGTCGGTCTGCCCCGCTGTTCCGGACGAGTCGGACGCGAACGCCGCCGGTGCCCCCGTCGCACCGACGACCGCGACCGCGAGAACGAACAGTACGCCGTACGTGGAAATCGCGCGTCTGTCGAGCATTGTGGAGTTCGACGGCTTCCCCCGTCTACACGGAACTGCTCCCGAGAAGGCCAAAGTTCTTGTGTCGATTCGCGGACGAGCGCACCGCTCGACGGTGAGATCCGGTGATATACGATATCCCCCAGAGCGACCGTGAGCGGTCGGTTCTGCCGTCGAGCGCCCTACTCGTCGGCGGCCACTTCGGCCTCGGCGTCGATCTCGTCGACGGCCGCCGGCACGACGTCGACGCTCGCGACTCGGTCGCCGTCCTCCAGTTTCATCACCACGACGCCCTTCGTGTTCCGGCCGACCTCGCTCACGTCGCCGGCGCGGATCCGCATGATCTGGCCGCGCTCGCTCATGATCAGCAGGTGGTCGTCTTCGCGAACGGCCTTGACCGTGCTGACGGGGCCGTTGCGCTCGTCGGTCTTGATGTCGATGAGCCCCTTCCCGTAGCGGGACTGCCGGCGGTACTCCGAGAGGCGCGTGCGCTTGCCGTAGCCGTTGCGGGTGACCGTCAGGAGACAGCGGTCGTCGTCCTCGTCGGTCGCGACCATGCCCGCGACCTTGTCCTCGCCCTGGAGGCCGATCCCGCCGACGCCGCGTGCGTTCCGGCCCATCTCGCGGGCCTCGCTCTCGTCGAAGCGGATGGTCATGCCCTGTTCGGTGGCGATGACCAGATCCTTCGTGTGGTCGGTCACCTCGACGTCGACGAGTTCGTCGCCCGCCTCCAGGTCGGCGGCGATGATGCCCGTCGAGAGGATGTTCTCGAACTCGGCGGCGTTGGTCCGCTTGACGTAGCCGTTGCGCGTGACCATCGCGATGGACTCCTCGGGCTCGAAGTCGTCCGTGTTGACGACGGCGGTGATCTCCTCGCCGTCGTCGAGGTCGATGAGGTTCACGGCCGATTTGCCCCGTGCCGTCCGGCTCATCTCCGGGATCTCGTAGGTCTTCAGGCGGTACACCTGGCCCCGGTTGGTGAAACAGAGGAGGTAGTCGTGGGTGTTGGCCCGGAAGACCTTCGAGACCCGGTCCCCCTCCTTGGGGTCGGCGCCGATGATGCCCTTGCCGCCCCGGCCCTGTGGGTCGAAGCGGTCGACCGGCATCCGCTTGATGTAGTCGTCCTCGGTGATGACGACCACGACGTCCTCCTCGGGGATGAGGTCCTCGTTGGTGATCTCGTCGCTCTCGACGAAGTCCGTCCGGCGCTCGTCGCCGTACTTCGCTTTCATCTCCCGGAGCTCCTCCTCGATGACCGCCAGCAGCTCCGACTCGTCGTTCAGGATGGTGTTCAGCCGCTCGATCTCGGCCTGGAGGTCCTCGTACTCGTCTTCGATCTCCGCGGCCTCCATCGAGGTGAGCGACCCCAGCTGCATCCGGACGATGTGGTCGGCCTGGTCGGCCGAGAAGTCGAAGGCCGTCTGGGCGTCGCGGTGCTCGAACTCCGCGTCGAGGTCGTCGAGGTCGACTTCGCCCTGCAGCGCCGCTTTGGCCTGGTCGCGGTCCTCGCTCGACCGGATGAGGTCGACGACCGCGTCGACCTGCTCGAGGGCCTTCAGCCGGCCCTCGAGGATGTGCGCGCGGTCCTCGGCCTCGGCGAGCTCGTACTCCGAGCGCCGGCGGACGACCTCCTTGCGGTGGTCGAGGTACTCCTCCAGGGTCTCCTTGAGCGTCAGTACCTGGGGCTGGCCGTCGACCAGTGCGAGGTTGATGACGCCGAAGGTGGACTCGAAGTGGTGTTTCTTGAGCTGGTTCTCGACGACGTCGATGTTGGCGCCGCGCTTGAGTTCGACGACGACGCGGACGCCGTTCCTGTCCGATTCGTCGCGCAGGTCCGAGACGCCCTCGATCTTCCCCTCGTTGACGTCCTCGGCGATGCGCTCGACCATCCGCGACTTGTTCTCCTGGAAGGGGATCTCCGTGAGGACTATCCGGCCCTCATCGCGGTCGAGCTCGTACTTCGCGCGGACGGTGACGCGCCCGCGACCCGTCGCGTACGCCGAGTAGACGGCCTCGCGGCCGACGATGGTGCCGCCGGTCGGGAAGTCAGGCCCCTTGATCGGGCCGGCGGTGCCGTTGCCTCTGCTGTCTCTGGTGTCGACCAGATCGTCCACGTCGCAGTCGGGGTTCTCGATGAGGTGGACGACGGCGTCGACGACCTCGCCGAGGTTGTGCGGCGGGATGTTCGTCGACATGCCGACCGCGATGCCCGAGGAGCCGTTGATCAGCAGGTTCGGCACCTTCGCGGGCAGGACCTCCGGTTCGGTCAGCCGGTCGTCGTAGTTGGACTGGAAGTCGACGGTGTCCTTCTCGATGTCCGCGAGCATCTCCTCGGCGATGTCGGCCATCCTGGCCTCCGTGTAGCGCATCGCCGCGGCCGGGTCGCCGTCCATCGACCCGAAGTTCCCCTGACCGTCCACGAGGGGGTAGCGCATCGCGAAGTCCTGGGCCATCCGGACGAGCGTGTCGTAGATGGCCGAGTCGCCGTGCGGGTGGTAGTCACCCATCGTCTCGCCGACGATCGACGAGGACTTGCGGTGTGCGGTGTTGCTCGTCACGCCCATCTCGTGCATCGCGTAGAGGATGCGCCGGTGGACGGGCTTGAGCCCGTCGCGCACGTCCGGCAGGGCGCGGCCCGCGATGACGCTCATCGCGTAGTCGATGTAGCTCTGCTCCATCTCGTTCTCGACGCGGACGCGGTCGACCTCCGCGGCCGGCGTCACGTCGGTGTCTGGTACGTCGGAACTCATTCTGTCACCTGTGTGTTCGTCGTGGTGGTGATCGCTGCGGTGGGCGTCGCCGCGCCGGGCTGCGCCTCGGTCCGGCCGGCTCGGCCCTCTTCGTCCGTCGGGTTCGCCATCAGATGTCCACCCACTCCGCCTCCGGAGCGTGGTCCTTGATGAACTGCTTGCGCGGTTCGACGGCGTCGCCCATCAGCACCGAGAAC
>JBDGSU010000080.1:22438-26777 GCA_042217395.1 Halosimplex sp.
GGGGTTCATCTCGCCGAGGCCCTTGAACCGCTGGACCTGCGTCGGGTTGCCGTCACATTTCTCCTCGACGATGCGGTCGCGCTCTTCGTCGCTCATCGCGTCGTAGGTGTTCCCGCGATAGCGGATGCGGTAGAGCGGCGGCTGGGCGGCGTAGACGTAGCCCGCCTCCAGCAGCGGGCGCATGTGCCGGTAGAAGAACGTCAGCAGCAGCGTCCTGATGTGGGCTCCGTCGACGTCGGCGTCGGTATTGTGTGCACAGAGGCCGCCCATCCCGGCCACGAAGTTCTCGTCGGATTCGACCGAGAAGTCGTAGACGTACTCGCCGCTCGGGTCGACCGCTTCGACCGACCGCACCGGCAGGGCCACGAGGTCGTCGGAGACATCCTCGAACGCCCGGTTGGCCTCCTTCGTCCGGCCGTTCTCCACTGTCTCTCGGACCCGGTCACCGCTGGAATGTGCGCTCCAAACGTCCTCGAGACGTCGCAGATCCTCGGTCGCCGTGACAGTCACGATGTGAACGGGTTCGTTCGTGTCGTATCGGTCCGAGTCGTCAGTCGTCGGGGCGCGCTCGGAACGAGAGGGGACGACCCCCTGTGCGGACAGGAGATACATCAGCCCGCTCGCCAGGTCCCTCGAAGTTGTCGTCCAAGAGATAGACCCGTCACTGACTGTTCCGTCGCCCAGGAAGTACCCGCGGAGGAACGCCTGTTGCCCGTCGGCGTCCGCGTTGAACACGATATCGGGAACGGTCTTCTCGGTCGCCGACGCCGCGTCGCAACCGAGGACGTGACGCCACGCCAGCGCGGCCGCCCTGTTCACGAGTTTGACCTCTCCGACCCGGTTCTCGTACTCACTGAATTTCCCTTCGATCCCGAAGACATCGCCGAATGCGCGACGGTATCGGTCGACGAGCGAGTCGTCGCTGGCGGACATCGCCAGGCGGATCCCGTTGCGCGGTGAGCAAGACCCGTCCGCGACCCAGTGCCCCAGCAGTTCGAGCAGCGTCTCGTCGACCTCGACGTACCTGTCGATGCCGTGGTCGGCGTAGTGCTCCGGCGTCAGTTCGACGGAGGCGTCGTCCGGGATCAGTTCGAGATCCTCCTCGTCGAGGTCGCTGACGCGAACGTATTCGCGGACTCGGTTGGTCGGTGCACCCTCGTACTGGTCGTCCCAGCGCTGGTCCAGCAACGAGTCCGTGACCGATACCGACTGCATCACCGCACCGCTATTCGCGCCGACGGCTTCACAGTAGGCCTGGAAGTTCGACACGCTCGGTCGGTTCTCGCCGCGTTCCCACTGTGACACCGTGATCGGCTGCGCGACACCGACTGCATCGCAGACCTCCGCCTGCGTCCGTCCGCTCTCCTCCCGCATGGCCTTCAGGTCCGCTCTGACGTCGTCCGGTGCCTCGACGCGAGGCGCCGCGTGCTCGGACCCGGCGTGGTCGGCGCGGACCTTCGCCTTGTACATCTCTTCGATCCCGTCTCCGCGCGCGTAGATCTCGGATTCGAGTTCGTCGGACCGCTTGACGAACTCCGTGAGGAGGTCGATCTCCCGTTCGCCGTCGCCGCTCAACGGAACCGACCGGGGTGCAACGACCTCGTCACCCGGTTCGATCTCGTCGCCCCGTGCCAGTTCGACCGACCCGTCGTCGTAGACGAACACGCTGTGAGACGCCGTGACCTTGAGGTCGCGCCCGTAGGCCGTCTCGATCTCGTACAGCGGCTCGTCTATCTCGTGACGGATGACCTGATCGATGGGACGGAACTTCGTCGCGTGGTCGTCGCGACCGAAACAGAGCACCTCGTAGTCCTCGTACCCGTCGCCGTCGGCCTCGATCACCTCGTCGATGAACGGGCCGATCTGCACGAATCTGACACGGCCCCCGTCGTCGCGGACGAACCCGTGTTCCTCCCCGTCGACGCTCATCAGGATGATCTTCTCGTAGCGGGCGTCCTCGATGTCGAACTCGTCGCCGATGCCCGTGCCGATGGCGGTGATCATCGCCCGGATCTCGTTGTTCTCGAGGATGCGGTCCAGCCGGTGTTTCTCGACGTTGAGGATCTTCCCGCGGATGGGGAGGATCGCCTGGAACTCGGGGTTTCGGCCCTGTTTCGCGCTCCCGCCCGCGGAGTCGCCCTCCGTGATGAACAGCTCGGCGTCCTCGGGGTCGCGGGTCTGGCAGTCCGCGAGCTTGCCGGGCAGCGCCGTCGACTCCAGCGCGGACTTGCGGCGGGTCAGCTCCTTCGCCTTTTTCGCCGCTTTGCGGGCCTTCGCGGCCTCGACGGCCTTCCGGACGATGACCTCGGCGGTGTCGGGGTGTTCCTCGAAGTACGTTGCGAGCCTCTCGTGGACGGCCGACTCGACGATCCCCCGGACCTCGCTGTTGCCGAGCTTGGTCTTGGTCTGGCCCTCGAACTGCGGGTCGGGGTGTTTGACCGAGATCACGGCCGTCAACCCCTCGCGGATGTCGTCGCCCGTGAGGGTGCCGTCGATCTCGCCGAGCAGCCCGTTGTCGTCGGCGTAGTCGTTGACCACTCGGGTGAGCGCCGTCTTGAACCCCGTCAGATGCGTGCCCCCTTCGCGGGTGTTGATGTTGTTGGCGAAGGCGTGGATAGAGCCCTGGAGTTCGCTGGTGCCCTGCATCGCCACCTCGACCTGGATCCCCTGGTCCTCGTCCTCGAAGTAGACGACCTCGTCGTGGAGCGGCTCTTTGGTCTCGTTGAGGTACTCGACGAACTCGCGGATTCCGCCGTCGTAGCGGAAGGTCTCCGCCGTGCCGTCCCGTTCGTCGGCGAGGGTGATCTCCACCCCGGAGTTGAGGAAGGCGAGTTCGCGCAGCCGCGATTCGAGCGTCGAGAAGTCGTACTCGTCGGCCTCGAAGATGTCGTGGTCGGGCCAGAAGCGGATGGTCGTGCCCGTCTCCTCGTCGGCATCCACGTCGCGGACGCGTTCGAGTTCCCCCTGCGGTGCACCCTTCTCGAAGGACTCGCGGTAGACGCCGCCGTCGCGCTTGACCTCGACCTCCAGCCGCTCGGAGAGGGCGTTCACGACGGACACGCCGACGCCGTGGAGCCCCCCGGAGACCTGGTAGGACTTGTTGTCGAACTTCCCGCCGGCGTGGAGGATAGTCATCACGACCTCGACGGCGGGCTTGTCGTACTTCTCGTGGGTGTCGACCGGGATCCCCCGACCGTCGTCGGAGACCGATACCGATCCATCGTCGTGGATGGTGACGGAGATGCTGTCGCAGTACCCCGCCAGTGCCTCGTCGATAGAGTTGTCCACGACCTCGTAGACGAGGTGATGCAATCCCCTGTCGTCCGTGGACCCGATGTACATCGCCGGGCGTTTGCGCACGGCCTCCAGCCCCTCCAGGGCCTGGATCTGCTGTGCGCCGTACTCGTCAGACTCCCGTGACATATAATCTGTCTACGGGTAGTAGGCGGGTGTCCTTAAAGCTCTCGCACGCGCGCTCGCGCGAGCAGTCCCGCCCCGCGAACGACCCGCCCCGCGAACGACGCCCTCGCCCGCGATATCGATCTCCGACTCGGAACCGGGGGCCGACCCGTCCCGTTCGTGACGAATCCTCGACGGATGCGCCCGGCGCGGCTCCCCCCAGGGGACCGGACCGGAGTCGCTCGTTTCACTTTCGCTCCGCCGGCGAACGCCTTTTAAGCTGTCCGACAGTAGGGGGTCGCACGGATGACATCGTATCAGTCGCAACTCGGCGAGGGTGAGGGGATCGCCGAGGAGTTGGCCGAGAGCCAGCGGTCTATCTCCATCGCCGAGTTCTTCGAGAAGAACAAGCACATGCTCGGGTTCGACAGCGGGGCCCGGGGACTCGTGACCGCCGTGAAGGAGGCGGTCGACAACGCGCTGGACGCCTGCGAAGAGGCCGGCATCCCGCCGGACATCTACGTCGAGATCCAGGAGGCGGGCGACTACTACCGGCTCATCGTCGAGGACAACGGGCCGGGTATCACGAAAGAGCAGATCCCCAAGGTCTTCGGGAAGCTGCTCTACGGGTCGCGGTTCCACGCCCGCGAGCAGTCTCGCGGCCAGCAGGGTATCGGCATCTCCGCGGCCGTTCTCTACTCCCAGCTCACCTCCGGGAAACCGGCGAAGATCACCTCCCGGACGAAGGGCGGCGTCGACGCCGAGTACTTCGAGCTCATCATCGACACGGACACCAACGAGCCCGAGATCGACGTCGAGGAGACGACCACCTGGGAACGGCCCCACGGGACGCGCATCGAACTGGAGATGGAGGCGAACATGCGCGCGCGCAACCAGCTCCACGACTACATCAAACACACCGCGGTCGTCAACCCCCACG
>JBDGSU010000128.1:0-26400 GCA_042217395.1 Halosimplex sp.
TTCGACTTCGCAGAACTCGAACTCAGAAATTGAAGTTATGATTCTTCGACTCTAAGCCGTCTTCGCGCGCTCGGGGAACTGCTCGTGAGCCAGGATCGCGACGCGCATGGACCCGTGTTCTCGTCGGGAGGATTTAATCGCACGGCCGGTGGGAACGGTACCGCGACGACAGCAGACAGCGCCGCAGACGTGATCAGAACCGTGAACAGCGTGAAAGCCCCGCCCGTCTCGACTCGGGAGCCTCGCTGCGCGCTTCGGTCGCTACGCTCCCTCCAGTGCTTGCGTCGGCTGCCTTCGTCGAGACGGGCGCCCCTTTCATTCCCACCCGCGTAGACTGCCGAAACAGTCTGTGCGGGTTGGAATGAAAGGGGCCGGACTGTGGGCGAACCCCGACGACGCAAGCACCGCAGCCCGAAGGGCGAGGAGCGCAGCGAGTCGCGGGAGCCCACAGTCCGGGGGCTTTCACGCTGTCCGCGGTCGTGCTGTTCGCAGTCGTCCCGATGCCTGGTCGGGCAGATCTTACAACGACCGCAACTGGACGCGCCAGAACTCCCGGAACGCGTCGTCCAGTGCGGGTTCGGGTTCGCCCGAGGCGCTCACGGTCGACACGGCGTCCGCCAGGTCCTCGAACTCGTCCAGCACCGTCCGTTCCCCCACGACGTACAGCCGGTCGGTCTCCCGGTCCTCGAGCGCGACCCGGCAGCGCTCCAGATGATCGTCGATCTGCTCGTCGCGCAGGCGCTCGAAGCGGGCCTGCGAGAAGCCGCCCTTCGAGTGCTTGCTCTTCAGGTCCGAGTCGAACCCCTGGAAGGCGACCTGCTCGCGGCCGTCGTACTCGCCCATGGCGAACAGATCCGAGCGCACGAGCGCGAACGTGAACGACCCCGTCGGCTCGAACCACGAGCGCTCGAAGGCGAAGGCGTCGCTCCACGTCGCGAAGGCCTCGGGCGCGTTCGGCACCGAGAGACAGGCGTCGACGAGCGCGGCGTCGTCGGTGACGGCGAGACACGGCGCCGCGCGTCCGACCAGCGCGGCGCGGTCGCCGAAGGCCCCTCGAACGTCCTCGGAGAGGTCGTGCCCGTCGGGGACGTACGCTGTGAAGGCGCCCTCGGGGTCGGTCTCGACCGATTCCAGCCGGTCGAGCACCGCGCGCAGGCGTCGGTCCTGTAGCGTCTCGGTGGCCGCGTAGGTGCGGTCGACGCCCGCCTCGTCGCCGCGCCGGCGCTCGACCTCCCCTTCGAGTTCGGCGATGCGGTCCTCCAGGCGGTTGACCCGCTCCTCGGCGTCCTGGCGGTCGCTGACGGCGTCGGCGCGGCGCTCCTGCTCGGCCTCGAGTTGCTGCTCGCGGCTGTCGAGTTCCTCCTCGAGCTCCGCGATGCGGTCTTTGAGCTGTGCCCGACCGAGCACCCGGTCCAACATCACCGGATGGGGAAGCCGTACCGGGTTAAAACTACCTCCCCGGGGCGACGGGGACCCGGACCGAACCGGGATGCCCTGTCGGATCCGGACGAGGCCGGGGCTCCTCGCTCACACCCCCGTGGGCCCGTCGAAGTCGTCGCGGTGGAACGGGTGGTCCGGGACCAGCTCCTCGACCGCCTCGTCGCTCGTGGGCGTGCCCGCGGCGACCGAGAGCAACTGCCTCGCGCGCTCGGCCTTGGCGAGGAACACCTCGCGGAGCGCGGGCGGGTTGCGGATGCGCGTCTCCGCGACGAGTTCCTCGGGGACCGCGATGGTGTCCGCGGGGACGCGCTCGTCGCCGTAGACCGTGAAGTGCGTGTTCTCCAGTTTCATGACGAGGGGGAGATCCGTCCGCGTGATCCCCTCGTCGTCGCCCGCGTACAGCTGCTCGTTGACCTGTTCGTGCTGGGCGCGGGCGATGGCCGCCGCGCCGTCGGACCTGGGCTCGACGTAGAGCCGCCCCAGGTAGTAGCCGCTGGAGAACTGTTCGAACATTGCTGTGCGTGGTATCATCACGCACGAATCCTGATAAGGGTTCGCCGGTAGCTTTATCCCGACGCGCTTTCGGACCGCACGACTGCGGCCCGTTCGATACGATCGCCGCCCGTTCGATACCGCTTTGTGTGCGCCGGTCCCCGAAACTGGCATGGACGGGTCGTTCGGCGGCGAGGGGCGAACGGACGTGATCGCGCGGCGATGGGCCCGGTACTACCTCGAGAACGCGCCGAGTCTCCTCTGGCTGATCTTCGCCAACGTCGCCGGGATATTCGTGGGATTCTACTTCTACCTCTCCGTCGAGAGCCCCGCGCTGACGGACGTGAACACGCTCGTCTGGCCGTTCTACATGGACTCGCCGGTCGCGACGCTGCTGATGGCGCTGACGCTGGCGACGCTGCTTCCCAATCTCGGTCGGCGGCTGGATTCGGCGCCGGTCAATCGCGTCCTCGCGTACCTGCAGACCGTCACGTTCGTCTGGCTCGTCGAGACGGCCCTGTGGCTCGCGCTCGCCCTGAACCTCCACTTCGGGCTGTACTATCCGGACCTGTGGCGGTACTTCGGCGTCCTGATCACCCACCTCCTGTTCGTCCCCGAGGCGTACTTGCTCCCGCACTTCGGGGCGACGACGCGGGGCGCGCTCGGGCTGGCGCTCGGGCTCGCGCTGTTCAACGACGTGCTCGACTACGGCTTCGGCTACCACCCGCCGCTGCGCTACGACCCCGGACTCGTGTTGATCGTCGGGAGCGTCGCCATCTCCGTCCTCGCCGTGTGGCTGGCCGCCCGCGCGTTCCCGCGGCTCTCGACCGCCCGCGACGGCGGTGCGTAGGCCGGCCCGCTCGGGCCCGGAGTCCCCGCCGACGCCGCCGACCGTCGCGGTGGATCACGCTTATCAGTCTCGACCGCGAACTTCAGGTGAATGGACTCCGCCGAACTGCTCGACCTGCTGGGCAACGGGAACCGTCGGCGGATCCTCCGGTTGCTCGCGCACAAACCCTGTTACGTCACCGAGATAAGCGAGTACATCGGCGTGAGCCCGAAGGCGGTCATCGACCACCTCGAGCGGCTGGAGGACGCGGGGCTCGTCGAGAGCCACGTCGACGACCAGCGCCGGAAGTACTTCCGCATCGCCCGCAACCTCCGCCTGGAGGTGACCGTCTCGCCCTACCAGTTCGGCACCAAGAGCGCCTATCCGGGCAGCTCCATCGACGTCGCCTCCTGCCGGCACGTCTCCATCGACGCCGAGGTCCAGGAGGGGTCGAACTCCCAGGAGCTCGCCGCCGAACTCGACCGGCTGCGCGACCTCGACCGGGAGCTGTCGCTGGCCCAGCGGTGGGTCCACGGTCGACTCGCCGAGGTGATGGAGGAGCTCACCGACCAGTTCGAAGGGGAGGACGCCCGGCTGCTTGGCGACGTGGTCTCGGCGCTGGCGACCCGCTCGGGCACCGTCGAGGCGATCAGTCGCCGCGTCGAGGCGCCGCCGGAGGTCGTCGAGGAGGCGCTCGAACGCCTCGCCGAGGAGGACATCGCCGAACGCGACGGCGACGAGTGGCGCTTGCCCGACTGAGCGCGCTCGCCGTCGGCTCTCAGACGTCCCGCGTGAGCCCCGCGCGCAGGTCGCGCCCGAAGTAGTGGCCCAGCAGCGCGACGACGATCCCGGTCGTCGCGCCGACGGCCGCGAACTGCGCCAGTCCGACGTCCGAGAGCATCGCGAACCGGAAGAACGCGCCCTGCCACACCGAGACCATCGCGGCCGCCGCCCCCGCCACGGCGACGGGGAAGTACCGCCGCGTCCCGCTCGCAAGTCCCAGCACGAAGGCGCCGGCGAAGATGCCGACCGCGCTCCCGAACGTCCCGACGAGCGGCACCGCACTCCCCGCGAGCATCCCGCCGATCACGAGGACGAACGCGAGCAGGAACGACCGGCCCGAGGGGAGATTCGGTGCGAGTTTCGGCCGACCGACCGAGGGTTTCAGTCGGGAGAGCAGGCCCGGTCCCGATTTCTCGGCCCTCCCGCCCGAACGCGACGCGGACGCCGAGTCGGGGCCCGCGCCGGTTCCGCCGGTATCCCCACCGGGACCGCTCGTGAGCGCGTCGACGTCCACCCCGAGTTCGTCGTCGCTGAGCCCCACCTGGCCGTCGGCACCGACCCCCTCGGTTCCGCCGCCGACGTCACCGAAGTCGTCGTCGAGGAGGTCGTCGACGTCCTCGGTGCGCTCGTCCGTCCGCTCTGACATACCCCACTCTCGGTACCGAGGGCCCATGTGCCTTTTCCTCGCGTCGCCGCCGCGGCGACACAACCTCCCCCGCACGGCTTTCCGACGCCCGCACGTTTTTGCGAACGATCCGCGTACGGGGATCCATGCCAGAGACGCACCCACCGGCCGACTGGACGGCCGGCTACGTGGACGTCGCCGAGGGAGTCAGACTGCACTACGACCGCAGCGGCGGCGGCGGACCGCCGCTCGTGATCGCCCACGGCGTGTTCGACGACGGCCGCTGTCGGCTCCCGCTCGCCCGCGAGCTCGCCGACGACTACGACGTGATCCTCTACGACGCCCGCGGCCACGGCCACTCCGACGCCCCCGAGTCGGGCTACGGCGCCGACACCCGCGCCGCTGACCTGCTCGCGCTGCTCGACGGGCTCGGCGTCGAGGACCCGATCCTGTTCGGCCACTCGATGGGCGGCGACACCGTGCTCGCGGCCGCCGCGCTGGACCCGGGCCGGCCGCGCGCGGTCGTCGCCGTCGACCCCGCGAGTCTGCTGGAGCACAATCGGGACGACCGCGACGAGGACGACGGAGAGGACGGTGACGAGGCAGCGGTCGAGGGGATCCGAGAGCGGGTCCTGTGGTGGCACGACCACACGAAGGCCGAACTCCTCGAGGCCGACGACGAACTCGCGGGTCACGTCGCCGACGGCGACGAGGAACTGGCGAGCCTGCTCGCCGACGCCCGCCTGCGCGTCAGCCCGAACATCACCGCGGTGTTCCGAAGCGGCTGGCTGGACCCCGAGGACGACTACCCCGACATCGAGGCGCCGACGCTCGTCATGCGCGCCGACGTCGACGAACGGGCGAGGGAGAGAGACAGCGAGCGCGTCGACCTGATCCCCGACGCTCGGCTCGTCCACGTCGACGGCGCCGGCCACACGATCTTCCGCGACCGCCGCGACGCCGCGACCGCGGAACTGCGGGCGTTTCTCGACGGTCTGTGAGCGGCGGGGCCGGCGACGGCGCTCGGCGGGGTCAAGTTTCGGGCTCGATGAACGTCTCCGCGACCTTCTCGTTCTCGTCGCGCAGGCGGCGTTCCACGGCGGCGATCGACTCGTCGACGTCGCCGAGGTCCATCCGGTCGGCGAAGGCGACGTGTCCCGTGACCACGACGCGGTCCGGACCGAAGTAGACCGCCTGGAAGTTCTCGACGCCGCGGACGCCGTCGACGTCCCGGACCGCCTCGCGGAGGCGCCGCAGCTCGTCGCGGGCGAGGTTCTCGCCCAGCAGGAGGCGCTTGTTCTCCCAGGCCAGCGCGAGCGCGAACGCCATCAGCAGTAGGCCGATGAGGATCGCGGCGGCGCCGTCGTAGAACGGGTCGCCGGTGACCTGCGTGAGCGCGAGCCCGACGAGGGCGACCCCGAGCCCCGAGATGGTGACGACCCCCTCGGTGAAGGCGGTCAGCGTGCTGACCTGGCTGGTCTTGTGGAACGCCTCGCGCAGGCCGGCCCAGCCGTGCTCGTCGATCTGGTCGGCCATGCCCCCGTAGGCCTTCCAGAGGGCGTACCCCTCGACCGGGATGCCGAGCAGGAGGATGCCGTAGTTCACCCACAGGCCCGGGACGCGAACCCCGAGGCCGGGGAGCGTCGCCGGCGCGGTCGTCAGGTGGGTCTCCCCGCCCGTGACGGCGGCGTACCCCTTTCGGAGGCTCGACCAGCCGGCGATGCCGAACAGCAGGACGCTCACGAGGAAGCCGTAGAAGAACTGCGCCTTCCCGTGGCCGAACGGGTGGCCGGAGTCGGGCTCGCGCTCCCCGAACCAGATGCCGACGAACAGGAAGAGCTGGTTGCCGGTGTCGGCGACCGAGTGGTACGTCTCCGAGAGCATCGCGGTGCTCCCGGTCAGGAGAAAGCCGCCGAACTTCACCGCGGCGATGACGGCGTTGGCGAGGAACGCAGCGATCACGACGGCTTTGCTCTCTGCCATGTCCCGTCGTTGGACCCGCGGCCGGAAACGTGTGTCACCTAAACACGTACATCCGACCCGAGGGCGCCGACGTCGGACGGGGGCCCGGCGATCCGCGCGCCGGCTCGCCGACCGCGCGGACGCCGCGAACGAGTGGATTCAAGTCCGACCCGCGGGTAGCCGTGGGCATGAACGCAGGCGACCGCGTCCGCGTCGAGCGCGCGGACGAGACGTACGAAGGGGTCCTCCTCCCGTCGACGACCGGCGAGCACCTGGTCGTCAAGCTCGAGGGCGGATACAACGTCGGTATCGACCGCGCGGAAGCCGACGTGGAACTCCTCGAATCGGACGTCTACGACGTCGAGGACGCCCAGAGCGACCACGACCGGTCGACCGTCGAGTTCGACGACGACCTCCCCACGATCTCCCTGATCTCCACGGGGGGCACCATCGCCTCGACGGTCGACTACCGCACCGGCGCCGTGACGGCGCAGTTCGACGCCGAGGACGCCCTCCGGGCGGTCCCCGACCTGGCGGGGATGGCCAACTACCGCGGCCGGGTCGTCGCGAACATCCTCTCGGAGAACATGACGCCCGAGGTCTGGCAGGACCTCGCCGAAGCGATCCGCGAGGAGATCGAGGCGGGCGCCGACGGCGTCGTCGTCATGCACGGCACCGACACGATGCAGTTCACCGCGAGCGCGATGGCGTTCATGCTCGACACGCCGGTCCCGATCGTCTTCACCGGGAGCCAGCGCTCGGCGGACCGACCCTCTTCGGACAACGTGATGAACGCCGTCTGCGCCGTCGAGGCCGCCAAGTCCGACTGCGCGGAGGTGCTCGTCTGCATGCACGCCACCGAGTCCGACGACCGCTGTGCCCTCCACCGCGGCGTGCGCGCCCGCAAGAACCACACCTCCCGCCGGGACGCCTTCGAGACCGTCGGCGCGAAGCCGCTCGGCGAGGCCGACTACGGCGTCGACGGCGCCCCCGAGATCACCTTCCGCCGCGAGCACCGCGAGCGCGGCGCGGTCGACCTCGACGTCGACCCGGACCTCGACACCGACGTCGACCTGCTGAAGTTCACGCCGAGCACCGACCCCGCCTTCCTCGACGCGCTCGAGGGGAAATCGGGGGTCGTGCTCGAGGGCACGGGACTGGGCCACGTCCACACCGACTGGATCCCGCGCATCGAGGCGCTGGTCGACGACGGGACGACCGTCGTGATGACCAGCCAGTGTCTCGAGGGGCGGGTCTGCGACCGGGTGTACGACACCGGCCGCGACCTGCTGGAGGCGGGCATCGTCGAGGGCGAGGACACCCTGCCCGGCACCGCGAAGGTGAAGCTCATGTGGGCGCTGGCGAACGTCGAGAGCGTCGAGGAGGCCATGTCGACGTCGCTCGCCGGCGAGATACAGGAGCGGTCCGTGCCCTGGGCCTGATGAACGTCCGTCAGGCCCGCGCGGGCGACCACGACGACATCGCGGCGTTCACCGCCGATACGTGGGGCGACCGCTTCGACAGCGGCGACTACATCCCCGACGTGTTCCCCGAGTGGGTCGAGACCGACGGCGACGACCAGCGGACGGTCGTCGCCGAGGCGTCGGGGCGGGCGATCGGCGTCTGTCAGGTCGTCGCGCTCTCGGCGCACGAGGCGTGGGCCCAGGGGATGCGCGTGGCCGACGACGCCCGGGCGTCCGGCGTCGCCGCGGCGCTGAACGAGGCCTGTTTCGACTGGGCGCGCGAGCGCGGCGCCGCGGTGTGTCGAAACATGGTCTTCTCGTGGAACGCCGCCGGCCTGGGCGCCGCCCGCGGGGTGGGCTACGACCCCGCGACGGAGTTCCGGTGGGCCCACCCCGACCCGGACGTCGACGCCCGCGCCGACGCGAACGGCGCGAGCGGTCTGGAGGCGGTCTCCGACCCCGACGCGGCGTGGAGCTACTGGCAGCGCAGCGACGCCGCCCGCGAACTCGCCGGCCTCTCGCTCGACCCCGGGGAGTCGTGGGCGCTCTCGGAGTGCACGCGCGGGCGATTCCGCGACGCCGCCGACGAGACGGCCGTCTTCGCGGTGCGGGATTCGGTCGGGACCCGCGGCGCGGCTTACCGGACGCGGGAGTACGAGCGCGAGGCCAGCGGCGGAGACGAGACGGACGGCGAGCCCGAGGCCGAACGCTGGGCCGAGTACGGCGTCGGCGCGTGGGACGGCGTCCCCGCGGCGCAGACGCTGTTCGCCGCCATCGCCCGGGACGCCGCGGACCTGGGCGCCGACCGGACGCGCGTGCTGATCCCCGAGACGCCGCGCCACGTCTCCGACGCCGCCTACGCCGGCATCGCGGTCAGCGAGGACCCCGACTTCGTCATGGCCGCCGACCTGACGGGTCGGGAGTGACCGCCGCTCTCCCCGATCCCTGCGTTCCGGACGGCGGCCTCGCAGCGGGCGCGGCAGCGACGACGTGCCGAGACTCAGGGCGCAGACCCGCTCGGCGTCTAAAGCGCGCGTTTGATCTACCGTCGGTCCTTTCCGTGGTACCGCCTTCCTTCGAGGTGTGCAGCGACGCGACGCGCTCAAGGCGGGCCTCGGTGCGGTCGCCCTCGGCGGCCTGAGCGGGTGCGCGAGCGGGCGCTCGCCGGGCTCGAACGACGGGACCGAACCTCCGTCGACGTCGACGGAGACGACGGAATCGGATTCGACCCCCGCGGAGACGGCGACCCCGGAGAACGCGGCCTCGGAGACTCCGCCGTCGGATGCGCCGGCGACTCCGCCGACGTCGACCGGAACGCCGGTCCCGTTTCCGGAGACGTGCGGGCCGCTACCGGATATCGACGGGTTGCCCGCCCCGCCGTCGGAACCGACGGCGGACACCGCCGAAGCGTTCGTCCGCGACTTCGAGCGCGTGTACGCCGTCGCGACCACCGAGGAGTACGGCGGCGTCGACTCGCTCCGGGTCCGCTCGGTGGAGGCGGTGGGCGAGCGATACGTCGTCGCCCTCTCGTTCGACGCGGTCCCGGCGACGCCGACCGCCGACGCCGCCGGGGAGACGCCGACGCCGCAACCGCCCGACGCGTACACGCACCGGGCGGTGTATCGACTGACCGGAGAGCGGATGCTCCGCGAAGTGCGCAGTCACATCGACGACAGCCTCCTCTCCCGAACGTGCTGGACGCTCGAGAGCGGATGAGTCTGCAACGCGCTCTCCTCCCCGTCCAGGTCGGACGAGCGGCCGCCGACCGCCGACGTCCGCGTGTCTGTCCCCCGTCGCGCTCCGCCCCGACACTTACCCACGCGGCGCCCGAACGCCTCGCACATGGACGTGGAGGCCTTCTTCGAGGAGATGCCGTTCGCGGATCTCCTGGGCATCGAACTCACCGCGATCGACGACGGCCACGCCGAGGGGCGACTGGCGATGCGTCAGGAGCTCTCCTGGCACAGCGAGCGCGTGCTCGCCCACGGCGGCGTGACCTACACGCTCGCAGACACGGTCGGCGGCGCGGCGCTCGTCTCGCTGGTCGATCGGCCCGTCCCGACCGTGGACATGCGCATGGACTACCTCGAAGCGGGGACGGGCGACCTGACCGCCGAGGCCGACGTGGTTCGGAACGGTGGGGACGTGGGCGTCGTCGACGTCGACGTCTACGCCGACGAGGGCGATTCGCACCTCGCCAGCGCGAGAGGAGTGTACAAGACCGGCGCGAGCGAGTGAGGATCGGACGTTTTCGACTCTCTTCGAGTCGTGATTCTCGGAGGTGGTCGGCGCCGAGAGCTCTCGGTCCGCTCGCTAGAGACTGGCCCGACTACAAGTGACGGCGGGCGATGAAAGCCCTCGACGCGCTCGCGGTCGCTGACCGGGATATCCGCGCTCGAACAACCGCACCGCACAGCACTCGCGCGGATAGTGCCCGCTCAGACGACTGAATCGAACGCGAGCGCGCCTCGCCCTTTCAGTCCACCAGGGACACAACGGCGAACCACGGCACAGCACCGGGCCACGGACCTCCCCAGCCGATTCCTTCGCTCGCTGCGCTCGCTCAGTCATCCCTCGTGCGGCGCCGTCGCGCGGTCCTCACGAGGTTCGGACACGCTCGACAGCGCGCGCCAACGTGGAAGTTCCCCACTGTCTGACCGGCGCGTCGTCTTCTCAGATCCGCGGCGCCACCTCCTCGCCCAGCCGCTCGACGCACTCGACCATCCGGTCGGTGCCGATACCGGGGTAGTACGTTCGCAGGATGACGTGGACGTCCTCGCCCAGCGCCTCGCCGTACCGTTCCAGTTCCTCGACCACGTCGTCGGGCGTCCCGAAGAGCGCGTCGTCTTTCAGCTCCGCGCGCCGGTCTTCGGACAGTTCGCCGATCGACTCGCCCTCGTACCACTCGGCGTAGCGCCGCTGAAGGTAGAGATAGCCGTCGCGCATCGCCTCCCACGCCGCCTGGCGCGAATCGCCGACGAACCCGTGTTCGATGACGTAGACCTGGAAGTCGCCGTCGATGCCTTCCTCGTCGCGGACGCGGCGGATGTCGTCGACGCGCTTCGCGACGCCGTCGAGCGACAGCGAGGAAGGAGCACACCAGCCGTCGCCGATGCGGGCGGCGCGGCGGACGGCGGGCCTGGCCGCGCCGCCGAGGAAAATCGGGGGATCGCCTGCGGGCTTCGGCGTCACGGAGGTCTCCGGGTCGATGGCGTGGTACTCCGGGTCGACCCCGAGCGGGCCCGGCGACCACGCGCCGCGGAGCACCGCGACGGCCTCCTCGGTGCGCTCGGTGCGCTCGTCCTTGGGGACGCCGAAGTTCTCGAACTCGGCGTCCCGATACCCGATCGAGAGGCCGGCGGCGAAGCGACCGCCCGAGAGGAGGTCGACGGTGGCGCCGTCCTCGGCGAGGCGGACGGGGTCGTAGAGGGGGGCGAGGGCGATGCAGGTGCCGACCGTGACCTCGTCGGTGGCGGCGGCGAGCGCGCCGAGGGCGGGCATCGTCCCCGAGAGGTAGCCGTCCTCGGCGAAGTGGTGTTCGGAGACCCACGCCGAGTCGAGGCCGGCGTCGTCGATCGCGCGACCCAGCTCGAGCAGTTCGTCGTAGACGGCCTCGTGGGACCGGTCGTCGCCCGGGCGGCGCTGGCAGGTGAACAGCCCTGTGCCCAGATCCATAGCGGTCGTTCGGTCGGACGAGGGAAATAGCCGAGCGTCGGGAGTGAACAGTTATTTCACCCCACAGCGTACGGACACGTACCGACGTCCGGCGAACAGTCATACGGATTCGAAGCAAGCGTGTACCGGATCGACCGCACGACTGCGTGCGGCCGATCCCGGACTGTCTTGCTCCGAATCCGTATCAGGGCGGCGGAGACCGAATGCCAGGCCCGTTCGACCAGTTCCGAGCGCTTACGTCTCGTCTCAGCGGGCGCTCCGGGCGCGGTTCCGACGTATCGACGACCGAACGGATCCGCACCGACGGCGGGTTCGACCGCGTGCTGGAGAACCCGAGTCTCGTCGCGGCCGCGCTGGACTCGCTCGACGACGTCTTCTACGTCTTCGATACCGACGCGCGGCTCATCGCGTGGAACCAGCGGCTAAACGACGTGTTCGACGTGACCGACGAGGAGCTCGAGGGCACGCCCGGTGAGGAGTTTTTCATCGAGGCCGACCGCGAGCGCATCCGCGCGGCGATCGCCGATATCTTCGAGACGGGCGAGACCGACGTCGAGGCCCGCGTGAAGACGAAGGGGCCGGTCGTCCGCTTCCAGCTCACCGGGCACCGCCTCGTCGACGACGAGGGGCGCGTGGTCGGGTTCAGCGGTATCGGTCGGGACGTCACGGCGGACCACGAGCGGGAAGTGCGACTCTCGCTGCAGAACGAGCGCCTCTCGGAGTTCGCGAGCGTCGTGAGCCACGACCTGCGCAACCCGCTGCAGGTCGCCAGCGGCCTGCTCGAACTCGAGCGGAGCGAGCGCGACTCCGAGCGCCTCGACCGCGTCGCGTGGGCGGTCGACCGGATGACCCGCATCGTCGACGACGTGCTCACGGTCGCGCGGGAGGGACGCGACCTCGTCGATCCGGTCTCGGTGCAACTCGGCGCGGTCGCGCGAAGCACCTGGGAGACCGTCGACACGGCGGACGCCTCGCTCGCTATCCGGACCCAGACGTCCGTCGAGGGCGACCCCGACCGGCTCGACCGGCTGTTCGCCAACTGCTTCCGGAACGCGGTGGAACACGGCGGCGCCGACGTGACGGTCTCGGTCGTCGACACCGAGCGGGGATTCGCAATCGAGGACGACGGCGCCGGCGTCCCGCCCGAGGACCGCGAACGGATCTTCGAACCCGGCGTCTCCGGGTCGAGCGAGGGGACGGGCTTCGGGCTCGACATCGTCC
The DNA here is from genome assembly GCA_042217395.1 of Halosimplex sp. Classification (GTDB taxonomy): domain Archaea; phylum Halobacteriota; class Halobacteria; order Halobacteriales; family Haloarculaceae; genus Halosimplex. The sequence goes on from JBDGSU010000128.1 coordinate 12,491, forward strand.
GCGGCGTCGCCGAGGCCCACGGCTGGTCGGTCTCGGTGGCCGAGAGCGACGCGGGCGGGGCCCGCTTCGAGTTCGACCTCGGCCTCGTCGATCCGGCGGCCGACGACTGACCGCGGCCTCGTCGATCCGGCGGCCGACGACCGGCCCCCGGCTGTCCGGTCAGTAGTCGATGCGCGTGATCTCCGCCACAGGCCACTGGCTCAGCACCTCGACGCCGTCCTCGCGGACGACCACCATCTCCTCGACGCGGACGCCCTGGCGGTCGGCGGGCTCCTGGGTCTCGACGGCCATCGTCATCCCCGCCTCGATCTCGATGGGGTGGTCCGGGGAGATCCCCCGCCAGATCATCGGGACCTCGTAGAGCTGGAGCCCCAACCCGTGGGCCCAGTGGTTCGTGGTCAGCTGCCAGTGCTCGTCGGCGCCGTACCAGTCGGCGTGCTCGCCCGCCATGTCCGGGAACGCCTCGGCGACCTCGTCGGTGGTAAGGCCCGGTTCGATCCGTTCGAGGACGCGGTAGAGGGTGTCGACGGCCGTCTCGTAGGCGTCGCGCTGGGCGTCGGTCGGCTCGCCGAGCGAGAACGTGCGGTAGTAACAGGATCGATAGCCCAGATACCCCGCGTTGTAGAAATCGGCGTAGACGAGGTCGCCGGGGCGCAACGCCCGGTCGGTCGTGTTGGCCTGGTGTTTCGGCCAGGTGTTCGGCCCCGAAGTGAGGTAGCCGCCGCCCACGGTGGCGCCGTGGCGGTAGAGTTCGCGCACGGCGTCGCCCCACACTTCCGATTCGCGACGGCCCGGCGCCCCGCTCTCTCTGATCCGCTGGAAACCCGCCTCGCAGATCGCGGCGACCTGCCGGAGACACTCGATCTCGTCGCGGGTCTTGGTCCTGCGGGCGTCGTGCACGAGGTCGACGGCTTCCTTCGTGCGGGTCTCGACGCCGCGGTCGACGAGGGCGTCGTGGAGTCGCCGGGATCCCACGTCGACGCCCAGCGGCAGGTCGTCGACGCCGTACTCGCCCATCGCCTCGACGACGAGGTCGGCCATCTTCCCCGCGAGGAACGCGCGCGCCGAGTCGCTGCCCGAGGCGCGGGGAACGTTCCCGAGCCCGGGCGCGGCGTACCGAACGTCCTCGAGCCACGGGCAGTTGTAGCGCTGGTTGGCGGCGTGGTCGGCGGTGTCCCAGTGGACCACGTCGCCCGCTTCGGTGAGGAGGGTGTAGTGGTCGGCCCCGCTCCCGCCGGTCATCGCCAGCCCCGTGACGTAGCGGATGTTCGAGTCCGAGACGAGCAGGAGAGCGCCCAGATCGGCGTCTTCGAGCCGGTCGAGCGCCCGCTCGTAGCGCTCGCGGCGCATGCGCTGGACGTCGACGCGCTCCTCCCAGTCGACGGCCATCGTCCCCCGCGTCCCCGCCATGAACTCGCGTTCGTGCATAGTCCCGAATTCGGTCGGCGCCCCCATCAAGTTACGGCAATATTTGCGAGCGGGGCGCCGCGTGGGGCTCACTCCTCGCGGGGCGTCGGGGAGATCGGCTGTGACTCGGTCGCCGTCGGCGTGTCACGAGGGTCGGTTTCGGCAGGGGTATCGAGTGCGTCGGTGGTCGTCGCGGTAGGGGTCGCGTTGGCTCGCACGGTGACGGTCCGGTGGCGCGAGTCCTCGCGCCAGTAGAGGGAGAACTTCATCGGGCGGTCCTCGGTGAACGACTCGTCGCGGACGGTGTGCTCGAACGTCCACGTCTCGGTCTCGCCGGCCGCGACCGGCAGGCGGATCCCCGCCTCGGGGAGAGAGGCGACCAGCGGGCCCGAGCGGTTGAGCGCGGCGACGAACGTGCCGTCGACCCCCGAGATGTTCTCGACGGAGACCGTCACCGTGACGTCGTCGCCGGGGTCGGCGCGCTCGGGGGTCTCGAACGAGCGCACCGCGAAGGCGGCCGGCGACCGCCGCAGTTCGGTCAGCGCGTCGTCGCCGAGCGGGTGGCTCCCGCCCGGCCAGGTGAGCGAGACCGATTCGGCGTCGAGCGGCTTGGGTACGTTCGCGATCAGCCAGCCCGACTTGTTGTCGCCCGGCGAGTATGCCTCGCCGTAGTCGAACAGCGCCCAGTTCCCGTGGCCGATCTCGTTCGTGAACGCGCGCGATTCCCCGTCGGCGACGAGCGCGAACTCGTCCACCGCGGGCGGTTCGGCCGTCCCCCTCCCGTCGAGAACCGCGATCACGTACTGCTCGCCGCGGTCGCCGTAGACGCCGTAGGAGTCCGGCGAGTCCGGCGCGACCAGTCCGGGCGCGACGGCGACTTCGCGGACGAGATCGGCTCCGGAGGACGCTTCGGTGGGAGTCGGCCCGTCGGTCGTGCCCGTCGGACGGTCGCTCCCGACCGTGCCCGACGGCGACTGCGCGGGGGTCGGCGTCTCCGTCGGCGACCCGTCGCCCGCTCGCCCGCCGTTCGGTTCGTCGTCCGTCGATGCGTCGCCGAGACAGCCCGAGAGCCCGGCCGCACCGCCGATCAGACTCGCGCCGAGGGCGCCCAGCAGCCGTCGGCGGGTCAGCGCGTTTCGTTCCATATCCGACCGGTGGCCCCCGTCGGATAAGGGCCTTCAGAAGGATTCAACGGCTCTTTGAGGGAGACTGGATCCCGCGTTCCCGGGCGCCGGTCCGGTTCGATCCCGTCGAGCAACGCCGCGAGCCCGTCGCGGTCGACCGGGCGCCCGTCGCGACGACTGCGCGGGAGTGGCAAATATCGCCGGAAGGTACATCCGGCGTCCGCCCGCGTTGTGAGATATGTACAAGCACGTCGCGCTGCTCGTCAGGAAGGCGGGGACGACCCACGACGAGTTCCGCGAGCGCTGGCTGGAGGGGCACACCCCGATCGCCCGCGAGATCGAGGGGGTCGTCCGCTACCACACGGTGGTACCGACCGACCCCGAACACGCGGAGTTCGACGGGATCGCGGAGCTGTACTTCGAATCGCTCGACGAGTTGGCCGACGCGCTGGGCTCGCCCGGGTCGCGGGACGACGACCCGAGCAAGGAGATGGCCGCGAGGGCGCGCGCGGACGTGGACGACTTCCTCGACGTCGAAGCGCGGCCCCGATTCGTCGGCGAGGAGGTGGTACAGAGAGACGAGACGGGCGGCGAGACCGACGGGCTGTACAAGCACTCCGCCTTCCTCGTCCGCAAATCGGGCATGAGCCACGAGGCGTTCCGCGACTACTGGGAGCACGAACACACGCCGCTGGCCCGCGACATCGAGGGGGTCGTCCGCTATCACACCGTCTATCCCACGGACCCCGCGGCCTCGGAGTTCGACGGCGTCGCCGAACTCTACTTCGAGTCGCTCGCGGATCTCCACGACGCGCTGGGCTCGCCCGGGTCGCGTGACTACGACCCCGCCCGCGAAGTCGCGGCGAAGGCGCGCGCGGACGTGGACGACTTCCTCGCCGTCGCGGAGCGCCCCCGGTTCATCGGGCGCGAGACCGTGCAGAAAGACGAGACGGACGCCGAGGGGTACTGATGGCGGGCGACGACGGCGGGGACGAGGTCGCGACGGGGGACGAACCGTCGAACGAGGGCGGGATCCCTGACTACGAGCGTCAGGTCCGCGATGCGTTCCCGGAACTCGACGCGATAGAGGACGGGGGCCTCCGCGAGCGCGTGCTCGAGGCCTGGGTCCTGGGTCTCCGCCGCGGTGGCTGGCGCGACGTCCGCGATATCCCCTACGCGTGGAACGTCCACGAGGTGAGCAACGTCGAGCACACCCGCGGCGTGACCGAGATCGCCGCCGAATCGGCCGCGGTCCAGCGCACGCGCCACGACGCCGACGTCGACACCGACACCGTGATCGCGGCCTGTCTCCTCCACGACGTGGGCAAGTGCTACGAGTACGTCGGCCACGTCGAGGACGAGCTCGTCGACCCAGACCCGACCTACGCGGGCGGGACGATCCCCCACTCGCTGTCGGGCTACGCGCTCGCCCACGAGGTGGGCTGCCCGCTCGCCGTCCAGCGGGCGATCCCCCACTTCATCGGAGAGATCCCCGAGCGCACGCTGGAAGCGGAACTCGTCGTGAGCGCCAACGCCGCCTCCTCGAACGCCATCACGCAGGCGACGATGGGCATCTCGCTCGACGAGTGGGTCGAGGAGTACTCACAGACCACGGGATGAGGGCAGGAGTGTCCGTCCCGCTCGCTCCGCTGCAAGTCGCTGCCGTCCGGACTCGTCGCCCCGGAAACTCGCCCTTACCGGCGGGTTGGCTCGCCGTACCCGCGATAACGTGGCGATTACAATCTGTCCGGGTGCGGGAGGGCGTCTATGGAGCGCAAACTCACGGCGATCGCGGTGACGAGTGTCGTCCTGTTGAGCGTCCTCGGCGTCGCCGGCGCCGGGACGCTGGGGAGCCAGAGCGCCGGTAACGAGACCGCCACGGTCAGCGTCTCCGCGACGGGCACCGTCACGGCCGAACCGGACAGAGCGGTCGTCTACGTCGCGGCCACCGCGGAGGGCGAGAACGCCAGCGCCGCGACGAGCGACCTCGCGTCGAACGTCTCCGACCTGCGAGCGGCGCTCGACGACGAGAACCTCTCGGTGGAGTCCGTCGAGACGACGGGCTACTCCGTCTACCGGGAGCGACCCGGCGAGGGGCAGGGACAGGGGTCGGCCCCGACCACCTACGTCGCCCGCCAGTCGTTCGCGGTGACGACGACCGACGTCAGCGGGGCCGGCGCGGTGATCGACACCGCGGTCGCGAACGGCGCCACCGAGGTCGGCGGCGTCCAGTTCACGCTCTCGGAGGACCGCCGGCAGGAACTGCGAACCGAGGCCATCGGTGCCGCGGTAGACGACGCCCGCGTCCAGGCCGAGGCCGTCGCCGACAGCACCGGCCTGACGCTCGGGAGCGTCCGGTCGGTCTCGACCGGCCAGGAGGTCGGCTTCTTCGGCGAGCGGGTCGCCGCCGCCGACGGCACGACCATCGACGCCAGCCCCGTCAGCGTCTCCGCGACGGTCGACATCACCTACAACGCGACCGCGGCGTGACCGGCGGGCCTCCGATCGCGTACCCGCCGTTCGACGGCGGCGAGTGCTCAGAGCGCGTCCAGCCCGTGCTCCGCCCGGAGCACGGAGACGTACTCGCGGACCCCCGCTTCGAGGTCGTACTCGGGTTCGTAGTCGAGGTCCTCGCGAGCGGCGGCCGTGTCGAGCGTCTGCGTCCACGGCAGTTCCCCCTCGTCGGAGACGGTGAGATCGGCGTCGGGGACCACCTCGCGCACCGTCTCGGCCGCCTCGCGGACCGTCGCGCACTCGCCGCGAACGTTGTAGATGCGCTGTGAGAGATCCCCCTCCGGGGCGAACGCCGCCGTCCGGAACGCCCGGGCGATGTCGCGGACGTACTGCCAGTCGATCACCTGGTCGCCGTACTCCACCGAGAAGGCGTCGCCGAGCGCGGGTTTCTCGATCAGGTCGACGAGGAACGCGGAGCCGCCGGTCTCGCGGTAGGGGCCGTACGCGACCGTCGGACGCAGACCGACGTGAGAGACGCCGTACTCCTCGCGGTAGACGCGCGCCTGGTGCTCGTTGTACTCCTTGGTCGCACCGTAGAGGGTGTCCGGGGAGACCAGGTCGTCCTCGGTGACCCAGCCCTCGCGGTCGTTGTCCGCGTAGCGCTCGGGCGGCGCGTACACCGCCGCCGAGGAGGCCCACGCCACGCGCTCGACCCGGTCCGAGAGGGTACGGGCGGCCTCGAAGACGTTGTTCGTCCCGCCGCAGTTGACCTCCAGGGCGGCCCGCGGGTTCCCGGTCGCGCCGTCGGTCAGCAGCGCCGCGAGGTGGACGACGCGCGTCGCACCGGTCTCCCGGATCGACCGGACGACCGCCGTCGGGTCGGTCACGTCGCCGCGGACCACCCTGACGTCGTCGGCCACCCCCAGGTTCTCGAGGCGTATCTCCCCGGTCGAGAGGTCGAACGCCACCGGGTCGTGGCCGTGCTCGGCCAGCTCCGCGGCGACGTACGCGCCGATGAAGCCGGTCCCGCCGGTCACCAGTACGGTTGCCATACCCCCCGTTCGCCCACGCGGCGGAAAAAGTTGCCGCAAATTCCGACGCTGACATTTATACCGGGAGGCGCGACCACGGACGGCCATGCCCTGACGAGTCGCCGCGGAGCGGGCAGCGGGAGCGCGGCGCCCCGCTCCGCGGGCGGTCCGAGCCGCCTGTTCGCCCTCGAACGCGCCAGCGGCACCGCTACTCGTGGAGGCCGCCGACCTCCTCGTAGAACGAGGAGGCCAGCTGGTCGGCCATCGGTTCGTCGCGGTCGATGCGCACGTCGACGACAGTCGGCCGGTCCGCTGCCTTGCCGTTCGCGAGCGCCGGTTCCAGGTTCTCGGGGTCGGTCACGCGGACGCCCCGCCCGCCCATCGCCTCCGCCATCGCCACGAAGTCGGTGTCGTGGAACTCCGTTCCCGGCATCGAGTCGTCCATCTGGCGGACCATCCCGAGGGAGGTGTCGTTGAGGACGACGAACAGCGGCGCGACGCCCTGCTGGACGGCGGTCTCGACGGCGGTCATCGTCATCGCGAACCCGCCGTCGCCGGCGACCGCGACGGCCTGTCGGTCCGTGACCAGCGCCGCGGCGACGGCCGCCGGCGCCGCCCACCCCATCCCGCCGACCCCGCCGCTGCCGAAGTAGGTCCGCCGCGCCGGCGTCTGGAGGTAGTTCAGCAGCCAGAAGCGGTTGTTGCCCGAGTCCGCCGTCACGACCGTCTCCGCGTCGACGACCGACTCGACGGCCGCCACCGCCCGCTGGGGCTTGATCGGGCGTTCGTCCGATTCGCAGGCCGGCGCCGTGAAGTCCTCGCGCGCTTCGGCCGCGCGGTCGAGCGCCCAGTCTGACTCGCCGTCGTCGCGTTCCGGTAGTCGACCTGCGAGCCCCGTCAGCGTCGCCCGCGCGTCGCCGATCAGCCCGACGTCGGCGGGGTAAACCCAGCCGGCGTTGCGCGGGTCGATGTCGGCGTGGATGATCGTCTGCTCGTCGGGGCGGACGAACGACGCCGCGCCCCAGTTGGTGTCCATCGGGTTGAGGCGGCAGCCGACGACCAGCAGTGTCTCGGCCTCGCTGACCACTCGGTTCGCCCCCTCGTGGCCGAACGCACCGACGACGCCCGCGGCACGCTCGTGGGTCTCGGCGATCGTCGACTTGCCGAGGTAGGAGGTTGCGACCGCGGCGTCGGCCGCGTCGGCGACCGCCTCGAGTTCGTCGTAGGCGTTGGCGGCGTGGACGCCGTTGCCGGCGAGGATCACCGGTCGGTCGGCGGCGGCTAACGCCTCGACCGCCCGCGAGCAGTCGCCGTCGATCGGGCGGGCGTCCCACGTCCGGGTCTGGGCCTCGTCGTCCCACAGCGGCGGCGTTGGGTCCGCGGGCAGCTCCGCGGTCACCGCGTCGCCGTCGAGAACGACGGCACAGGGACCGGGACGCCCGGTGGTGGCGTGTTTGAACGCCAGCTGGAGGCTCCGGACCGTCTCGACGGGCGTCCGGGGTTCCCAGTGTTCGGCGGTCACCCCGTCGAGGATCGACGGGAGGTCGAGCCCGCCGTAGTCACCGCGGGCCTGCTGGTACGGCGCCAGCGTCGAGTAGTCGCCGCGCTCGCTCGCCTCGGTGATCACGACCATCGGCGAGGAGCCCAGCCGCGCCTCCATCTGGCCGATGGCGCCGAGACTGCCGATCCACGGCCCCTGTCCGGCGAGGACGCCGGGTTCGCGGGTGATCCGCCCTGTCGCCTCGGCCATGACGCTGGCCTCGCGCTCGTCTCGCGGGCGGACGACGTCCACGTCGGAGTCGGCGAGCGCCTCGAACACCTCGATGACGCGACCGCCGGGGTAGCCGAACACGTACTCGACGTCGAGCGCTTCCAGCGTCGCGACCATCCGGTCGGCCGTGTCCATGCCATGCGCTACCACGCCGACGGCCTTGGTAGTTCCGCGGGCGCGACCGCCGACCCAGCCCCACCACCGCGGCGCCAGACACTTGCCCCGACGCGAGTAAGTTCCGAGCGTGACTCCCGACGGCCGCGTCGCGGGCGTGCTCCTCGCTGCGGGCGCGAGCACCCGCTTCGGCGACCGGAACAAACTGCTGGCGGACCTCGACGGGAAGCCGCTGGTCCGGCACGCGGCCGAAACACTGTCGAGCGCCGACCTCGACGCGGTCGCCGCGGTCGTCGATCCCGCCGATCCCGGGGTGCGCGACGCGCTCTCCGGCCTCGGCCTCGCGGTCCTCGAGAACCGCGACGCGAGCGCCGGACAGGCCACCTCGGTCCGCCGCGGTGTCGAGTGGACCCGGGAGCGCGACGCCGACGCGGTCGTCTTCGCGCTCGGGGACATGCCGCGGGTCGACGCCGCGACGGTCGACCGACTCGTCGCGGCGTACCGGGACGGCCGCGGCTCCGCACTCGCGGCCGGCTACGATGGGAACCGAGGAAATCCCGTCCTGTTCGACGCGCGCCACTTCGACGCGCTCGCCGCCATCGACGGCGACACCGGCGGACGCGCGGTGTTCCGGAACGCCGAGGACGCCGCGGTCGTCGAGACCGACGACTCGGGCGTGCGCGTCGACGTGGACACGCCCGACGACCTCGAACGGTCGCGGTGAGTCGAGGTCCGTAGAACTCGCCCCGGTGGTCAGAGAACGTCGGTGTCGACCAGCGAGACGGGCTCGCCGACGCCGTGCTCGTTCGCGTACTCGTAGACGACGTGGCTGGCGGCGACGTCCTGGATCGCCAGTCCCGTCGAGTCGAAGACCGTCACGCCGGTGTCGGCCGTCCGGCCCGGTTTCTCGCCGACGACGATCTCCCCGAGTTCCCCGTAGAGATCGGCGTCGTCGAGCACGCCCTCGCTCCAGGGGACGTTGATCTCCCCGGAGTGCGTGCACTGCTCGTAATCGTCGATGACGAGCGTCGCGTCGAGCAGGACCTCGTCGGCGATCTCGTGTTTCCCCGCGGCGTCGGCGCCGATGGCGTTGACGTGAGTTCGTTCGCCGACCGCGTCGACGATGGGCTCCTCGACAGGCGTCACCGTCGAGAGCACGTCGCACTGGGCGGCCTCCTCGATCGACCCGCCGCGCACGTCGAAGCGCTCTTCGAAGGCGTCGACGAACGCGGCGACCTTCTCGTCGTTACGGTCGGCGACGACGACCTCCTCGATGGGTCGCACCGTCGCGACGGCCTCGAGTTGCGTGTACGACTGGACGCCGGCGCCGACGATTCCCATTGTCCGGGCGTCTTCGACGGCGAGGTGGTCGGTCGCGACCGCGGCCGCGGCGCCGGTGCGCTTGCGGGTGATCGTCGTCCCGTCGAGCAACGCGAGCGGAAAGGCGGTCTCGGGGTCGGAGTAGACGACGGTCCCCATCACCGTCGGGAGGTCGTGATCGGCGGGGTTGTCGGGGTGGACGTTAACCCACTTGACCGCCGCGGCGTCCCAGTCGCCGGCGTCCATGTAGGCGGGCATCGACCGGAAGTCGCCGTTGTACTCCGGCAGGTCGATGTAGGACTTGGCGGGCATCTGCACGTCCCCGCGCGCGTCCGCGGCGAAGGCTTCCTCGACCGCCGCGACGACGGCCTCCATCTCGGCGGCGTCCTCGACGGCGTCTGGGTCCAGAAGCAACGTCTGCATACCCCGCTCTTTCGCCGCCGCGTACTTAGAAGTTCGACCGCCAGAGCGACCGCGATCGGTACGATTTGCAGAACGACCTTTTTTCGCCTCCGGTGTCCTCGGCCGCGAAGCGGCCTGCGGGCACTGCGTGGCGGCTCCGCCGCCACGTTATACGGTGGCGGGCCGACGGCCCGCCACCCCATCGGCGAAAAAATCTCGGCCAAAAAAAGGCCGGACGGCGCGCTCCCTGCTCGCGGGCTTCGCCCGCTCGCCCTCGAGGCGCTCGGTACACTCGCGCCTCGCCCCGCTCGCTCGCGTCCGGAGAACCGCCTCGCTCACTCCGTTCGCTCGGCGGATGCTCGGATGATAAGTCCATCCCCTCCAGTTAGCATTCGCGCGAACGAAGTGAGCGCGATTCACCGCCGGAGGGGACGAAGCCCCCGGAGGCGGCCTTTTTCACCCATGTTTTTGCCGCGAGTGGTGCCCGCAGCGAACGCGAGGCCGACTAGCGAGGGACCGAAGGTCCCTCGTACCACGCGAACGGCGCCGAAGGGGCCGTGAGCAGACGGAGCGAGGCCTCGATGCGAACGGGGAGTGAAACGACCCGGGAGCGAACGAAGTGAGCGAGGACACCCGAGCGGCAAAAAGATGGTGGCGCAACAGTTTTGGCGGTTCTTGGTGTATGATAACAATGGTGTTAGAGAGATGTACACAGTCCTGCTGCCGGTCGACAGTGCCGAGTCGCGGGCGACGGCGCAGGTAGAGACGGCGATCGGACTGCCGAACGCATCGGAGGACGTCGAAGTGGTGCTCCTGCACGTGTTCGAGGACAGAGACCGCGCAGAGAAGACGTCGCCGAAGCAGCTCAGCTCCGGGAAACACGCGCACGAACGACTGGTGAACGCCGACGTCGCGGTCGAAACGCTCGCCGGCTTCGGCGATCCGTCGACGGAAATCCTCTCGGCGGCCGAGGACGTCGACGCGGACCTGATCCTGCTGGGCGGGCGCAAGCGCTCGCCGCTCGGGTCGGTGCTGTTCGGCAGCGTCAGCCAGGAGGTGACCCTCGACGCCGAGCGGCCGGTCGTCGTCACTGGCGACCGCGAGCACCAGCACGTCCCGAGTCACCGCTGTACCAGCTGCGGCGAGGAGTACTACACCGACCACGACATGGAGATCCCGACGTGTCGCAACTGCGGGGGGACCAAGGTCGAGCGGGTGAGCGAGCGCGGATCGGACGAGCCGCCGAAGGCGGCCTGAACGATCGCGGCGAGACGGCAGTGTGGGCCCGTCGACGGTCCGTTCCGGCCGCTCTAGATGGGCCGGAGCCATCAACCGACCAGAACTTACAGGCGTCTCCCGGACGAACGACGGGTATGACCGCGACCGACGCGACGCTCCTCGACCTGCCCTCGGCCCGGTCGGTGCGGCGCAGCGTCAACGGCGTCGACCTGCACGTCGCCACCGCCGGCGACCCCGGCGACGAGCTGGTCGTCCTGTTGCACGGGTTTCCCGACTTCTGGTACGGCTGGCGCCACCAGATCCCCGCGCTGGTCGACGCGGGCTACTACGTCGTCGCGCCGGACCAGCGCGGCTACAACCTGAGCGAGAAACCCCGCGACCTCGACGAGTATCGCATGGGCGAACTCTCGGCGGACGTCGCCGAACTCGTCGCGGCCGAAGACCGCGAATCGGCGCACGTGATCGGTCACGACTGGGGCGCGGCGGTCGCGTGGGACCTCGCCCTTCGCCACCCTCACGTCGTCGATCGACTCGGGATCGTCAACGTGCCGCACCCGACCGTGATGCGGCGGGCGCTCCGGTCGAACCCCCGGCAACTGGTGCGCAGCTGGTACATGTTCGCCTTCCAGCTCCCCGTCGTTCCCGAAGCGGTGCTCGGCCGCGGCGAGGCCGACGGGATCGTCGACCTGCTGGAGGGGAGCGCGAACCCGGGCGCGTTCACCGACGAGGAACTCGGCCACTACCGCGACGCGTGGCGCCGACAGGGAGCGGTCCGCGGCGCGGTCAACTGGTATCGCGCCCTCTTTCGCCGGCGCGACGACCCGCCCCGCGAGACGGTCGAGGCGCCGACGCTGGTCGTCTGGGGCGACGAAGACGTGGCACTGCTCCCGCATATGGCCCTCGAGAGCGTCGGCTACTGCACCGACGGACGACTCGAACGGATCCCCTGGGCGTCCCACTGGGTCCACGACGAGGAGCCCGACCGGGTCAACGACGCCCTGATCGGTCACCTGAAAGCGCCCGACTCGGAGACGTGACCCGGCCCGAACGGTACGTCGGTCCCAGGGTGACGAACGGCCGCGACGCTCGCTATCGTAGAATTTGAAAGCGTTTGCGCGGTCGATCGCACGCGGTCGTGCGATCGTCCGAGCCATGTCTTTCAAATTCTACTCTAGTTGAGCGCCCAGAACCGGTAGTTGAGGAGGGCGGCGAAGGTCACCCAGGCGAGGTAGGGGATCAGCAGCGCGGCCGCCCGGCGGTCGACGCGGTCGAAGGCGACGATCGTCGCGCCCACCGCGGGCCACAGCGCGACGATCACCACGAGGCCCGCCAGCAGGTTCTCCGCCGCGAAGAAGGCGGGCGTCCACGCGACGTTCAGGACCATCTGGCCGACGAACGCCGCGAGCGCGATCCGACGATCGCTCCAGCGGCCGCCGCGACCGCGCTCGCCGAGGCGACCGCCCCCAGCGGTGCGGTCGGCCCCGCCGTCGGCCAGCCACACGAGCGCGACGGCGACGCCCAGCAGGGTGAAAAGCAGCGACCAGACGACGCCGAACAGCCACGGCGGCGGATAGATCGCGGGCTTGGCGAGCGCCCGGAACCACGCCGAGTCCGGTCCCGACAGCACCGCCGGCGCCCCGCCGACCAGGTTCACGAGCAGAACCCCGGCGATCACGGTCGCCGCGGTCCGGCGACCGCTCCGGTCCGACCGCACCGTCGACGTCTCGCTCATGCCGTTCGGTAGGTCCCGCCCGCCCAAATACACCCCGCCCGACCAGTTCGACCACGCCCCGCCCGCCCGACCAGTTCGACCGCGCCCCGAACGGCGGACCGATACGGAGTATCGAGAGACGGTCCGGGGTCGACCACACGACTGCGCGCGGTCGACCCGGGACACGCGGGCTCCGAATCGTATGACAAGCGCCCGCGGTCGACCGCCTCGGGGTCGAGCCCCGTGGCATCCGCCGGCGACCGCCTGTAGACCGTTCGTCGCCCCGACAGAACGCCGAGCGTGAGTCCCTCCCGTCCGCGGACGCCATATAAATGCGCCTTTGATACGGATTCTCACACTCCGCTCGGGCGTCCAGCGAAGGGAACGACGACCAGCACCAGTACCTTTATATAGAATCGCAAACAACCTCTCTCTTGAATATGGCTCAGCAGATGGGTAACCAGCCCCTCATCATCATGTCCGAGGACTCCCAGCGCACCTCGGGCAAGGACGCACAGTCCATGAACATCACGGCGGGGAAGGCCGTGGCCGAGTCGGTACGGACGACACTCGGCCCGAAAGGGATGGACAAGATGCTCGTCGACGACTCCGGCGGGGTCGTCGTCACCAACGACGGCGTCACCATCCTCGAGGAGATGGACATCGAGCACCCGGCCGCGAACATGATCGTCGAGGTCGCCCAGACTCAGGAGGACGAGGTCGGCGACGGGACGACCACGGCGGTCGTCATCGCCGGTGAACTGCTGGGCAAGGCCGAGGACCTGCTCGACCAGGACATCCACGCCACCATCCTCGCGCAGGGCTACCGACAGGCCGCCGAGAAGGCCAAGGAGGCCCTCGAGGACATCGCCATCGACGTCGACGCCGAGGACACCGAGATCCTCGAGTCCATCGCGGCCACCGCCATGACGGGCAAGGGCGCCGAGAACGCCAAAGACGTCCTCTCCGGACTCGTCGTCGACGCGGTCCAGTCGGTCGCCGACGAGGACGGCATCGACACCGACAACATCCAGCTCGAGACCGTCGTCGGCGGCTCCATCGACGAGTCCGAGCTCGTCGAGGGCGTCATCATCGACAAGGAGCGCGTCCACGAGAACATGCCCTTCGCCGTCGAGGACGCCGACGTGGCGCTGCTCGACACGGCCATCGAAGTGCCCGAGACGGAGCTCGACACCGAGGTCAACGTCACCGACCCCGACCAGCTTCAGCAGTTCCTCGACCAGGAGGAACAGCAGCTCAAGGAGTACGTCGACAAGCTGGTCGACGCCGGCGCCGACGTCGTCATCTGCCAGAAGGGCATCGACGACATGGCCCAG
>JBDGSU010000191.1:0-26334 GCA_042217395.1 Halosimplex sp.
CGGGCCCGCGCGAGACGGCGTCGTGCTCGGTGTAGTCGCAGTCCCACAGCGGGATGCCGTCGTGGTGTTCGCCCGTCAGAACCACGTAGCGGGCGCCGATATCGGCGAAGAGGTCCGCCCACCGCTCGGGGTCCCACTCGTCGGCGCTCCAGCGGTCGAGGAAGTCCTCGTACTCCACGTCCGCGCCGTAGTTCTCGCGGTGGTACTCGGCGGTCGGCGACCCCTCCTCGTACATGTAGTACGGGTACCACTCGGCGTAGGGCGACCCGTCGGAGGCGGTGATCTCCGCGTCCTTCGGCGCCCACGCGGGGACCGAGTATGCGCCCCAGTGGATGAAGATGCCCAGTTTGGCGTCGTGGTACCAGTCGGGGACCGCGTGGGCGTCCAGCGATTCCCACGTCGGGTCGTACTCGTCCATGCACGGAAGAGCGCGGCGCGGACAATCAGCGTTTGGGCCCCGGAAGCGAGTCGGAACAGTAGAGCGAGCGACCGACCGGCGGGCAACCCGGGACCCGGCCGAGACGGAGCAGTCGACGAGAACTTCGACCGCGGGCGTCGTGCCTCCGGCCGTGTTCCGGAGGGGTTCGGACCGGCCCACTATCGTCGAATTCGAACGCGTTTACCGGATCGACCGGACGATCGCGTGTGGTCGGCCCCGGGCTGTCTCGCTTCGGATCCGTATTAGAGCGACGCGAGGAACGCCCGGAGCTCCTCGGTCGCCGGTTCGCGCTCGTCCCAGAAGACGCAGTGCCCGGCGCCGTCCACGTGGACGAGTCGCCCGTCCGGGAGGTACTCGGCGATCTCCCGTTCGCGCTCGCGTTCGGTCTCGTCCGCGTCGGCTTTCAGGACCAGCGTCGGCGCCCGGATGTCGCCGTACGTCTCGGTGGGGTCGACCGGGGTGGTCTCGGACACGCGGCCGATCTCGGGGCGGAGCCGCTGTCTGGCCTCGGCCACTCGGCGCGCGAGGTCGGGCTGTCCGCGCTCGGCGAGGTCCCTGAACATCGTGTCGGCCTCGAGGAGTTCGTCGACGCTGCGGTCCTGCCACCACGCGATCTCCGCCTCGATATCCCTGCCCGGATCGTCGTCGTCGATCAGGTCGTCGTTCACCCCGTCGAGTATCCAGACGGGGTCTTCGAGGACGACGGCCCGCGGGCGCTCCGGGCTGCGGGCCGCGGCCACCGCGGTCGTGTCGGCGCCCATGGAGTGGCCGAACAGGATCGGGTCTTCGAGCCCGAGCGCGTCGAGCAGCCCCAGCAGGTCCGCCGCTCGCTCGGACGGGCCGTAGGCCCCGTCCGGGGCGTCGGAACGGCCGTGTCCGCGGGCGTCGTAGAGCACGACGTCGAAGTCGTCCGCGAGTTCGCGGGCGAGGTCGAGCCGGCAGTACCCGTCGTCCGTGAACCCGTGCGAGATCACGAACGGCGGCCCCGACCCGCCGGTCCGACAGTAGTGCAACTCGGTGTCGTTCGCCTCGGCGAATCCGCGCTCCCACTGCTCGGGGATCTGCGTCTGTCCACTCATCTGATAGGAACTCCCGCCCGGTGCAGAAAAATCATGCGGGATCGGTCGGTCCGACGGAGCGTGCGGTCGACGGGTTTCCGGCCGTGGTACCACGGCCCGACTGCGTTCGCGTTACTCACGGCCGGGCTGCGTCGGACTCGTAGACGAAGCGTTCGACCACCGCGTCCGCCTCGCAGGCGGTCCCGTTCCCGGTCGCGTACGGACCGAGGTAGACGCCCGTGAACCCGGTGGCCACCTCCGTCGAGAGGTAGCGAGTCGCCGCCGAAGCGAGCGCTTCGCCGTCGACGCGGAAGCGGTATTCGTCGGTGTCGGCCGACACGCGCAGGTCCGTCGAGGTCCCGACGGGGGAGCGTCCGACCACGTCCGTCGCGTCTCCGATGCGAAGACGGGCGACGGCCTCCCGCCGACCGTTCTCGCGGGTGACGCCGAGCTGGTAGTGGTGGCGTTCGTTGGCGACCACCGCGAGGCCGGCCTCGTCGCCGTCGGCCGGGTCGAACGACAGCGACAGCTCGGCCCGACAGTCGAAGGCCGTCTGTCGCCGACCGACGAAGGTCGAGCCGGGTTCGTCGAGGGCTTCCGGACCCCCGCGTAGACGGAGCCCGTCCGCGTCCGTCCGATAGCGGTCGCGGTCGGGGTTGCGGCGGAACTGCCACTCGACGCCCAGCCCGTCTGCAAAGTCGGTCTCCGTCCGCTGGACCGCGTTCGGTCCCGGCCGGCGCTCGGCCGGGAGCGTCCCCTCCATCTCGGCCCGGATCGGTTCGCCGTCGTCGACGACTGGCCAGCCGTCCTCCCACGAGACGGGGGCGAGGAACGTCTCTCGGCCGAGGTGGTGGTACCTCGGCCACGGACCGCGCTGGCGGATGCCGAGGCAGACGAGCCACCACCCACCGTCTTCGGCCCGGACGAGGTCTGCGTGGCCGACCACTCGGACGTCGGCTCGCGGGCGACCGCGGTGCGTCAGCACGGGATTGTCCGGGCACCCTTCGTACGGCCCCGTCGGGTCGTCGGCGCGTGCCGAGACGACCATGTGACCCGCGTGCGTCCCGCCTTCGGCGAGGATCAGGTGATACGTTCCGTCTCGTTCGTAGATGTGCGGAGCCTCCGCGTGCGGGTCCTGAAAGCCCGTCCATATCGTCCGCGGTTCGCCGAGGTCGCCGGTCTCGAGGTCGAGTTCGGCCTGTCGGATCGGGTTCGCTTCGTCTTCGTCGTGATACGTGAAATAGCAGGTATCGCCGTCGAAGAAGAGGTCGGGATCGAACCCCGGCGCGTCGACCCACGTCGGGTCGGACCACTCTCCGGCCGGGTCGTCGGCGGTGACGAAGAAGTGACCGTCCCCGCTGACGTTCGTCGTGACCAGATAGAACGTCCCGTCGTGGTGACGGAGCGTCGGCGCGAAGACGCCGCCGGACGCTCCGACGTCCCGGAGCGCGAGCTGGGAGTCGCGAGTGAGCGCGTGGCCGATGGGGTCCCAGTCGACGAGGTTCCTACTCCGATAGAGCGGGACCCCGGGGAAATACTCGAACGAGCTCGTCGCGAGGTAGAACGTGCCGTCGACCCGGCAAACGGTTGGGTCGGGATGAAACCCCGGCAGTACCGGGTTCTCGTATGGCATGGGGACCCGTTCTCGAATAGAGATAGTTATTCTGTCGATCGCTAGGCTCGTTCGGCTCCCGTCCGGGCGGTCCCGTCGAGCACGATGCTCGGCCGGTGTCGGCGGCGGGGCCGTAGCCGTCACTCGTAGGTGTGGACGCTCCCGGTCTGATTGGCCTCGATGTAGTCCCAGTCGTACTCGACGCCGAGCCCCGGCCCGTCCGGGACGGACACCGTCCCGTCGTCGTCGATCGAGTCCAGCTGGTCCTCGTAGTCGCCGGCGTAGACCGGGGCGGTGGTGTTGGGCGCGTCGGGGTGGACCAGCGCCATCTCGTAGTAGTTGCTGTTCCGGGTGGCGGCGATGCAGTGCCGTTGTGCGGGACCGGGCGCGTGGAACTCGACGTCGAGACCGTGGCCCTCGGCGACGCGGGCGCGTTTCATCGCGCCGGTGATCCCGCCGTCGTACTCGGGGTCGGCGCGGACGAAGTCGGTCGATTCGGCGTCGATGAAGTCCGTGAACGGCTCGAGCCCGCGGACGTGTTCGGTCTGGAGGATGGGCGTGTCCAGTTGCTGGCGTAGCTTCCGGTGGGCGTGCTGGGAGATGCCGCCGTCGCGGTAGGGGTCCTCGTACCAGTAAAAGCCCTGCTCGTCGAGCGCCCGGCCGAGTTTCAGGGCGTCGGCCAGCGTCTCCAGCTCGCAGGCGGGGTCGTGCATCATGTCCATCTCGTCGCCGACGCGCTCGCCGACGGCGTGGACGGCCTCGATCTCGCGGTCCAGGTCGCGCGAGGTGTCGCCCCCGCCCCAGCCGTGGATCTTGAAGCCGGGATAGCCCATCTCCAGGCACTCCTCGGCGAAGTCGGCGAACGCTTCCGGGCTGTCGAGCCCGCCGTTCTCGTCGCCGTGGTAGGTCGAGGCGTAGGCGGGCAGGCGCTCGCGGTAGGTGCCGAGCAACTCGTGGATCGGCGCGTCGTAGTACTTGCCCGCGAAGTCCCACAGCGCGATGTCGACGGGGCCGATCCCCATCCGGTCGTACTTGCGCAGAGCGCGTTTGATCTCCGACCAGTGTTTCTCTCGTTCCAGGGGGTTCTTGCCGACGAGGTAGTCGGCGAACGTGTTGATCTGGGCCGCGCCGGGGGAGTTCCCGCCGACGTACTCGCCCGTGATCCCCTCGTCGGTGTGGACCTGGACGGCGAAGAGCTTGCGTCCCACGGTGCTCCCGGGCTCGTAGACGAGGTTGAACCCGTGTTCGTCGGTCCCCACGTCGGGGATCTCGTAGGCGAATTCGACGCTCTCTATCTTCGTGATCTCCGGGGCCATACTCGCCCGTCGACGGCCGGCCCAAAGAAGTGCGGGGTGCCGGCGGAGACCGCCGCATCGAGCGGGACCGCAGCCTCCGCGGACCGACCGACACCGCCCGGCGAAACCCCTTTCCGGCCCGTGCTCGAAAGGAGCGCATGGCGAAGTTCACGTTTCTGGAGGTCCACCTCGACGGCGCCGACATCACGGCCAACGCCCCCTTCAGCCAGGGAGAATCACCCGAGGACGCCGGCGACCTCGGCGGACTTTCCTTCGGCGGGGACGACGAGAGCGGCGAGGCCGAACCGACGGGCGGATCGGACGGCTCGAGCCCGCTCCCGGTCGTCCTCGCGGTCGTCGGACTCGTCCTCGGGATCGTCGTGATCCGGCGGATCCTCGGCGGGTCGGGGGAACCGGTTCTGGAGGAGTGAGCCGGACGCCAGGAGTTCGGTCGGTCCGGAGACGCGGTCGACCGTCGGAGACCGAGTGATCCGTCGACTTCGGGAGCGGTGGGACGGCGGGAGAGCGGGGCGGCGAGACGGCGAGCGGATGGGGCGGCTGGACGCGG
This sequence comes from Halosimplex sp., assembly GCA_042217395.1. Taxonomy (GTDB): domain Archaea; phylum Halobacteriota; class Halobacteria; order Halobacteriales; family Haloarculaceae; genus Halosimplex. Next base: position 4,973 of record JBDGSU010000191.1, read on the forward strand.
GGAGAAGGCCTATCCCGCCGGGTCGCCTGCTTCGGGTATGGGACTCTACGAGAGCGTCCGGGCGGTCACGTCGGCCTCGGGCGACGGTCCGGTCGACTGGACGGCCGTCGCCGACGCTGCGAAGGCCTCGACCGATCCGGGGTCGATCGCGCTGACGGCCGACGAGGAGGTCGGGTACGCCGACGACGTGCGCGACGCGCGCGACCGCGTCCGCTCGGTCGCAGGAGTCGAGTTCGACCTCCCGGAGATGGTGGAGATCCAGAACCGCCACCACTGGATCGACGCGAACGTCGCCACCTTCGAGCGGGTCATGCGCCCGCTCGAGGAGCAGGTCACGATGTTCCCCGGTGCCAGCCGCGTGGTCAACACCGGGACGATGAGCGTCGCGCTCGCGTTCCTCGGGAACAACGTCCTCGGTCAGTACGACCCGCTCCTGCTCGCCGAGGGCGACGACCACGCCCTCTATTTCGTCCACCCGAACATCGCGCGAGTCGCCGACGCGCTCGACGTCGACTTCGAGCGGTTCCGCCGGTGGATCGCCTTCCACGAGGTCGCCCACGCGGCCGAGTTCGGCGCCGCGCCCTGGCTCTCCGAACACCTCGAATCGACGATGGAGGGGGCCGTCGCGGCGCTGGGCGAGGGGACCCTCGACCGCGAGGCGCTGAGGGACCTCGACACGACGATGACCGCCGTCGAGGGGTACGCCGAACTCGTCATGGACCGCGCGTTCGACGACGAGTACGCCGACCTCCGCGAGAAGGTAGAGGCGCGCAGACGCGGACGCGGCCCGCTCGCCGGGCTCATCCGTCGCCTGCTGGGGCTCGGGATGAAGCGCCGGCAGTACGAGCGCGGGAAGGCCTTCTTCGACGCCGTCGCCGACGAGCGCGGCATCGCCGGCGCCTCGATCGTCTGGGACGACCCCGCGAACCTCCCCACCGACGCCGAACTCGACGACCCGTCGCTGTGGCTGGCCCGCGTCGACGACCGAACGCACTGATCGCTCTGAGACCGGCGGACCGCCGGTCTCGGCGCTCACCGCGGACCGCGCTCGTCGTCGCCGTCGCTCCCGCGGTCCTCGTCGCCGCCGTCGCCCCCGTCGGCGAAGGGGTTCTCCTCGATGCGACGCTGGCGCTGGCGCGTCGCGGGGGCGGGCCCCGACGGGACGACGTACCGGGCGAGCAGGTACCCGATGAGCAGACCGAGGGCGACCGCTCCCGCGGCCTGCGGAAGCGTCGGGTCGACCTGGAGCGAGATGAGGCCGGCAGACGCGCCGACGAGCACCGTCACGCCGATTTTCACGCGCCGATTGAACGACGAGCGTTCGGTGTCCGAGACGGGCCCGACCATCAGAGGTCCCTCGCGGTGCTTACGTGCATCCCGACGAACTGCCACCGTTCGTCGCCCTCGTCTCCGTCCCTCTCCCTGCCTCCGTTCTCCGCGCTACCGCCGTCGTCACCGCCCGGGATCGCTTCGAGGGCGTCGGTCCGGCGTTCGAGCGCGCCGCTCCAGCGCGTCTCGAACTCGTAGCGGATCCGCCCCTCGGTGTCCGTCCAGGCCATCGAGACGCGGTCGGAGAACCAGGCGTGATCGTCGCGCTCGGTCACGCGGAGGTCGCGGCTCTCGACCTGCCAGTCGGTCGTCGTCTCGGTCTGCTCGCGCAGGCCCGCCGCGACCGCGTCCGGACCGGCCAGCCGCTCGGAGATGCCGAACTTGACGACGTCGTCGACGGGCGCGAAGAAGGGGGCCAGCGGCTCGCCCTCGCGGAGCGCATCGTAGTAGGCCCGGACCCGCTCGGCGGCGGTCGTCACTGGAAGCCCCGGTCGACGTCCTCGTCGATCAGGTCGTCGAGCTCGGCGTCGAGCAGTTCCTCGGCCTCCTCGAACGTGTCGGCGAGTTCCTCCACTCTGTCCGGGCGGCCGTACTGGTCGTACTCCATCGGGCCGTAGGCCGGCGACTCGAGCGCGTCCATCACGTCTTCGAAGAGCGCGTCGGGCGTGGTCGGAGCGTCCGCGTGGGCCTGCACGACCTCTTCGAGGCGAGTGGCTGCGTCCTCGGCCTGGTCTTCGTCTTCCATCGGCTGCTGGACGCCGAACATCCCGCCGTCGCCGGGTTCCTCGGGAAAGAGCGGGTCGAGTTCGTCGTCGATCCGCCGCGCCACCTCGGCGCCGACCCCCTGGACCTCGTAGGGGTTCTTCGCGTAGGTCTTGACGTGGAACACGCCGACGGAGGGGTGGCCGAAGTACAGGTCTTCCCCGATGCCCGAGGCGCGGTCGCCGCCGGCCGCTCGCCAGCCGTTCGGGTCGGCGTCGCTCTCCACGACGTCTTCCAGGATGTCCTGCCAGTCGCGCACGCGCATGTCGGTCGCGCCTTGGACGCGGCCGTGAATGAAGCCATCGGTATCGCCGGTTCGCGCCGGCGACCGAGTCGCGTCGCTCCCGCCCGCTCCATACCCCGGTCAACCGACAGCGTTTTTCCCGCGGCCGTCCCGTACATCGAGCGTGACACTCCGCGGCGTCGTCGTCGACGTGAGCGACCCGAAGACCGTCTCCACGCAGTACGGCGAGAGCGAACTGCTCGAGGTGAGTCTCCGGCCCGACCGCGGCCGAGGGGAACCGACCACGGTGACGCTGTGGGGCAAGTGGACCGAGACGGCGACGTACCTCGAACCGGGGATGGAACTCGCGGTGACGAACCCCGAGGAGCGGGAGTACCGCGGCGAGCAGCAGTACTCGACGACGGGCGACTCGATGGTCGTCGTCGAGCCCGACTTCCTCGTCGACGTGACCGACGTGCGCTCGTGGGTGCAGTGCCCGCGGATGTACTACCTCAACAAGATCGGCGGGACGCCCAACGCCTACCCCGTCGTCAAGGGGACGATCGTCCACGAGGTGTTCGGCGACCTCCTCCGAGGGCGCGACCTCGAGGAGTCCATCGACGACCAGGTCGAGCAGGCGGGGCTCGAACTCGGCATGCTCGGCCGGAGCGCCGACGAGGTGCGCGAGGAGGTGCGCCAGCACGCGTCGGCCATCGAGGGGTGGCTCCGGCAGGGGACGCTCGCGGAGTCCGACGAGTGGCGCTCGGAGATGACGCTGGTCAGCGAGACCTACGGGCTGAAGGGGCGGGCCGACGCCGTCCGCCGCGGGATGCCGGTCGAACTGAAGACCGGGAAGAACACGAAGCGCGAACCGCGCTTCCACGACAAGGTGCAGGCGACGTGCTACGCGCTCATCCTCGGGGAGCGCCGGGGGGAGCCGCCGGACACCGGGACGCTGCTCTACACCAAGAACGCGGCCGTCGACCGGAACGAGGAGAGCGGCGATCTCTCGCCGGCCAAGGAGTTCTCCATCGGCCCGGGCTTCCTGAAGTTCGTCCTCCGCACGCGGAACGCGCTGGCCGCGATGGAACACGGCGTCGACGTGCCCACGGGATACGAGGCCGACGCGAAGTGCGAGTACTGCTTCGAACAGGACACCTGCATGGCCGTCTCCGGTCGGCTCGGTCAGGAGTCGAAGGCCGGGCAGGTGGGCTCGCCCGTGCCCGAGGAGGAGCGCGGCTACTTCGACCGGGTCTACGAATCGGTCGAGCGCGAGCGACGGGCGGTCCACCGCGAGTACGCGAAGCTCTGGGAGCAGACCCCCGAGGAGCGCGCCGAGGACGACCGCGCTCTCGTCGGCCTCGAGCCGACCGAGCGGCGGGAACTCGACGGCGGGACCTGGGAACTGCGCGCCCGCGGCACGGGCGCCGTCTCGAAGATCCGCGAGGGCGACCTCGTGCTCGCAAGCGACGGCGACCCGATCCGCGGCGAGGCCGAACTCGCGCGCGTCGAACGGCTGGGCGGCGGCGAGGCCGTGAGCGAAGCGAGCGGCCTCGAGACGAGCGAGCGGGGAGCGAAGCGACCCGTGAGCAGCGAGACCTCGACCAGCGCGAGCGACGCAGCCGCGAGCGCCAGCCGACCCGAGATCGTCGTCACCGCGGACGAACCGGTCGAACTGCGCCGCGTCGACGTCTACCCCTCGGAGATCTCCGCCGACCGGATGCTCACCGCGCTGCACGACGCCGTCCTGACCCAGTCGCCCGAGGAGAAGGACGTGCTGTTCGGTCGCCGCGAGCCGGAGTTCGACTTCGACGACGTCGCGGAGACGTACATCGGGAACAACGACGCGCAGAACGAGGCCGTCAGGCTCTCCGTGGGCTGCGAGGACTGCGCGCTGATCCACGGCCCGCCGGGAACCGGGAAGACCTACACGCTCGCGCGGGTGGTACGCGCGCTCGTCGACGACGGCGAGCGCGTGCTCCTCTCGGCGTTCACCAACCGCGCGGTCGACAACGCGCTGGAGGCGCTCCTCGACCAGGGGTTCGACGAGTTCGTTCGCGTCGGGACCGAGAGCGGCGTCCGCGCGGACATGCGGGGGTACAGACTGGAGCGCGCCGGCGACCCGGACGACCGCGTCGCCGAGCTGCGGGACGCCCGGGTCGTCGCGGCCACGACCGCCACCTGCGGGTCGCGGATCATGCGCGAGCAGGACTTCGACGCGGCCGTCGTGGACGAGGCCGGACAGTTGACCGAACCCGGTACCCTCGCCGCCACGAACCTGGCCGAGCGGTTCGTCCTGGTCGGCGACCACCAGCAGCTCCCGCCGGTCGTCCAGGGCGACGAACCCGAGCCCGCGGACCTCCCGACCGGCGACGACGGGAACCCCGCGCCCGGCGCGGCGCTCTCCCGGTCGCTCTTCCAGCGGCTCATCGAGCGCTACCCCGACGCGTCGGTGATGCTCGACCGCCAGTACCGGATGGCCCAGCGCATCCAGGCGTTCGCCTCCCGGGAGTTCTACGAGGGCCAACTCCGTCCCGCGACGGGCGAGGTGGCCGGCCAGCACCTCCGCCAGCTCGACGGCGTCGACGTCGGGGCGCTTCCCGATCACCTCGGCGACCGGGTTGCGTTCGTCGACCCCGACGGGACGGCGAACGGGAACACGAACCCGACGGAGGCCGACGCCGTCGCGGAGACGGTGCGGGCCTACCGCGAGGCGGGCGTCCCCGCCGCCGACATCGGCGTCATCGCGCCGTTCCGCGCCCAGGTCGCCGAGATCGGCAAGCGCCTCCCCGACGAGGTCGCCGTCGACACCGTCGACCGCTTCCAGGGCTCCAGCAAGGAGGTCGTCGTCATCTCGTTCGTCGCGACGGGCTCGCTCGAGTCGCCCATCTTCGAGGACTACCGTCGCGTCAACGTCGCGCTCACCCGCGCGAAGAGGGCGCTCGTCCTCGTCGGCGACGCCGACGCGCTCGCCACCGACGACACCTACGCCCGGATGGTCGAGTGGGCGCGCTGATCGGTCCGCCCGGCCGCCGGCGGGAGGCACCTACCCAGGCTATCCTCCCACGCGGGCGCCCGATCGACCGTTCGAGAACGGCGCCGACGCATCTTCAAGTACGGCGCCAACGTATCGATCCGCATGAAGATACTCGTCCCCATCGACGGGTCCGACTGCAGCTTCCGCGCGCTGGAGCACGCCGTCGACCTCGCCGGGCGGTACGAGGGCGAACTCCACGTCGTCCACGTCACCGACCACCGGACGGAGTCGACGGAGGAACTGCTCGCCCGGGCGGAGGCACTGCTCGCCGAGGCAGGGATCGCCGACGAACCCGAGGTCGTCACCGACCTCCGGATGTCGGACCCGAAGTACGCCGACCGCGTCGGGAAGGACGTCCTCCGGATGGCCGAGGAGGGCGACTACGACCACGTCGTCATGGGCCACCACGGGACCGGCCGCATCGGCCGCGCGATCCTCGGGAGCGCCGCCGAGACCGTCGTCCGCGCCGCCGAGGTGCCCGCGACGATCGTCCCCTGAGACGGATTCGAAGCACGCGTGTCCCTGGTCGACCCGGGACACGCGTGCGGTCGGCCCGGATCGTCTTGCAGTGATCCGTACGACACGGCCGATTGTCCGTCGGTTCCGGCTTCACCACGGCGACCCGCGCCGACCGCTCGCCGGCCGTGTTTCACTTTCGCCCCGTGGCCAACATTTATATCTAGCTTCGGACCGTTTCACGTTCACTCCGTGGGAAGAATTTTTCTGTGAGGATCTGGCGTTTCACTTCCGCTACGTGGTGAAAAACTATAAGCGGGCGGCCCGGCGGGGATACGATATGTTCCGACTGGTCGCGGCGAGCGAGGCGATCCGGGAGGCGGTCCCGGCCGGGCTGGTGCCGTTCTTCCTGGCGGTCACGGCGTTGGGCGGTTCCAAGTTCCTGATGGTCGGACTGTCGGTGACCTACTGGAACGCCGAGTCCCGCCGTCGGGAGCTGGTGACGCTCGTGGGCGTGGCGTTCGTCGCGGTGTCGGCGACGCTCGCGCTGAAGTACTGGTTCGGACTCCCCCGTCCGCCGGCCGGGGTCCGCCCGACGGATCTGGACCCCAGCCCGGTCGGGTTCCCGAGCGGCCACGCGGTGGCCGCGACCACCGTCTACGGCGGGCTCTTGCTCGCGTTCGACCGCTATCGCGAGCCGGTGTGGGTCGGCGCCGCGGGCGCGATGATCGCACTCGTCGGCCTCTCTCGGGTCGCCCTCGGCGTCCACTTCCTGGGGGACGTGGTCGCGGGCATCGCCGTCGGGCTGGCGATGCTCGGGCTGCTCGCCGTCGCGCTCGACCGACCGTCGGGACCGACAGTCGTCTTCGCGACCGCCGTCGTCTGCGCGCTGCCGGCCGCGGTCCTGGCGACCGAGACCGGCGACGCGGCGCTGGCGCTCGGCGGGAGCGTCGGCGGGACGGTCGCCGCCCGCTGGCGGACGCGGGCCGACCGGTTCCGGTCGCTCCCGGAACGAGCGGGCGTCTCCGTCGCCGGGGTCGCCTTCGTGGTCGCCGTCATCGCCGTCGTCGAGACGCTCGAAGGAGTGCTCGCGGCCGCCGCGCTGTTCGCGACCGCGGCGGTCGTCTACGCGGTGCTCGTCGCCGGCATCGTCGCGGTCCCCTCGCTGGTCGGTCGCGTCGACGCCTTCGGGACCGCGAACGCGGCCGAGTGATACGGATTCGGAGCATGCGTTTACCGGGTCGACCGCACGCAGTCGTGCGGTCGATCCCGGACTGTCTTGCAATAATCCGTATGAGGGCCCGCGACCCGACCGGTAGACCTTCGACGGAGGCGCGTCTATCACTCGCCATGTCAGTCGACCTCCCGCTGGGCGAGGGGACCGTCTCGGTCTCGCTCCCCGACTGCGACGTGACCGTCTGCCGGCCACCGGGCGGCGACCCCGTCGACGTTCGCGAGGCCGCCGAGGCCGCCGTCGCGGAGCCCCACGGCCCCGCGCTTGCCCGCCGCGTCGACCCCGACGACGCCGTGGGGATCGTCGTGACGGACGTGACCCGCGCGACGCCCGACGACGTACTGCTCGACGTGTTGCTCGACGAACTCGCCGCCGCGGGCGTCGCCCGCGAGCAGGTGACCGTGATCCTGGGGCTGGGCCTGCACCGGCCGATGACCGACGCGGAGATCGAGGACGCGCTCGGCGACCACGCCGATCTCGCCGTCAACCACGACCCCGAGGCGACCGTCGACGTGGGGACCGTCGACGGGACCGCGATCGAGGTCAACGAGACGCTGACGCGCGTCGACGCGGTCCTCGCGACGGGGATGGTCGAACCCCACCAGTACGCCGGCTTCTCCGGGGGCGCGAAGACCGTCGTCGTCGGCGCCGGCAGCGAGTCGCAGATCGGCTACTCCCACGGGCCGGACATGCTTGGCCGCGACGGCGTCAGGCTCGGCCGGGTCGAGGACAACCCGTTCCGCGAGTTCGTCGACGCCGCGGGGGACCTCGCGGGGGTGGAGTTCTCGTTCAACGTCACCCACGCACCCGAGGGCATCCTCGGCGCCGCCGCCGGCGACCCGCGAGCGGTGGTCCGGGACCTCGCGGACACCGCGCGCGACGCGCTCGCGACGCCGGTCGAAAGCGGATACGACGCCGTGATAGCGGGCGTCGGCGCGCCCAAAGACGCGAACCTCTACCAGACGACGCGGGCGGCGACGTACGTGGTCCTGGGGGCCAACAACCCCCTCCGAGCGGGCGGCCGCGTCGTGATCCCCGCCGCGCTCCCCGAGGGCGCCGGCGACGGGACGGGCGAGCGGCGCTTCTACGAGTGGCTCTCGAACGCCGAGAGCGCCGACGCCCTCTACGACGCCATGCGCGACGGGTACGAACCCGGCGCGCAGCGGGCGTTCGTCGTCGCCCGCGCGCTGCGGGACCACGACCTCTACGTCGCGAACAGCGACCACCCCGAGATCGTCGAAGAGTGCCTGATGCACGCCCGCGAGTCGGTCGAAGACGCCGTGGAACCGGGGAGCGACGTGCTCGTCGTGCCCGACGCGCTCGACACGTTGCTGGTCTGATCCCCGCGGCGAACACTCGGGCGGCGACAACCGTAATGTTACTCAGAACGAACGTTCGTCGAACGGTCGGGGTCCCGCGTCGCGGCCCCGGGCGGTGCAGCCATGACCCACGAGTACACGCTCTCGCTGACGGACGAGGCGGCGACGGACGGGGAACTGACGGGCGGGAAGTGCGCGAACCTGTCGCGGCTGGCGCGCGCCGGACTCCCGGTCCCGCGCGGGTTCTGCGTCACGACCGCGGCCTATCGCGACCACGTCCGAGAGACGTCCGTCCCGGCGCTGCTCGACCGCCTCGCCGACCTCGACGCGGGCGATGCGGCCGCGTCTGAACTCGGTGAGCGGTTGCGGTCGGCGATCCGGGACCGACCGGTCTCCGATGCGCTACGGGCCGCCGTCGAGACCGCGCTCGAGTCGTTCCCGGCCGAGGCGGCGTTCGTCGTCCGGTCGAGCGCGACGGCGGAGGACCTGCCGGGCGCCTCGTTCGCGGGACAACACGCGACGGTCCTCGACGTCTCGGGGCCGGAAGCGGTGATTCGGGCCGTCCGGGAGTGCCTGGCGAGCCTCTTCACCGACCGGGCCATCGCCTACCGCGCCCGGAACGGGATCGACCACCGCGACGTGTCGATGGCGGTGGTCGTCCAGCGCCTGGTCGAGCCCGAGGCGTCGGGCATCCTCTTCACCGCCGACCCCGTGAGCGGGAACCGGACCGTCGCGGTCGTCGACGCCGGCCCCGGACTCGGCGACGCGCAGGTCGGCGGTCGTGTCACCGCCGACACGGCCCGCTTGGACGAACGCACCGGGGAGGTCCTCGAGTACCGGGTCGGGCGACACGGAGCGGTCGTGCGGTCGGACGCAGACGGCGAGGACGGCGGTGTCGTGGTCTCGCAGGGGGAGCAGGCGACGCGCGTGCTGACCGACGACCAGCTCCGGACGCTCGCCGCCTACGGAGAGCGGATCGAGGCTCTGCTCGGCGACCCGCAGGACGTCGAGTGGGCGCTCGACGGAGACGGGTTCCGGGTCCTGCAGGCGCGCCCGATCACGACGCTGTTCCCGGTCCCCGAGGGAGCGCCCGAGGACGAACTACGCGTCTACTACAGTTTCGGCCACCGACAGGGGATGCCCGAGGCGATGCCGCCGCTGGTGCTCGACTTCTGGCGTCGACTCACCGACGCGGTCACCGCACGGTTCGGCATCCCCGGTCGGTTCGGCGTCGAAGCCGGCGGGCGCCTCTACCTCGATATCACCCCCTATCTGGTCCGGCCGTGGCTCCGCGAACGCATCTTCGAGCGCTTCGAGGCCGTCGACGAGCCGATGGTGGCCGGCCTCCGGGACCTCTGTCGCGAGCGGAGCGACGACCTGCCGAGCCCCGACGGCGACGCGCTCTCCGTCGCCCGGTCGGCCGCGCCGATACTCCGACGGCTCGCCCCGCGGGTCGGGCGAGCCGCCCACCGGACGGTGGCGGCCCTCCTCGACCCCGACCCGCTCTCCGCCCCGGTACGGACGCGCCGGGTCTACGAGACGCGGTGCGAGGCGGCGATCGAACGGATCCGCGCCGCAGTCGACCGCGAGACGCGGGTCCGACTGGCCCCCGAGGAGACCGCCGCGTCGCTGGAGTGGATTCTCGAGGAGTTCTACCCGTTCTACGCCGCGATCGTCGCGCGACTCCTCCTCGAACGGCTCTGCCCCGGTCGCGAGGCGGACGTCGAGGCGCTCGTCCGCGGCATCGAGACCGACCCCGTGACCGCGATGACGCTCGAACTCGCCGACGCCGCGGCCGTCGCTCGTCGGCACCCGGAGGTGTCGGACGCGATCCGCGCCGGCGAGAGCCACGAGGCGGTCCGAACGAGGGAGGGGGGCGAGGAGTTCGAGTCGGCGCTCGACGCGTTCCTCGACGAGTACGGCTTCCGCGCCGTCGGCGAGATCGACTTCAGCCGACCGCGGTACCGGGATGACCCGGCGCCGCTGCTCGCGACGGTCCGCGGGCTGCTCGCGACCGACGGGACCGAGGAGCCGCGCGACCGCGTCGGCAGACTTCGGGACGAGGCGGCGGCCGCCCGCGACCGCCTCCGGGCCGCGGCCGACACCGGCCCGCTCGGGCCCCTCCGACGACGGCTCGTCGACCGCCTCGCGTCGGTGTATCGCGGCTACTTCGGGATCCGCGAGCTGCCGAAGTTCGGGCTGTCGCCGCTCCTGGCCGAGACCCGGCGGCAGGTGCTCGACGCTGGGGACGCGCTGGCCGAGGACGGGCGGATCGACGACCCCGAGGACGTGTGGCTGCTCCGGTTCGACGAACTCACTCGGCTCCTGGGGGATCCGGGTGCGACCGTCGACCTCGCGGACCGCCGCCGCGAGTTCGAGCGCCACCGGCGCCTGCGGGCGCCGCGGTTCGTCACCAGCGACGGCGAGACGCCGCGAGCGCGGGTGGACGGCGCGGTCGATCCGTCGGCGGACCTCACCGGGACCGGCGTCTCGGCGGGCGTCGTCGAGGGCGTCGCGCGGGTCGTGACCGACCCGTCCGAGGCCGACCTGGAGTCGGGCGAGATCCTCGTCTGCCCGTACGTCGACCCCGGGTGGACGCCGCTGTTCCTGAACGCCGCCGGCCTCGTGACGGAGGTCGGCGGGCGGCTGACCCACGGGTCGCTCGTGGCGCGGGAGTACGGCATCCCGGCCGTCGTCGCCGTCGACGGGGCCACCGCGCGCGTCCGCAGCGGGCAGCGGATCCGCGTCGACGGAGACCGCGGCGTCGTCGAACTGCTGGAGTGAGTCGCGGACGGCGACCGCGGGGGTGTCCCGCGCCGGTCGGCCCCGTCGAATGTCGAACGGAGTTTGCACCGATCCCGACCGCGGACCGAACGGAGTTTGCGCGCTCTCCGACGGGAGTTCGAAAATACCTTTTCCCCGGTCGGGGCGCGGACGCGGACGAAGCCATGACAGACCAGACTCGACGCTCGTTCGTTCGCGGAGTCATCGCAACTGCCGCGGTCGGCGCGGTCGCCGGCTGTTCGACGGGCGGATCCGGCGACGACGCGACCACCGAACCCGGCGACGACTCGATGGACGGCGACGGTTCGACGGACGGCGGCGATTCGATGGACGGCGGCGATTCGATGACAGAAACCGAGGGAGGGATGGACGGCATGACCGAAACCGATTCCGACACGGGGTCGACGACCGAGACCGACTCCGGGATGGGGATGGGAACCGAAACCGACTCCGGCACGAACGGTATGGACGGAGAAACGGAGACGGATCCCGGAACGGGCTCGATGACGGAGACCGACTCCGGAACGGGAATGGGCAACGAGACCGACTCGGGGATGGGCGACGGGACGAGTGGCAACGAGACGATGGACGGATCGACGGCGACAGACGACGGGATGTAGTTCGGTCGCAGCGGCGACCCAGGCGGCTCCGCTCGCTCAGTTCGTCCCGAGTTCGGGTTCGAGCGACTCGTCGCCGATCTCGTCGAGGACGCGCTCGTGGAAGCGCTGGAGCACCTCGCTCTCGTCCTCGGCGAGCACCACGTCCGAAGCCATCAGCGTCGCGAGCCCGAACGCCCGCGGCGAGGGCGAGCGCACGCGGTGGTGTTCGACGGACACGTCGCCGTCGGCGATCGATCCGAGCACGTCTTCGATGGCGTCGACGTCGAGTTTGTCTTCGAGGATCTCCCGGTAGGTCTCCTCGACGACTGCGAACTCCTCGAGGTCCTCGGCGAAGCCCAGCAGCATCTCCGAGTTCATCTGCTGTTCGGCCGCGGACTTCTCGTAGCCCTTGTAGCGCTTGAGGATCATCAGCGCCCGCGTCGCGTCGATCCGGAAGTACCGCTGGAGCAGGTCGGTGCCCTGCAGGCTCGCCCTGAGGTCTTCACGCACCTCGCCCGGGTCGATATCGTCGATCACGCCGAGGACGTCGACCTTCCGGTTGAGCGGCATCGAGAGCGTGAACCCGTTGTCGGCGACGGCGACCTGGACGTTGGCGTTGGCCTCCTGGGCGATGCGGTAGGCCAGCAGCCGGGAGAAGCCGTCGTTGAACCGCCGGCCGTAGTTCGAGTGGACGTAGTACCGGCGCTCGTACTCCTCGCGGTCGAGCTCCTCCTCGACGGCGAGCCGGTCGTCGGTGCTGACGCTGTCGTAGCCCGCGTATTTCACCTGCTCCTCGTACATCCGCGCGACGGCGCGGACGCTGTTCTCGTCCAGGGGATACGCCCGGAGCCAGTGGCGCACCGCGCCCGCACCGCCGCGGTTCAACCGGTCGAGCAGTTCGCGCTGGAAGGTCAGGATCTCCCGCCCGAGGTCGTACGAGAGCGGCAATCGCTCGGAGTACCACGACGGGACGGTCGGACGCTTGCTCGTCCGATCGACGTAGACCTTCGACCCGCGGCGGTAGCGGTACGCGAAGCGGTCGCCGCCGAGGACGAACACGTCGCCCGCCTCGAGGGTGTCGAGGTACGACTCGTCGAGCTGGCCGACCCAGTCGTCGCCCGAGCGGGTGAACACGTCGCAGGTGAACGAGTCCGGGATCGTGCCGATGTTGGTCATGTAGATGACCCGCGCGAGGCGGCCGCGCTTTCCCAGCAGCGGCTCGCCGACGGGGTACTCCTCGTAGTGGTGCTCGCCGTCGGGCGGGTCGTTCTCGTCTCGCCAGACCTTCGCGTAGACGTTCTTGTCCTCCATGCCCGGATACGCGGCGGTGAGATATCGCAGCAGCGACTCCCACTCGCCGTCGGCGTAGTCCCGGTAGGGGTAGGCCCGTTCGAGGATGCCGCGGATCTCGGCTTCCGGGCGGATCTCGGCGATCGCCATGCCGTAGACGTGCTGGGCGGCGACGTCCTGGGCGCGCTCGGGCACGAACACGCGGTCGACGAACCCCTCGTGGGCTTTCTTGAGCATCACCGCGCACTCGACGAGTTCGTCGCGGTCGAGCGCGACGACTCTCCCCGTCACCGTCTCACCCAGTTGGTGGCCCGCTCGGCCGACGCGCTGGAGGAGCGCGGCGACGGACTTCGGGGATCCGACCTGCACGACCAGGTCGATGTGAGGCATGTCGATGCCGAGTTCGAGGCTCGTCGACGTGGTGACCACGTCGAGGTCGCCCTCCTTGAGCCGGCGCTCTATCTCCTGGCGGCGGTCCTTCGAGAGGCTGCCGTGGTGACACCCCGAGTTCGTCTCGTCGTACTCCTCGTTTCGCTCGCGGAGGTTGTGCAGGACGCGCTCGGCGCCCGAGCGCGTGTTCGTGAACACGAGCGTGTTGGTGTGCTCCTGCACGAGGTCGTGCAGGTCGCGGTAGAAGCGGTCGTTGACCACGTCCGGCGGCGTGTTGACGAGGTCGTCGGTCGGGCAGACCAGTTCCATGTCGAACTCGCGGGCGAACCGGGCGTCGACGATCTCGTAATCCCGCGGGTCGCCGCCGGGGGCCTCCTGTCCCACGAGGAACTCCGCCATCGCGTCGAGCGGTTCGACCGTCGCCGAACAGCCGATGCGAGTGGGCGAGCCGTCGGCCAGCGCTTCGAGCCGTTCGAGGGAGACGGAGAGATGCGTACCGCGCTTGTTCTCGGCGAGGCTGTGTATCTCGTCGACGACGACGTGCTCCACCGTCCGGAGTTTTTCCCGGAACTTGGGGGAGTTGAGGAGGATCGCGAGCGTCTCTGGAGTGGTGTTGAGGATGTGGGGCGTCTCCGTCAGCATCTTCTGCCGGTCGGCGTCGCTCGTGTCCCCGTGGCGGATAGCGTGGCGTATCTCGACGTCCTCCCCGCGTTCGTCGAGTTTCTCCGTGATGCCGTCGAGTGGGACTTCCAGGTTCCGGTGGATGTCGTTCGCGAGCGATTTCAGGGGGGAGACGTAGAGGCAGTAGACCGAGTTGTCGAGTCCGTCGGCGCGGTCCCGGCGGAAGAGCTCGTTGATAATGCTGGTAAAGGACGCGAGCGTATTATGGAGATAGAGTCCCCCTGCGCCGCCGACGAAGTTGTGAGTATCCGGGACTGAGAGATCGACGATTTTCCCCTCGTAATCAACCGTCTCTACCGACGTCACCTCCAGCCACGTGACGTTCCGACCCTCTATCGAGTCGATCCGTTCTGTCACTGCCCGCACGGCTTCGCTGTCAGGTAACTCTTCGACCACCGTTCGGAGCTCTCGAAGGGCTCGCTCGGTAATGTAGCCCGACCGCCGAACCACCTCATAGATGTCTCCAAGGTGTTCGTTGAACGCACGATCGGTTTCGAAATGCGGAGAGAGAGCGCGGATCTTCTCGTAGTCGAACGCGTACTTTTCTACCTTACTTCCCGAGACCGATCCGTCGGCGTACGCTTCCAGCGAATCGGCGTTCGGATGTGTGATGTCGAATTGCTCGGTGAACCGTCCGAGGTTATCTTTTCGACGGACAATTAGAGTTGTGTACTCCCGTTTCGTCTTGGAATCAGTGTTTGTCGCATACTTCTCCTCGGTCCGTCTCGCGGGCAGGATCCCGAACGATAGCAGGAGGTAGTTTAGCTGCTCGATCTTGATCGAGTTCGCCTGTGTAACCCGTACTGTGTCCTCTCGTACTTCGCCTTCCAGCGAGATGAACGATTCCACGAACGATCGCTTGATATCGGCCGGCGCGTTGAGTAGCCAGTCCGGAAACCTGACTTCTCTTCCAGGCCCGTATCCTATCCCGAGTAGTTCACTGAAAAACGTCGCGAACGCCGAATCTGAGACGACGTAGTCGACCTCGGACTTCTGCCGAAACTCCACACCGAACACGCTGGAAACCCAACGGCGGAAGTCAGCCAAGAGTTCGGGCCTGTTCTGTTGTGAGACCGCGACCATGCGACCGTCCTCGTAATCTCCGACGAAACCCTCACCGAGTACGAACGCGCAAATCTTCGCGATCCGTTCGTCCACGTACCGTTGATACCGGAATCGTGACGTTCGTCCGTTGGACGTTCGCACCAGTAGCTCCTGTCTTCCGAGCGGTTCGACTTCATCTTCGAGAAGATCGAGTAGCTCAGCCGCTTTGTAGTCGGTTTCACCTGTTACCAGATTGTAAACGGACGATACGCCGATCGAGAGCCGATCTGCGGCTGCAGTCATCGAAAGGTCGGCTAGCGAGAGCGCGTCTCGGAGGAGGGACTCGGAGACGGAATCGATATCTTCCGCCGACCGAAGTTCGGCAATCACGTTGGTTGCCTCTCGTGCAGTCAGGACGCGTTCGAACTGCTCCCGTACTGAGCCTATCGCAGCGTCGACATCGAGTTCGATGGGCTCCTCAGGGAGTTCTATATCGCGGGGGACACCGATCTTATCCCCAGACGCGATCTCGGACGCAGCCCGCCACTCCGGACCTGATTTGGTCTCGACGAGAAGAGGGTGATCTCCGGTGACCTCAACCTCTCTCCCGTAGGTCGTCCGGATCGAATACAGTTCTCCCTCGAACGACTCCCGATAGATCATCGACTCTCGCAACTCGATGTCTCCGTCAGAGAGCGAATACGCCTCCACGCTGCTGTCGTATAGCTCACCGTCCTCGTCGACCTCCGCGAGCCGGTCGCCAGTCTCGTCAAGTAGTTCTTCGGCTCTCAGCACACGCGCTTCCCCGTCAACTCGAATGATTAGGGGGGTATCTGGCCTGACACACTTCCCCGAACCTGTCGGAGCTGCGATAAGTGCGTTCTCGCCCTCGTGGATGAGCGGGACGGCCTCTTTCTGTGGCGGCGTGAAGAAACCGCCGTTCTCGGGGACGAACTCGCCGAACTGCTCGACCCACCACTCGCGGACCGGCTGCTCCAGCAACTCGAGCACGTCGGCGTCGTCGATGTCGACCGCGGCGGCGTCGACACCCGCATCTACGCCGTCCAGCAGTTCCCGTCCTCCCATGTGGCCTACCGACCGGTTCGGGCCGCGCCGTCAAGTGGGTTTGGACAGCGAAGTGAAAGTGGTCCGGAAGTCACGCCGGCAACGGACGGGCGCTCACCCCTCGAAGGCGTTGCCCGGCCACTGCGAGCACGACGACGACCGCACCGAGAACAGCGATCGCCGCTGGCGACAGGTCGTAGGCGCCCGTGGTGAGTCCGAGCGCGGCGGCGCCCCCCTCGATGAGGAACAGGCTCGCGACCAGCACGACGAACGACGCGATCCAGGCCCTCCAGCGTGTCGAAAGGAATCGCGTTCCCATACGCGATTGTCCGCTCATCTGAAACAAAACCCTGTCGGTCGTCCGCCGAACCGGTCGGGAGGGAGACTCTCACCGTCGAACCGGTGACGGAGCCGGGTCCGGTAGCGAGGGATCGCGGGCCGGCGTCACGTCACGTCGCGGTACGGTCGCGGTAGTACCACGCGAGGACCGCGAGAACGACGACGAGCGCGCCGACCGCGCCGACGACGACGCTCCCCCCTCCGTCGTAGCCGTAGGGGACCGCGAGGTCGGTCGTCCGGTCGAGGACCAGCAGGACCACGGCGAGCGCGGCGACCGCGACGCCGACGTCGCGGCCCAGGGCGGAGGAGCTTGCCTTTCCGGGCATATCTGACCTTTCGACTCGGTCTGGAAAAAGTATTGCGCACAGACACGTCCGTACAGCCACGTCTGACGCTCCGGAGGCTCCGCCCGACTCTGCTGTCTCCGACCCACACGAATCCGCAGCGGACAGACACAAACACGTCGCGCCCGCACGCGAGACGTGTTCGACACCGAGCCGCGAGTCCTCTGTCCGCTCGTGACGCCGTTCGAGTCCGTCGACAGCGACGGCGACGCGGGCGTCGACACGGACGCGCTCGCGTCGATCGTTTCCCACCTCGCCGACGCGGGCGTCGACGGGTTCGTCCCCTGCGGGACGACGGGCGAGTTCGCCAGCCTGACGCCCGAGGAACGCCGCCGCGTGGTCGAGACCACCGTCGACGCGGCGCCCGACGACGCGCCGGTGATCGCCGGCGCCGCCGACACCTCGGTCGAGTCCGTCCACCGCAGGATCGGCGAGGTGGCCGACGCCGGGGCCGACGCCGCGCTCGTCGTCCCGCCCTACTACGTCACCGCCCAGGAGCCGTCGGGCAACCGGGCGTTCTTCCAGGCGGTCGCCGACGGCAGCGACCTCCCGGTCGTCCTCTACAACGTCCCGAAGTACGCCCACGACGCCCTCGAAGCGGAGACGGTCGCGGCGATGGCCGACCACGACGCCGTCGTCGGCCTCAAGGACACCAGCGGCGACCTGACGAGGGTCATCGAGGTACTCGACCGCGTTCCCGACTCGTTCCGGGTGTTCCAGGGCTTCGACGGCCAGCTCGTCCCCGGGCTCTACGTCGGGATGGCCGCCGGCGTGAACGCCCTCTCGCACGCGATCCCCGGGGCGCTGAACGAGGCCGTCGAGGCGGTCCGCGCGGGCGACCACGACCGCGCTCTGGCGATCCAGCGCGACGCGGTCACGCCGCTGTTCCGCCGCGGCGCGGAGTACGGCTTCGCCGCGACGACGAAGGTCCTGCTCGCCCACCGCGGCCTGCTCGATTCCGTCGCCGTCCGGCCACCGCTCGACTCGCTCGACTCGGACGAACGCGACGACGTCGAATCGACCCTCGACCGGGTCGACGACGCGGTCGACGAGTTCTGAATCGGGCGGCCGCCGGCGGCGCGACGAAGGCCTAACAGGCCGCCGGTCGAAGGCGACGGTATGCGAGTGACGTTTCTCGGAACGGGCAGCGCGATGCCGACCGGCGACCGGTTCCAGACCGGGCTCCTGCTGGAGTCGTCGGACGCGGCCCTCCTCGTCGACTGCGGGAGCGGCGTCCTCCACGCGCTCCAGCGCACGGGCGTCGGCTACGAAGGCGTCGACGCCGTCCTGTTGACCCACCACCACCTCGACCACGTCTCGGACCTCATGCCCTTGCTGAAGGCCCGCTGGCTCGCCGGCGCGACCGAACTGACTATCGCGGGGCCGCCGGGCACCGAGGACCTGGTGACCGACCTGCTCGACGTCCACGACTACATGCGCGACCGGATGGACCTGACGTTCAGAACCGTCGAGCCCGGGGCGTTCACGCTCGCCGGCTTCGACGTCTCGGCCACGGAAACGCGCCACTCGATGTACTGTCTGGCCTATCGGTTCGCGGAGTCCGGTGACGGTGCGTCCACGGCGAACGACGACCGTGAGTCGCCGTCGTTCGTCTTCAGCGGCGACACCGAAGCGTTCACGGGCCTGATCGAGTTCGCGGACGGCACTCCCGTGCTGGCCCACGACTGCTCGTTCCCCGACTCCGTCGACGTCGACAACCACCCGACGCCGAGCGAACTCGGGAGCGCGCTGGCCGATGCCGACGCCGACGTCGGACGGGTCTATCTGACCCACCTCTACCCACACACAGACGGCCGCCACGACGAGATGCTGGACTCGATCGGCGAACGCTACGACGGCGACGTCCGGTTCGCCTCGGACGAGCTCTCGATCGACATCGAGTAGCCGTCTGAGCGTCCCTATCGCCCGACCGGTATCGGATCAGTTCGTCCCGTCTCCCATCCGGTCGGAGAAGTCCCAGGTGTATGCCCGTTCGACGTCGATCCCGAGACGGACCTCGTCGCGCTCCGGTCGGAGGAGGGTGCGCGCCAGTTCCGAGTCGGCCCCGCCGAGGTAACGCTCGATCAGGTCGCGCAGGACCGCCTTGTCCTCGTCGGGTTCGACCGTCGCCGTCCCGGAGCCGCGGACGCCGCGGTAGGGGACGTCGTTGGTCGAGATCTCGAAGGCGATCGCGGGGTCCTCGCGGAGGTAGTCCACGACCGTCGCGTTCGCGCCGGTCGCGCACTCGAGGCGGCCCTCGCGGTAGCGGAACCACAGCGAGAGCATCCAGAGCCCGCCGTCGGGCGTGTGGGTCGCGAGCCTGACCGGGATCGCCCGTTCGTCCAGGAACTGTTCGGCCCGCTCGCGAGTCCAGTCGCCGGTGACGCGGTCCATGGCTGTCGCTCGGACGGTCGGGCGCGAGCGAGATAAAGTTCGGTCCGGTCGGCCGCTCCGCGACAGAGAGGGTACAACGGGACCGGTAGCTCGGACGTGTGGCCGACGGCTACCCGACCGATCTGGACCGGTCGTGCTCGGGGACTCGTCCCGTCCGGGGTGAAGTCCTGCGAACCGGTCCCGAACGGTCGAACTTCACCGAGTGCGGAGCCACCGACCGGACCTCGCCCTCGCGTCGCCACGAGATCGAGCCGAAACGTCCATCTGCATGAGACTAACCCTCGAATCGGTGTCACGGCCCGACCCGTTCGCGAACCCGGCGGTCGGATACCACATCGGCGCGGCCGACGGGCCGGTGAACGCCGCGGTCGCGCACGCCTCCTCGACGGAACCGGCGAGACGGCCGCCTACGACGTTGCGCTCGTCGATCGGCTCGTCACGTCCCAGATCCTGATACGGAGTATTGCAAGACAGTCCGGGATCGACCGCACGACTGCGTGCGGTCAACCCGGTAAACGCTTGCAATACTCCGTATGAAACGAACCGCGACCGGCCGACCGCCGACGAGTGAGCGGTCCCGGCGGCCCCGGTCTATCCGCGTTCTTCCGAGACCCGTCCCGCGAGCTCCGCCGCGAGCGGCGACACGTTCCAGCGGATCGCATCGGCATATTTCAGGAATTGATATTCAGGTCGATTCGTTTTTGCCGAGTTGGGCCACCTGCTTCGGTATGTCGACCGAAGGAGTCACGGAGGCGACCTCCGTGAGAACGAGGTTGCAGGCCAGGCTCAAGACACTCGTGCAGTATACGCCGAGCGGTGACACCATCCCGGAAGAGACGTGGCGGCGGCGCCACCGGAACATACTCTTGGTAGTGCTGGCGCACGTCCCGGTGCTGTTCCTGCTGGGAATCTTCGAGGGGACCGAGACGACGTTCTCGGGAGCGACGATCCCGTCGCTCCCGCTCTCGACAGTGCTGCTCGAACTGGGGGTGCTCGTCGGGCTGGTGGCGGCGGCGAGCCTGTCGGCGTTGCCGCGGCGGGTCCGCACCGCGCTCGGGACGCTCGGCGTGCTGTCGGCGTCGATCGTGCTGGTCCACTTCTCCGGGGGGTTCATCGAAGCGCACTTCCACTTCTTCGTGGGGATGGCGGTGGTCGCGGTCTACGAGGACTGGGTGCCCTTCGCGCTGGGGATCGGGTACGTCGTCCTCACCCACGGCGTGTTCGGGATGATAAACCCCGAACGCGTGTACAACCACGGGGCCGCGATCGCCAACCCGTGGGCGTGGGGGCTCATCCACGGCGTGTTCGTCCTGGCGCTGGCCGTCGCGCTGATGTCGCACTGGTACTCGACGGAGCGCTCGCGGGCGGAGGCCGAAGAACGGCTCGAAGAGGCCCGCGAAACGAGGAGACAGGTCTCAGACCTGGAGGAGCAGCGGGCGGATATCGAGGCGGCGAAGGCGGAGGCGGAGGCGGCCCAGGAGCGGGCGGAGGAACGACGGCGGGAGGTCGAACGGTTGAACGAGCACCTCGAAGCCAAGGCCGACGACTACAGCGCGACGCTCTCGCGGGCGGCTGACGGCGCGTTGCACGTCAGGCTCGACGCCGAGAGCGAGAGCGAGGCGATGACGCGGATCGCCGAGGCGTTCAACGAGACGATCGGGGAGACGGAGTCGGCGATGGCCGAGATCCAGGCGTTCGCGGCGGAGGTGGCCGAGGCGAGCGAGGAGGCCGAGGACGGAGCCGAAGAGATCGAACGCGCCAGCGAAGCGGTCAGCGACTCGATCCGGGAGATCTCCGCGGGGGCGTCCGACCAGTCCGAGATGCTCGAGTCCGTCTCCGCGGAGATGAACGACCTCTCCGCGACGGTCGAGGAGGTGGCCGCGTCCGCGCAGACGGTCGCAGAGACGTCCCGGGAGACCGCGGAGATCGCGGAGGCGGGCGACGAGACCGCGCGGACGGCGATCGAGAACACGCGCGAGAGTCGGGCGGCGATCGACTCGACGGTCGACCGCGTGGCGGCGCTCGACGACCAGATGGCCGAGATCGGCGAGATCGTCGACCTCATCGGCGAC
>JBDGSU010000146.1:0-25935 GCA_042217395.1 Halosimplex sp.
CGAGCTTTTTACTTGTGGAACCTAAAGGAGGGTATATCGGGAATGTCACGGAACCAGACCGAACGGGTGTTTCAGGACGACCTCGACTACTGTTACGAAGCCGTCCAGGACGTCTCGCGGACGTTCGCGCTGACGGTCGCGGAGCTCGACGAGCCGATGTCGCGCGACATCTGCGTCGGCTACCTCCTCTGTCGGATCGCGGATACGATAGAGGACGCGGGGCACATCCCGCCGGCCGAGCAGCGGGCGCTGCTGGACCGGTACAACGACGTGCTGGATCCGGAGACCGACGAATCCATCGACGAGTTCCGCGCGGCGGTCGACGAGTGGATCCCCGAGGAGCCGAACGACGACTGGTCGGTCGTCGCCGAGGCCCCGCGGGTGTTCCGCACGTTCGAGGGGCTCGACGAGGACTCCCGGTCGGCGATCCGGCCCCCGGTGCGCGAACTGGTCGGCGGGATGGCGATGTTCGTCGAGCGTTACTCCGAGCAGGGCGGGCTGCGCCTCCAGACGTTCGGCGAACTGGAAGAGTACTGCTGGTACGCCGCGGGGACCGTCGGGACGCTCGTCACGGGGCTGCTCTCCCGGAACGTCGACGACTCCGTCAGCGAGACGCTGCACAACAACGCGCGCTCGTTCGCCATGCTCCTGCAGCTGGTCAACGTCTCGAAGGACGTCGCCACGGACTTCGAGGAGGAGAACAACGTCTACATCCCACAGGAGCTGCTCGAGGACGAGGAGCTGGACACGGAGGACATCCGCGACGAGGACAACGGCGAGGAGTTCGTCCCGGTCATCCGCCGGGTCGTCGACCGCGCGGAGGGCTATCTCGACGGCGCCCAGACCTGGCTGGAGGCCATGCCGGAGATCCGCGGCAACACCCTCTCGGCGTGGGCGATCCCCTTCCTCCTCGCCGTCGGGACGCTGCGCGAACTCGAGGAGCGCCCCGAGGACGTCATCGAAGAGGGCGACGTCAAGGTCTCGCGCTCGGAGGTGACGACGCTGTTCGCCACGTTCGCCGGCGAGGACGACCCCTCCGTCGCGGAACTGCGCTCGAAGATCCGCCAGCGGCCGCTCGACGAGTACTGAGCCGAGGATCCACCCGTTCGCCACCCGCGTGCGCTCGCCCCGCCGGTCACCGCTCGGCCGCGGTGACCTCGTATATCTCTATCCCCCAGTGGGACCGGTCGGGGTCCCCGGTCCGGTCCATCCATCCGCCGGCCACGTCGACGCCGTTGTCGCTGGCCGACCGGATCAACCAGATCAAATTGCGTTCGAACTCTTCCTCGCTCGCCGGACCGTCGCCGTTCGGTCTCGTGGTTTGCATCGGTATCGTCGTTCCTGTGAATACGTGTCAGATGAGCTGGGCGAACCTGGGACGGCCGCTGCCTCCCGATTCGCACCTCTCGGACAAGCCAGGACCCACTACACCGAAGCTATTCGACCGAAATTACGGGCGACGCACGGATACGTGTTGTGTGCGCCGGGTGTCACGATCCCGCGGGACCGGAGGGAGGTTCGCGGGGGATCGTCGTTCGATATCCCGGAGCGGTCGCGCGATGTAGCGGCGGTGTCATAAAACCGCCTTCGATAAGTAAGCCCGGTCTATTTGCTCGGGGGTATCGTATCGTCCCGATATGCCTGTTTGTCGCTACGAGCCGACCGGTCGCCTCTCGATTCGCACCGCCCGTTCGCGTGGCATCTACGGATGAACGTCATTGCCGATATCTCCGTCCCGGCCGACCAGTTCGCGCTCGGTACGCTCCTCGAGGTCCGGCCGGGCGTCGAGGTGCGGCTGGAGACCATGATACCGACCGGCGGGGCGATGATACCGTACTTCTGGGTGTCCAACCGGGACGCGCCGGCGGTCGAGGCGTCTCTCGAGGAGTCGCCGCTCGTCGACGAAGTCCTGGCCGTCGACGAGACCGACGACGAGACGCTGTTCCGCGTCCGATGGGCCGAGGGGATCGACGGACTCGTCGAGACGCTCACCGCCTCCGAAGCGGTCGTCCTGGACGGCGTGGGCCGCGGTGACGACTGGTCGTTCCAGCTCCGGTTCGACGAACACGAGGCGCTCTCGACGTTCTACCGGACGCTGACCGACAAGGGGATCGACGTCGACATCGTCGGCGTGCACGACCCCATGGAGGCCGCCGACGGTCGGGAGTTCGACCTGACGGCCGAACAGCGGGAGGTGCTCGTCCTCGCGCTCGAGGAGGGCTACTTCTCGATCCCGCGGGAGATCACCCTCGTCGAACTCGCCGACCTGCTCGGCGTCTCCGATTCGGCGGTCTCGCAGCGACTCAGGCGGGCCCTCACCAAAGTGCTCGCCGCCACCGTCGCCGACTCGCCCTGACGTCCGCGCCCGATCCGACCCGGTTCCGTTCCACGCCCGACCGCTTCCCCCTGGCCGACGGGCGCGGCGGACACCACCATTTAAGTATAAATTACTTCTATCTCGAACCGATCAATGTTTTCGCGACGGACGACTAGCGACGTACGATCCCTCCCGGATCCCCGCTCCCGCCGGGCCCGGTGATCGTCGATGAACGCGGACGCAAGCCGACCGAGAGGCGGGCGGGTGAGTCGCGGCCGATGAGGGTGTACGCCGACGTGTCCGTCTCGGCGACCGACTCGCCGTTCGAGGCGTCGACCCGGGCGTACCCGGACGTGACGGTCGAAGTCGAGCGCGTCGTTCCGACCGGCGGGCCGTCGTACTACGCGTGGTTCGTCGGCGAGGGCCATCGGGCGCTCCTCGACGACCTCCGCCGGGACGACTCCGTGGGAGAGGTCGTCGTGCTGGACGAACTCCCCGACCGGACGCTGGTGCGACTCGGACCGGACTGGCTCTCGCCGCCGCTGTTCGACGCCGTCGCCGCCGTCGGCGTGACGGTGGTCGAACTCCGGGGGACTCACGACGGCTGGACGGCGCAGCTTCGGTTTCCCGACGCGGGGGCGCTCGGCGCGTTCTACGACGCGGCCGTGGAGCGGGACCTGCCCGTGGAGTTCCGCCAGATCTACGAGTCCGACGTTGGTTCCCGGGGCGCGTCCGGGACCGAGTACGAGGTGACCGAGACGCAGCGCGAGACGCTCGCCGCGGCCTACGAACGCGGGTACTTCGAGGTCCCACGGCGGATCACCCTCACCGAGCTGGCCGACCGGCTCGGCGTCTCCGAGCAGGCCGTCTCCGAACGGATCCGCCGCGGGCTCGCGTCGTTGCTCACTGCGACCCTCTCGGGAGACGAGTCCGAACCCGACCCCGGTGATTCTCCCGAGTGACACCGAGTACGCGGCCGCGCTCGGGACCCGGTGAGCGAACCCGAAGCGGTCGGTCCCGACTCGGTCAGGTCGACGCGGCGGTCCGGCGCTCGACGACGACCTCGTCCGGCCTGACGGTCACCGTTCTCTCCGCGTAGGTGAATCGCAGTACCCGGTCGGTCTCGGTCGACCGGTCGCCGAAGAGGTCGTTCAGTGCGTCCGGATCCATCACGTCGGCGAGCGGCGGTAGGTCCGACGGCTCGACGCCCCTGTCCGCTGCGACCGACGATACCACCCGCGTCGCGATGCATTGGCTCTCGCACTCCACGCTCGTGTGACGGGAGTTCGCACGGACCGACAATCACTGCTTCGGTATCGAAGGTAGTTCTATAAAACTCGAACCGAGATCGTCGCGTCGGGGCCCGTCAGCGGTCGTCGTCGGAGCCGTCGAAGAGCGTCTCTCTCAGGATCTTCTCCGTCGCCCGGCGCAGCCGCTGGGAGACCGCGGAGTCGGAGATCCCCATCGACTCCGCCAGTTCGACCAGGTTCGTCCGCCGGGGGACCTCGTAGTACCCGCGGTCGAGCGCGACCCGGAGCGTCTCGCGCTGCTCGCCGGTCAGACCGAACGCGACCTCGGGGTCCCGGGGGATACCCGGGTTGTGGACGCTCTCCAGTTCGAGGTCGATACCCAGTTCGGTGCAGCGGCGGTAGAACTCGGTCAACTGGGGGTGGTCTTCGAACCGGAGTTCCAACCGCCAGTACTTCCCCTGGCCGGACCCCCCGAGCACGACGCCGCCCGACGCCGTGACGGCTTCGAGAAACCCGTCGGGTCGCTCGCCCCAGTCGGCCCTGACGAGGGCGTCACCGTTCGTCCGGTCGACGACTTCGATCGAGTCGACGTCGTCCGCTCGGCTCAGGGCGGCCTCGATCGCCCGGACGTCCTCGTTGGAGACCCAGAGGTAGGGGATCGGCCGCCCGTTCACGGAGACGAGGCGCTCGAGCCGGACGCGGACCTCGGGGTCCGCGTCCAGCACCGCTCCGAGCCGGAAGTCCTCGGCGCCGATCCGGACGGTCGCGATTACGCTCATGACGCAGTATCCGGTAGCACGTACACCCTCCGTATTAAAGTAACTTCGACATTCATGGTCGTCTTCAGTGTCGAAGCCCACGGTCGGCACGGCTCGGTCGCGGCGGGGCGTCCGGACGCGGTTACCCCACTCATAAATCGTTTAGAAATCGAAGCCGCGAGCCTTTGGACGGCGAGTTTCTACATCGAGTCGCATGTGTCGTAAAGAGCGGTCTCCGACGGAGCGCGTCGACGCGGCGCACCGGGTCCTGTCCGACCGCCGGCGTCGATGCGCTCTCGACGCGCTCGACGGGGCCGACGGACCGATGGGGCTCACCGCGCTCGTCGAGCGCGTCCGGGGTCTCGAACGGGACGGTGCGGACCGGGGAGCGGTGGCGGTCACGCTACACCACGTCCACCTGCCGAAGATGGCGGAGGAGGGAGTCGTCGAGTACGCCGACCGGGGCGACCGCGATCGGCAGGTCGAACTCACCGAGTTCGGAGAGACCGTCTCGGCCGTCGCCGACGCGTCCGACGTCTACATCAACGGCCGATCGGGCGAAGTCCCGAGCTGACCGACCGCTCCGACGGACCGAGAGGGAGTAACGTAGAATTCGAAAGACATGGCTCGGTCGATCGAACGACAGCGTGCGATCGTCCGAGCGATGTCTTTCGAATTCTACTATAATCTCCGGCACGGAGTCGCTAAATGTCGTCATGGCGCTCGTGACCGCTGCGTACATCGGGACCGTTCTGGTGACGTTCCTCTACCCGACGATTCTCGTGAACCGCCGGAGCGAGGAGATCCGGAGCGGGACACTCGCCGACATTCGCGCCGAATATCTCGACCTGCAGACGCGGATCGACGAGGAGGAGGACGACGACGAGATGCGCGACGTCAACCGACGGTTGGAGATGCAGCGCCTCCGCAACAAGTACGACGACTACGCGACCGTGCGACTTTACCCGATGCAGATACAGATATTCGTGCGGCTGGCGAGCTCGGTTCTCCTTCCCCTGTTGTTCCTCCTGCTGGAGTACTATCTGCCGGCTATCGCCTGAGACGGATTCGGAACGACAGTTCGGGATCGACCGCACGCGGTCGGCCGGTCGACCCGGTCTACGCCTCTCCGAATCCGGACGAGCAGTTCTCGTCCGCTGCCAGTCACTTCGCCGCCAGCACTCGGTCGAGAGGACTCCGAACGCCTGTGACCGGGATCGAGCCGTCGTCGCGGAGCCTCCGCGTGGGTGCGTGTAACCCCCGGGCCCCGGTATTTCGGAAGTCATTAGACAGATCCAGTCTCACCGACGGGTGTGCCAGCGTACGACGTCGCCGTCGCCGGCGCCGGGCCCGCCGGACTGCAGTTCGCGCGGTCGGTCGCGAGTCGCTCCGAGTACGACGTGGTCGTGTTGGAGGCGAACGGCTCGCTGGCCGACAACGACAAGTCCACCGGCGGGACCTTCGGCGAGGCGATCCGGCGGTTCGACGTCCCCGACGCGGTCGTCATGGACGAGACCGACGCCGTCGTCTTCGAGGCCGGGGGCGCCACCGGTCGCGTCCCCGCGTCCGGCTACGTCCTCGACTTCCCCGCACTCCTCGAGCACCTCGGCGACGATGCCGCCGACCACGGCGCGACGGTCCGGACCGGCGCCAGAGTCACCGATGCGGTCATCGAGGACGGACGGGTCGCGGGCGTCGAGCTCGGCGGCGGTCGCGAGCGCGTGACGGCCGACGTGGTGGTGGACGCGACCGGGCCGGCCACGGCACTCGTCGAGGACCTCGGCCTGTTCGACCCGGGCGGAGCGACCCGCGCCGTGGGCAAGGAGTACGAGGTCGAGGGCGAGCACGCGGTCGACGACATGCTCTTC
Source organism: Halosimplex sp. (assembly GCA_042217395.1). GTDB lineage: Archaea > Halobacteriota > Halobacteria > Halobacteriales > Haloarculaceae > Halosimplex. Next base: position 6,194 of record JBDGSU010000146.1, read on the forward strand.
CGGTTCGACCACGACCTCGCGCCGGGCGGCTACGCCTGGGCGTTCCCCGCCGGCGCCGGCGTGCTCAAGGCGGGAGTCTGCTGGCTCGACACCTACTACGAGGCCAACGCGACAGACCGGACAGCGAGCATCGACGACTACGTCGACCGCTGGCTCGCGTCGGACGACCGCTGGACGGTCGACCGCAGACGGGCCGTCCACGCCGGCAGCGCTTACATCGACGACTCGCTGAGCCGCAGGGCGACCGACGGCCTGGTCGCGGTCGGTGACTCGGTCGCGAGCATCAACCCGCTCCTGGGCGAGGGGATCCGGCCGGGCATGAACTCCGCGGAGATGGCTGCCGACGCGGTCGTCGACGCCCTCGACGCCGGCGACGTCTCCCGCGAGCGACTCGCGGCCTACGAGCGCCGCTGGAAGCGCGACCGCGGCCGACACTGGCGCCGCCAGAACCTCATCAGTCATCTCTTCTACGGCTTCGACGCGGATCAACAGCGCCGTTTCGTGCAGAAGATCGACGGGCTGTCGCCCGCACAGGTCGAGCGATTCGAAGCCTACGACCTGACGCTCCGTGATTACCTGTCGGTCTACCCCCTCTCGGGGCGGGATCTCTTGCGGGTCCCACGGGTCCTCCGTCGGATCTGACACGCTGCGAGCCGGGGATCGCGCCGCCGTTCGCGGTCCCGGCGAGTCGCCGACAGCGCGTGGCACGTGATACCGCGAAACTCAGACAATTTAAACGTGCGGGGCACGTATCGATCCTGTGAGCGAGAGCGATAACGGCGGGCGTCGAAACCTTCGGATGCCCTCGAACGACGAACTGTTCGCGGTAGTGACACAGCACAACGGCGGCAACCACGTCCGCGTCCAGTGCGAGGACGGCGTCGACCGCATGGGCCGGATCCCCGGCCGGATGAAGTACCGGACCTGGATCAGCGAGGGCGACGTCGTCCTCGTCGAACCGTGGGACTGGCAGGACGAGAAGGCCAACATCGAGTGGCGCTACTCCGAGCAGGACGCCGAGCAGCTGCGCGACGAAGGCCACATCGACTGAGTTTTTCGAACCGAGCGGGACCGCGTGACGCGCCCGTCGTCGAGTTTCCGACAGCGACGCGAGCGGTCGGTCTGCCACCTACAGCGGAGCGCAACGAACGTCCGCGCCTCCGGGAGCGACGGGCGAGGGGTTCGCGGACTCATACGGATTATTGCAAGACAGTCCGGGATCGACCGCACGACTGCGTGCGGTCGACCCGGTACGCGCTTGCTTCGAATCCGTCTCAGAAGTCGATGGGCTCGCGGTCCTTCCAGAACAGCCCCGAAGGCGAGCCGGGCGCGAAGCGCGCCAGCCAGGCGGGGGTCTCGGCGCCTTTCGCGGGGTCGCGGGGGGCTTCGGGCCCGCCGAGCTCCGTCGCGACCCAGCCCGGGTCGACGGAGTTGGCGATCAGCCCCTCCTCGGCGTAGGTCCGGTCGAGCGAGACGGTCAGAGCGTTGATACCGGCCTTGGAGATCCGGTATGCCGGCATCTCGTCCTCGATCGGGTCCGAGAGGATGCCCACGCCGGAGGAGACGTTCACCACGCGTCCGCCCTCGGCGTCGAGCAGGTGGGGGACGGCGTACTTCGCGAGCAGCGAGGCGCCGCGGAGGTTCACGTCGAGCACGCGGCCGAACTCGTCGGGGTCGGTCTCGGCGAGGCCCGAACCGGTCCCGCCGACGCCGGCGTTGTTGACGAGCACGTCCAGGCGACCCGCGGCGTCGACCACCTCGTCGACGGCGCGTTCGAGCGAGTCCGCGTCGGTGAGGTCGAGTTCGACGGGCCTCGCCCCGTCGGGGACGTCGTAGTCTGCGTCGCGGACGCCCGCGAAGACCGTCGCGTCGCGGTCCAGGAGCTCGCGCGTGATCTCGCGTCCGATACCGCGGTTCGCGCCCGTGACGAGCGCGACCTGTCCGTCGAGCGAGTCGTGGAGCGTCGGATCCATGGTCGACGGTTCGGCCCGAGTCGGGTATCAGTTCCCACGCCGGCCAGTCTCTCCGCTTCGCCGGCCGGACTCGGGCCGCGGCCGAACGGTCGCTCGCCAGCGAGCGTCGGACCGCCAGTAAGGTGCCGGCTGGCGGCCGATTTCCTGCGCTTACGCTCGCGTCGCGCGTCGACGCCGGTTCGGGGCCGACTATACGGAGAGGGTACCGACGGAGACGAACCCCGCTTGTCCCGCCCCGGGCGGTCGATCGACCGCGGCCGCCACGGGCCGTCCGACCGACGGCGGCGACGCCGGCGGTAATCCGAGCGCTCTCGTTCGACGGCTCCGGTTGCGGACACCGTACTCGCCCGGCCGCTCGAACTCCGCTCGGGCTACCCGCCGCCGCCGAGTGGTGGCAGGCGAATAACAATACCACCGCGGCGAGTCCGCCCTACCGAGCCATGACAGATCAATCGACCGACCGAATCGGCCGTCTGATCGCGGTAGCGATCGGACTGACGGTGATCGCCGCGGGCGCGTCTGCCGCGCTCGGGAGCGGAACGCCGGATGAGCTCGACGACGAGCAGACGGTCACGGCGGAGGACATCGCGGCCGAGCAAGTCACGCTGACGAACGTGGAGATATCGGGGTCGACGGTCGACATCGAGGAGTTCAACGAGTCCCGGCCGTTCTTCGGGTCCGTGTTCAGAGCGGTCGTCGATACCCGTGTCGAGGGACTGGAGATAGCGTCCGTCGACGTCGGGACCGTTCGGTCGGGGTCGGTCACGTTCGACAACGACACGGCGACGATCGACGTGCAGTTAGCGTCGGTCACGCTGCGAAACGTGACGGCCGACCGCGTCACGTTCGAGGGGTCGGACTCCCACGAGGGCGTCGCTCGGGGGCTGCTCGACGCCGAGAACCTCAGCTACGAGCGGCTGACCGTCGAATCGCTCTCCGTCGCGCGGCTGGTGGTCGAACCGCAGAGCGAACCCTCCACGCCGACCGAACCGGCGACGGGCACCGAGACGATGACTCCGACCGAGACGGTCACGCCGACCGAGACGGCCACGCCGTTCCCGACTGAAACTCCCACTCCGACGCAGACTGCGACGCCGTTCCCGACTGAAACTCCCACTCCGACGCAGACTGCGACGCCCTTCCCGACTGAAACTCCCACTCCGACGCAGACTGCGACGCCCTTCCCGACTCAGACCGCGACGCCGACCGAGACGGCGACGCCGACCGAGACGGCCACGCCCTTCCCGACCGAAACGCCCACCCCGACGGCGACTGCGGCGATTCTCGAGACGGAGACGCCCACGCCGACCGAGGCCGGCGTCGGCAACGAGACGGCGACCCCGACGCCGTAGTCGGCCCCACGGCGGATCGACGGGCCGCAAGTCGCTCTTTTTCGAGCGTTCGACGCCGAACCGGGAGGCCACGGTACGGGCGAGAGCGAAGCGACCGCGGGGGGAGACGCCGCGCGGGACAGTCGGTCAGACGGCTGATCGCAAGACAGTCCGGATCCGACCGCACGCGGTCCCGAGTCGACCCGGTACTCGCGTGCTCCGAATCCGTCTCAGTCGGGGCCGTCGTTCCAGACGGCGTAGTCCGGGTCGACGGTCCGGTAGCGCTCGTCGAGGTCGTCGAGCGCAGCGACGGCGGCGTCGGGGATCGGGCGCTCGACGGCCGCGCGGTTCGCCTCGATGTGATCCGGCGACGTGCTCTTCGGGATGGGGACGACGTCCTTCTCGCGGAGCCACGCCAGGACGAGCGCCGCGACGTCCAGGTCGTGGTCCGTCGCGACGGTCTCGAGGGCCGGCCGGTCGAGGAGCGCTCCTCGGCCCAGCGGCGAGTAGGCGACGAGGCGGTGGTCGTGCTCGGCGGCGTAGCGCCGGAGCTCGGGCTGGGGACAGAGCGGGTGGCACTCGACCTGGTGGGCCGCGATGGACGAGTCGAGGATCGACCGCGCCTCGTCGAGCAGGGCGGGCGAGAAGTTCGAGACGCCCAGTTCGTCGACGAGTCCGTCGGCCCTGAGCGCGTCGAGCGCGGGGAGCGTCCGCTGGGGGTCGTAGGTGTCCCGCGGCCAGTGGACGTACAGCAGGTCGAGGCGATCGAGGCCGAGTCTGTCGAGGCTCCGTTCGGCGGTCCGTCGCACGTCGTCGGCCGCGAGGTTGTCCGGGGCAAGTTTGCTCGCGACGATCACCTCCTCGCGGGGGACGCCGCTCTCGCGGATCCCGGCACCGACGGCGCGTTCGTTCCCGTACATCTGGGCCGTGTCGACGAACCGGTAGCCGGCGTCGAGCGCCGCGGCGACCGAGCGACGGCACTGGTCGGGGTCGGTGGGCGTCCCCAGCCCGATCGGCGGCAGCGAAATCGCCATGGCGTATCGCCGGCGGCCCGGGTGCTAAGGCCTTCCGGACGCGGCGTCTTCCGGACGCGGCGTCACCGCAACGTCGCCGCGGTCAGTCCGGCGAGTTCGTCGGCGACGTCGGGGTCGAACTGGTCGGCGGTGACGCGCCAGCGCCAGTTCCCCTCGGCGGTGCCGGGGGTGTTGAACCGCGCCTCGCTCCCCAGTCCCAGGAGGTCGGGCATCGTCGTCAGCGCGAGGACGGCGTCGGAGTCCCAGACGGCCTCGACGAAGTCCCACGCGATCCCCTCGCCGTCGGTGGCGAGGGCGTAGTGGAGGCAGTCGCGCTGGCGCTCGCCCAGCGACTCGTAGTAGCCGACGGCGGTGCCGGTGTCGTGCGTCGAGGTGTAGCCGACCGACCGCTCGGGGTAGTCGACCGGCTTGTACCGGTCGCGCTCGGCGCACCAGTCGGCGTAGTGGGGCACGCGCATCCCCGGGAAGCCGAAGCGCTCACAGAGGTCGATCACGCCCTCGTCGACGAACCCCAGGTCCTCCACGATGAAGGGCAGCCCGCCCAGTTCCTCGCGCACCGTCTCGAAGAACTCGGCGCCGGGGCCGGGGCGCCACTCGCCGGCGGCGGGGTCCCCGGCGTCGGCCGGGATCGCCCAGTACTCGTCGAAGGCCTTGAAGTGGTCGATGCGCGCCAGGTCGACCAGATCGAGCAGTCGGTCGAGGCGGTCCAGCCACCACGAGAAGCCCGACTCGCGGAGGTGCGCCCAGTCGTAGACGGGGTTGCCCCAGCGCTGGCCGCTGTCGCCGGCGTTGGGCGGCACGCCGGCCACGGCGGTCGGGTCGCCGCGCTCGTCGAGTTCGAACGCCTCGGGGTTGGCCCACACGTCCGCGGAGTCCAGGGCGACGTAGATCGGGAGATCGCCCACGAGGTCGACGCCGCGACCGGCGGCGTACTCGCGGAGCGCTCGCCACTGGCGGTCGAAGGTCCACTGGACGAACTCGTGGTAGGCGACGCGGTCGGCGTGGCGCTCGCGGGCCGCGGTCAGCCCCTCGGGGTCCCGGCCGGCCAACTCGGCCGGCCACTCGGTCCAGCGCGCGCCGTCGTGGGCCTCCTTCAGGGCCGCGAACAGCGCGTAGTCGTCGAGCCAGCCCGCGGCCCGCTCTCGGAACGCGTCGAACGCGGCGCGCTCGTCCTCGTTCGCTCCGTCGGCGAACGACTCGTACGCCGCCCACAGGCGCTCGCGCTTGTAAGGCGCGACCGCCTCGTAGTCCGTCCGCGTCGGATCGGCGGCCGCCGGCGGGTCGAGGTCGCTCTCGTCGAGGTAGCCTCGCTCGACCAGGTCCGCGAGGTCGATCAACAGCGGGTTCCCGGCGAACGCCGAGGTCGACCCGTACGGGGAGTGCGCGTAGGCGTCGGTGGTCGGCCCGACCGGGCAGAACTGCCACAGCGACTGGTCCGCCCGGTCGAGGAAGTCGAGAAAGCGTCGCGCGCCCTCGCCGAGATCACCGATCCCGCCCGCTCCCGGGAGCGACGTGAGGTGGAGGAACACGCCGCTCCGGCGCTCGAGTTGCATGGCCCTCGATTGGACCGCCTCCGGTTTCAATCGACCGGGTCGGGCGACCGTTCCATGGGTTTCAATCGACCGGGTCGGGCGACCGTTCCATGGCTGTGACCCACACGTACCATACTCGAACATACGTCTATATTACCGGAGAGTGGTTCCCATAGCATTCCACAATTTATCCAGACAGTCGAAAATATATACCATAAGGCCGTATTTTTTCTGTACATGTCGAGGTACCCGAGGGAAGCGAGGAACGCCCGGATGAAGTGCGTCAGCTGTAACGCTCCGGTCGTGAAGACGACCGATCGTACGTACGTCTGCGTCGACTGCGGTTCGTCGCCGGTCGAGGCGACGGGCGGGGCGACCGACGCGGTCGGTCCGTAGAGTCACGGCGGGAGTCGGCCGAACGGATCGGGAGCGGCCGGCGTTCGAGCGTTCGCACGGCCGTCAGTCGAACGGACGAACCGCGTTTTCACGGCCTGCGGGGCCGAACCGATAAAGTGGGGGTACACCGAAGGTGGTGACAGATGGTTCCACGCGTCCTCATGCTCGGGTGGGGGTTCCCACCGAACGTCAGCGGCGGCCTGGACACGGCCGTGGGCGAGCTCGTCGACCGGTTCGACGACCGCGACGACGTCGAGGTCGACCTCGTGTTGCCCGCGGAGTACGCCCCGGAGGGGCGGGAGAACGTCCACGGCGTGCCGACGGGCGACGGCGACGTCAGTACGCGCATCAACCGCCTCGCCGGCGAGTTCGTCGACTACGCCGCCGACGCCGACGTCGTCCACACCCACGACTGGTTCGGCTACGGCCCGGGGTCGCGGGCGCAGGCGACCCACGACGTCGAGTGGGTGACGACGTTCCACTCGCTGACCACCGACCGGAACCAGCACCCGCCCGACCGCGAGGTCGAGACCGAACAGCGGATCGTCGACCGCGCCGACCACCTGCTCGCCGTCAGCGACATCGTCAGGCGCGACGTCGCCCACGAGTACGGCGGCGACGCCCGCGTCATTCACAACGGCTTCTCCTCGGTCGAACCCACGGGGCGGGACCTGAAGGACGAACTCGACATCGACGGCCCGATGCTCTTTTTCGTCGGTCGCCACACCGACCAGAAGGGCATCTCCCACCTCCTCTACGCCGTCTCGAAGCTCCGCCACCCGGGTCTGCGGCTCGTCCTCGGCGGGACGGGTCACCTCACCGACCAGCTGAAGGAGTTCGCCGCGCTGCTCGGCATCGAGGACCGCGTCGAGTTCGTCGGCTACGTCCCCGAGGCGGAGCTGGGCGACTACTACGCGAGCGCTGATCTCTTCGTCTCGCCGTCGCTCGCCGAGCCGTTCGGGATCACCATCGTCGAGGCGCTGTCGGTCGGGACTCGCGTCGTCGCCAGTGAGTCCGGCGCGGCGGAGGTGCTCCCCGAGGACTGCGTCGTCGAGGTCGAACCGGACTCCGAATCGATCGCCGACGGGATCGACGAGGGGCTCGCGAGCGACGCGCCGCTGGAGTACGAGGTGCGGACCTGGGACACCGTCGCCGACGAACACGTCGCCTTCTACGAGGAGATCACGAGCGACCGGGACTGACGGGACCGCCGCGAGTCACCGGCGGGATCGACGGTCCGTCACCGCAGGAATCGCAGGTCCGTCACCGGTTCCGGGTGGACGATCCGGAAGCCGTTCTCGGTCGGGGTGCGCCCGAGCGTCGACGGCGCGCGTCGACTCGACCCGTAGGGGCTGTCGTCGGCGACGCCCTCGTAGGGACTGTCCCCGCCGGTCGGTCGGTAGGGGTTCGGGTCGGCGTCGTCCGGCGTCGGCTCTGGCGGGAGGTAGATCCGTTCGCCCGAGGCCGAGCGGACGACCACCGCCACGCGGCGCTGGCCGGTCACGTCGATCCTCGTCCGGTCGTCGCCCACGTCGACGTCGACGGAGACGGCGTCGCTCCCGTCGCCGTCGGCTCTCTCGCTCATGAACGTGACGGGGGCCGAGAGCGACTTAACTATTTGTGTGGGCCCGGTTGGATCCCGCTCCGGGCCGAGGTGGGGGGCCAGCCGTGCGACCACCGCAAACCCAAAGGAGGAGAGGGTCGCAGGTTCCGCGTATGCATCACCCGGGACCGCCGCGGTTCGCGGCCGTCGGCGACGAGATCGAACTCGCGCCGCGCGATCCGGACCCGTCGGCGACCTACCAGTGGACGATAGCCGCGGCGCCGGCGGACTCGCGGGCGACCGTCGGCGACGAACCGGTCGAAGACCTGACGCCCGACGTTCCGGGCCGATACGTCGCCGCCCTCGACGCGCCCGACGGCCGACACGAACTGACTGTCCGAGCGTTTCCCGGGTCGCTCGCCCACGCGGGGGGTGAAGGCGCGTACGGTCGCTCCGGCGACCGCGGCGTGACCGACGAGAGCGCGGAGGCGACCGGCGTCAGCGCGAGCGAGGACGCCGAGGGCTCCGCTCGCGAGGGCGACCCGGAGACGGTGTCGAACGCCGGCGGGCGCCCGCGGCTCTCGCTCTCCGCGACCGTCGAGGGCGACCGGGTCGTCGTCCGCGCCGATCCGCAGTCCTACCCGGACGGGCCGGAGCGAGTCGGCGATCTCGCCGTCGAGTTCCTCCTCGACGACCGCGACGGCGTCGAGCGCGACCGCGTCGAGCGCGACGGGCGCGAGTTCGCGGTCCCGCTCGACGCGGTCGGCGACCGGCTCCGGGTCCACGCGGTCGCCGTCGGTGAGTACGGGTACAGCGTCCCCGATTCGGTCGACCTGCGGCGCGACGGCGCTGACTCGATCGACGTGCGTCGCCCGTACGATCCGCCGTCGTGGGCCGAGGACAGCGTCATCTACGAGATCTACGTGCGGACGTTCCCCGGTCAGGAGTACGACGCGGCCGCGGACGAGCGGTCGGTCTTCGACGTCATCCGCGAGCGGCTGGACTACGTAGCGGACCTGGGCGCCGACGCCGTCTGGCTGACGCCCGTGCTGGAGAACGACCACGCGCCCCACGGCTACAACATCACGGACTTCTTCGCGCTGGCCGACGACCTCGGGACCCGCGAGGACTACGAGCGTCTGGTCGAAGCGGCCCACGACCGCGGCCTGCGCGTCCTGTTCGACCTGGTCTGCAACCACTCGGCGCGGGAGCACCCGTACTTCCAGGCCGCGGTCGCCGACCCCGAAAGCGAGTACCGCGAGTGGTACGAGTGGCGCGGGCCGACCGAACCCGAGACCTACTTCGACTGGGAGCACATCGCCAACTTCGACTTCACGCACCTGCCGGTGCGCCGGCACCTGCTGGACGCGGTCGACGAGTGGGCGCCGCTGGTCGACGGCTTCCGCTGCGACATGGCGTGGGCGGTCCCGAACGGCTTCTGGCGCGAGGTCCACGACCGGTTGAAGGAGCGCGACGACGGCTTTCTCCTGCTCGACGAGACCATCCCCTACATCGCGGACTTCCAGGCGGGCTGTTTCGACGAGCACTTCGACTCGACGACCTACGCGGCGCTGCGACGGGTCGGCCACGGCGAACCCGCAGACGCAGTGCTCGACGCCGTCGAGGACCGCGCCCGCAGCGGCTTCCCGGACCACGCGGGGTTCATGCTCTACGCCGAGAACCACGACGAGACGCGCTACCTCGTCGAGTGCGGCAGGCCCGAGGCCGAAGCGGCGCTGGGGGCGCTGTTTACCCTGCCGGGCGCACCGATGGTATACGCCGGTCAGGAGTTCGGCCAGCGCGGCAAGCGCGACGACCTGGCGTGGGCCCACGCCGACGAGTCGCTGCGCGAGTACGTCGCGGCGCTGGCCGAGGCGCGCCACGAAGTCCGGGCGCTCGCGGCCGACGCGACGCTCGAACGGGTCGACTACGCGGTCCGCGACGGGTGGGACGACCGCGTCGTCGCGTTCCGCCGGGAGGCGGCCGGCGGTCCGGGATCGGGGAGCGATCCCGACGCAGACGGCGAGGACCGCCCCGGGGAGGCGGTGGTCGTCGCGCTGAACTTCGGCGACGAGCCGGCGACGGTCGACCTCGGGGCGACGGCGGGCGCGGTCGACCTCGTGACCGGCGAGTCGGTCGGCGTCGGGGACGGGATCCGGGTCGACAGCGCGGCGGTCGTCCCCGCGGACGCCGCCGAGGGGGAGTGATGCGACCGGCGTCGTCCCGTTGACGCGACCGGCGCCGTCCCGTTGACGCGACCGGCGCCGTCTCGTGGTCCGTGCGGTGTGTGACCGTCCGGCAAAACCGGCGGACGGGGCAACATTGACGTGGTCGACAGTCCTGATGACGGTATGCGGCTGACGACGGCGCTCGACGAGTACAAGCGGGCACGCGGCGAGCGCTTCCCCGAAGAGAACAGCACGGTCGCGGGCGCCTTCTCGGCCCACGGCGACCGCCTGGTCCACGTCGACCCGAACGGGTCGCTGCGCGATTACTCCGACTCGCTCTCGGGGCTCTCCGGCATCGACCGCTCGAAGCTCGGCGTCCGGACGGGCGGCGAGACGGACTGGTTTCACGACCTCGAGACCATCCGACAGCACTACTACCGGGACACGCGCCTCGTCGAGACCGAGTACGACGCCGGCGCGTTCACCATCCACCAGTACGACCTGACGCTCGGTCGGGCGCACGTCACGCACGTCGAACTCCGCGGCGCGGTGCCCGAGGACGCCCAGCTGGTCGCCTTCGTCACGATGGCGCCCGAGGGACGGGAGGGCGGCGTCGGCGCGCTCGTCCACGAGGGCGGCGGGCCGGACGGCGCGAAGGTGCTCGAGGTGTTCCACCGGCGCGAACACGACTACCTGACGGCCTCGACGGGGATCGCCGGCGTCCACGGACAGCGCCCCGAGCGCTTCGACGAGATCCTCGCCGACCACCCGGTCGAGTTCCCGCGCGGCGACGACCGCCTCGCCCGCGACCAGACGCGGATGACGGGTGACTTCGTGGTGACCGCGCCGCTCGAGCGCGAGGGCCGCAGTCACCGGACGACGCTGGTCACGCAGCTCTCGGACCACACGGAGGTGGACCGCGACGCCGCGCTGGCGGATCTCAGGCGCTGCGCCGAGGACCACGCCGCCGCGGACCAGTTGCGCGGAGCCGCCCGCGATCGCACGCCCGTGGACGTGTCGAAGTCGACGACGCGCGCGGGTCTGGTCCGGGACGACCTCCGCGTCCTCGACCTCCTCGAAGCGCCGACCGGCGCGCGGATCGCCGCGCCCGAGTTCGACCCCTTCCACACGAACTCGGGCGGGTACGGCTACGTCTGGTTCCGGGACGACGCCGAGGTGGCCCGTCACCTGCTCGACGCGGCCGACCACTTCGACCTCCCGGTGACCGATCGCCTGGCGCGAACCGCCCGGTTCCACTGCGAGGCGCAGCTGGCCGACGGGACCTGGCCCCACCGCGTGTGGGCGGTCGACGGCTCGATCGCCCCCGGCTGGGCCCACGCCACCGTCGAGCGCAGCGAGGACTCGCTCGAGTACCAGGCCGACCAGACGGCCTCGGTGACGGCCTTCCTCGCGACGCTGCTGCGCGAGCGGCGCGGGGCGCTCGACGACGACCTCGCCGTCGACGTCCGGGGGACGGTCGCCGACGCCGTCGACGCGCTGGTCCGGAGCGTCGACGAGCGCGGGCTCCCCGAGCCCTGCCAGAACGTCTGGGAGGACGCGGTCGGGCAGTTCACCCACACCGCGGCGAAATACGTCGAGGCGCTCTGTGCGGTCGCTCGCGCGCCGGTCGGGGCGCCCCTACGCGAGCGCGCCCTGGCGACGGCCGAGGCGGTCCTCGACGGTCTCGACGAGGTCTACGACGGCGAACACGGGACCTACCCCATGCGACTGGCCGACGGGACGCCCGACTACCGGCTGGACGCGGCGACCCTCTCGCTCGTCGGGGCGGTCGCGGCGTACGACGCCGTCGCGGAGACGACGCTGTCCGACGAGCGCCTCGAGCGCGTGGCCGACCACGTGAGCGCGACGCTGGACGGGCTGTTCCGGAACCCCCCGACGAGCGAGGTCGCGGGGCTGGTCCGTTACGAGGGCGACCAGTGGCGCTCGGCCGGGCAGGACTACGAGAAGGTCTGGTCGGCGGCGACCGGCATGGGCGCTGTCGCGGCCGCCCGCGTCGGCGTCCTGTTGAACGAGCGCGGGCGGAACGGCGACGCCTACCTCGACCGCGGCGCGGACCTGTACGAGCTGCTCGGCGCGGACGGGCCGCTCGCGAACGACGCCGGCTATCTCGCCGAACAGGCGTTCGACGACGGCGAGCTCGACAGCGCGACGCCGCTGGGCTGGTCGCACGCGTTGCGGCTGGGCGCGACGGCGCTGCTCGACGCCGAGGCCGCGCTCCCGGCCCGGACCGCGGACGTCGAGGGACCCACCGAGCGGTCGCGCTGGACGACCGGCGAGAAGTACGGCCTCGGGACCGCCGCCGACCACGACAGCGGCGACCCCTCGCGCGTCTGGTTCACGCTCACCGAGGGGGCCGTGACCGAGGTCCGCTTCCCGCAGGTCGACCTGATGAACATCCGGACCATGGACTTCCTGGTCTCGGACCGCGACGACGAGGCCTACACCGTCCGGACGCACAACGAGTCCCGCGACGTCGAGGACTCCGTCGAGCGCCGCGTCGAGCCCGTCGCCGGCGACGCGCTGGCCTTCCGCCACGTCTTCACCGACCCCGGCGACGGCCGGGGCCACGAGTGGTCGCTCGTCGTGGAGTACGCCGCCGACCCGGCCCACGACGCCGTCCTCGCGGACGTGCGCTTCGAGGCGGCCGACGGGCACGAGTACGACCTCTTCGCCGTCACCGACACGGCCCTGGCCAACAGCGCGACGGCCGACCGCGGGCTGCGCCTCGGCGAGTCCGGCGCCCACCACCTCGCCGCCCGGGACCCGACGGCCTACACCGGCGAGACGGGCGACCCGCTGCTCGTCGACGACGAGGGCGAGGCCCACTCCGTCGCGCTCGCGATGGCCGCCGCCGACCGCTTCGACTGGGCGACCGTCGGCGCCGCGGGCAGCGACCAGCTGCGCGAGCTGTTCGCCGAGGGCGCGCTCCCCGAGCCCCGCGAGTCGGCCGACAACGAGAGCGTCGTCCTCGTCGGCCGACTCGGGACCGGCGACGTCGTCGACGCCGAGCTCGCGCTCGGGTTCGCCGAGGCCGCCGACACCGCGGCCGCGCTGGGGGCGGCCGACGGCGCGCTCGACCGCGGGTTCGATACCGTGCGCGAGGCGTACGCCGACAGCTGGCGGGACTTTCTCGCCGACCGGACGCTCCCCGACTCCGTGGCCGACGACGCCGACCTCGCGAACCAGTACCGCACGGCGCTGATGAGCCTCGCGGCCGTCGAGGACAAGACCTACCGCGGCGCCTCCATCGCCTCGCCCTCCGTGCCGTGGGGCCAGGCCGTCTCGGCCGAGGAACCGAAGGGCTACGGCTACAACTTCGTCTGGTCGCGGGACCTCTACCAGGTGTTCACGGTCTTCGAACTGGTCGGGCGACTCGACGTGGCCGCCGACCAGCTGGCGTACATCTACACCCACCAGCAGGACGAGACCGGCTTCGTCCCGCAGAACACCTACATCAACGGCATCACCCGCTGGGGCGGCGAGCAGATGGACAACATCTCGTTCCCGCAGGTGATGGCCTACCAGCTCGCCGAGCGCGGGCTCACGTTCGAGGACGTCGACTACGACTACGAGAACGTCCGCCGCTCGGCCGACTACGTCGCCCGCCACGGCCCCGAGAGCGCCCAGGAGCGCTGGGAGGAGGAGTCGGGCTACTCGCCGTCTTCGATCGCCGCCGAGATCGCGGGGCTGGCCTGCGCCGGGAAGGTCGCGCTCGACACCGGTCACGAGGCCGACGCCCTCGCGTGGATCGCCCTCGCGGACCAGTGGACCAACAACGTCGAGGACTGGACGGCGACCGAGACCGGGACCGACCGACACCGGCACACCCCCTACTACGTCCGCGTCACCCGCGACGGCGACCCCGAGGCGGGCCACCTGCGCACGCTCGCCAACGCCGGCCCCACGCTCGACGAGCGCAACGTCATCGACGGGGGATTCCTCGAGCTCGCCCGGCTGGGGATCAAGCCGGCCGACGACGAGACGATCGTCAACTCCGTCGCCGAGGTGGACGACACGATCCGCGTCGACGTCGGTTCGGCGGCGGGCTTCTACCGCTACAACGGCGACGGCTACGGCGAGCGCCAGCGCGGCGACGTCGGCGGCCCGTGGTCGGTCGAGCACAAGGGCAAGGGACGGCTGTGGCCCCTGCTGACCGGCGAGCGCGGCGAGTACGAGCTCCGCCGCGACGACCCCGATCTGGCTCCCGAGGACTGCCTGCGAGCGATGCAGGAGTTCGCCAACTCCGGGCGGATGATCGCCGAGCAGGTGTGGGACCGCGAGCACGCCACCGAGTACGATTGGGTCTTCGGCGAGGGGACCGGCTCGGCGACGCCGCTGGCGTGGTCGATGGCCCAGTACGTCCGCCTCGCCCACGGCATCGACGCCGGCGAACCCGTCGAGACGCCGCGGTTCGTCCGCGAGCGCTACCTCGAAGACGGGCTGCACGAACCCGACCGCAGTCCCGCGTTGCGCGTCGACACGGAGTTCCGCGGCGACACGCTGGTCGTCTCCGGCGAGACCACCGGCGAGCGCGTCGCCGTCAAAACGCCCGTCGACCAGACGCTCGTCGACGTCGACGACACGGAGTTCGAGACCACCGTCGACATCGAGCGCGGCGAGAACCAGATACTCGTCGCCGCCGGCCCCGCCGACCTGGAGTCCGGCGGGACCACCGTCCGCCGGCTAAAGCTGTAACGGCGGGGATCCCTCTCGGACGCGAGCCCGCCGGACTTTTCTCCCGCCAGGGGATCGTCCAGGTATGACCGACGAGCGCGACCCCGAGGCGTCGCTGGACGAGTGGAAGGAGGCGATGTAGGCCGAACACGCCGACGCCATCGAGAATCCCGACCCCGACGAGGACCACCGGATCGAGGGCGTGGTGCAGGTCTCCCACCGGGTCTCCTTCGCGTACGACCCCGAGGCGGACCGACTCGTCCGCGACGAGGTAGAGCGGATCGACGACCTGTCGGACCCGGAGCTTCGCTCGTGTTCCTGCGGGGTGCGCGGGATGACCCCCGAGGAGGCCGGCGAACACGTCCGCGCGGCCCGCCGGGAGTCTCCGGAGTGAGTCCGGTCGGGTGAGGGCGGGCCGACGGGACTATACGTCTGCTCCCCGGCGTGTGCATGTGGATTCTGACGACGTTCGGCGCGCCTGGGCGGACCGCGACGGCGAGTACTCGCCGGCGTACTACGCCCACTACGGCGCCGACGAGACGAGCGAGTCGATTCGCGACCTCCTCGAGACCTACGCGGCGCGGGACGCCTCGGTGCTCGAACTGGGCTGTAGCTCCGGGCGCCACCTGGCGCACCTCCTCGAACACGGCTACGAGAACCTCTCGGGGATCGAGCTCAACGCCGAGGCCTTCGACGTGATGGCCGAGCACTACCCGGAGCTGTGGGACGCCGGTACCTTCTACGCCGACGCCATCGAGAACGTGGTCGGCGACTTCGCGGACGGCGAGTTCGACGCCGTCTACTCCGTCGAGACGCTCCAACACGTCCACCCGGACGCGGAGTGGGTCTTCGCGGAGGTCGCGCGGGTGACGCGCGACCTCCTCGTCACGGTGGAGACCGAGTCGGAGGCGGCCGAAGCCGCCGAGCGCATCGAGAACGAGGACGACCCCGACGTGAACTACGTCCGCGACGACGTGCCGCTGTTCTATCGCGACTGGGGCGAGGTCTTCACCGACCTCGGCTTCGAGCAGGTGGCGCGCCGCGAGGGCAAACGGGAGACGATCCGGGCGTTTCGCGCTCGGTGACCGCCGGAGCGGCGCCGGCCCGATCGAACGGCCAGGCGGGGACCATCCGGTGGCGGTACGCCCCGCGGTGAGTCACTCCCGAAAACTGACCCGCGGCGGATCAGTCCTCGGGGCGACCGGCCCGCGGCGTCGAGGTGCGCCCCGCGAACGGGATACCGCCGAGCGGGACGACGTCGCCGTCGAACGACCAGTTCACGACCTCGCCGAAGCTCGTGTACATCGCCAGCGCGCCGGTGAGGATGCCGACGTACCCGCCGGCCACGCCGAGGGCCGAGATGCCGAGCAGGTCGCCCAGCCCGAGCAGGTAGAAGGTCACCGCCAGCGTGAGGAAGACCGCCCACAGCGCCCAGTTGAGGCGGAACGTGGCGATCCACATGTAGGTAGTGAACACGCCCCACAGAATGAGCCCGACGCCGATGGTCGTCCCCGCGTCGGCGAGGTCGAGCCAGCCGTTGCCGCCAAGCAGGAGCAGGAGGGCGAACCACCACCAGAAAGCGCCGTAGCTACAGAACGCCGTGGTGCCGAAGGTGTTTCCCTCCCGGTACTCGAGCAGGCCGGCGAACAGCTGGATCGTCCCCCCGTAGGCGATGGCGAGCGGGATGACGACCGGTTCGCCGCCGGCGGGGAGCAGCTGCGCGTTCACCAGGCTCAACAGCACCGTCGTGAGGCCGAATCCCACGAGCCCGAGCGGGGCCGGATTGGCCGTGTCGGTGTCTTTTGGCATAGGTCTCTCTCAGTCTCCGTGGACCTGGCGGCGGATGTCTTCGGGCACGCTCGGGTCGCGGAGCGTGGTCGTATCGCCCAGGTCCTCGTCGTTCGAGATGTTCTCGAGGAGGCGGCGCATGATCTTCCCCGACCGCGTCTTGGGCAGATCGTCGACGAAGACGATGTTCGCCGGTCGGGCGAACGCGCCGATCTCGTCTTCGACCGCCCGCTGGATCTTCTCCGCGACCTCCGCGTCCGCTTCGATGCCCGAGCGAAGGGTGACGTACACGTCGGGCACCTCGCCCTTCTCGGAATCCGAGCGCGCGGCGACGGCGGCCTCGGCGACCTCTTCGACCTCCGCGACGGCCGACTCGAGCTCCATCGTCCCGAGGCGGTGGCCGGCGACGTTCATCACGTCGTCGAGGCGACCGAGGATGCGGTAGTAACCGTCGCGGGCCTGAACGGCGCCGTCGCCGGCCTTGTACACCCAGTCCTCGGCGTCCGAGCTATCGGTGTCCGAGAAGTCCCGCCAGTACTCGTCGATGAACCGCTCGTCGTCGCCGTAGACGGTCTGGAGCATGCCGGGCCAGGGCCGCTCGATGACGAGGTTGCCGGCCTTCCCGCTGGCCGGTTCGATCGGGTCGCCGTCGTCGTCGTAGACGGCCGGCCGGATGCCCGGCGCCGGCACGCCCGCGCTCCCGGGCTTCATGTCCTGGATCGCAGGCAGGTTCGTGATGAGGTGGCCGCCGGTCTCGGTCTGCCACCACGTGTCGACGATGACGGCGTCGCCGTCGCCGATGTGGTCGTAGTACCACTGCCAGGCCTCCGGCTGGATGGGTTCGCCGACGGTGGTCATGTGCCGGAACTCGAAGTCGTACTCGTCGACGAACGACTCGCCCCACTTCATGTACATCCGGACCGCGGTGGGCGAGGTGTGGAAGACGTCCACGTCGTGGCGCTCCGCCAGCTCCCACGTGACGCCCCTGTGCGGGTGGTCCGGCGCCCCCTCTCGCATCACGCTGGTCGTCCCGAGCGCGAGCGGCCCGTAGACGATGTAGGAGTGGCCGGTGATCCACCCGATGTCCGCCGCACACCAGTAGGTGTCCTCGGGCTTGATGTCGAGCACGTATTTGCTGGTGCCGGTGACGTAGGCGAGGTACCCGCCGGTGCGGTGCTGGCAGCCCTTGGGCGTCCCCGTCGTGCCCGACGTGTACATCAGGAACAGCGGGTCCTCGGCGTCGCGGACCACGGGGTCGACCCGCGCGCGCTCGTTGTTCGCCAGGAGCTCCGAGACGAGGACGTCCCTGCCAGGCTCGATCTCGGCGTCGGGATGCAGGTCGCCCTCGTGGCGTTCCCAGACCAACACCGTGTCGACGTCGTGGTCCGCCTCGGCGACGGCCTCGTCGGCCTTCTCCTTGTGGTGGAGCATCTCGCCGCGCCGGTAGTAGCCGTCGACGGTCACCACCACGTCGGACTCGGCGTCGTCGATGCGGTCCGCGAGCGCCTTCGCCGAGAAGCCGGCGAACACCTCCGAGTGGGGCGCGCCGATGCGGGCGCAGGCCAGCATCGTGACCGGGAGCGCCGGTACCATCGGGAGGTGGAGCGTGACCACGTCGTCCTCCTCGACGCCGACCTCCCGGAGGGCGGCGGCCATCTCGTTGACCTCGCGGTAGAGGTCGCGATAGGTGATGTTGCGCTGCGTGCCGTCCTCGGCCTCCCAGAGGAGGGCAGTCTGGTTCCCCCGCTCGTCGAGGTGCCGGTCGACGCAGTTCGCGCTCGCGTTGAGTTCCCCGCCGACGAACCACCTGTAGAACGGCGGGTCGCTCGCGTCGAGCACCTCGTCCCAGTGGCTCTCCCAGTCGAGCAGCTCCGCGTACTCCTCGAAGCCGTCCGGGAAGTCGTCGAAGCGGTCGTACACCGCCGGGTCGCTCACGTTCGCCTGCCCGACGAACCGACTCGGCGGCCGATAGTAGTCCTGTTCCGAGAGCCGTGCCTCTAACCCGGGTCGTTCTTTGTTAGCCATCCGTGCGTGAATCGCTGCGAATCCGTTCGGTCGTCATCGATACTCCACACCGCAGTATTCTACATAGTTTTTAATCAGGGTATCTGCGAAGCCGGGGAATCCGAAGCGATTCGAGCCGATATTCGCCGATGACGCTCGATAGATATCGGCATCCGCGAAACGGATTCGAGGCGCTGGCGGTCCCGCGAGCGTCGCGACGGACGCGGTGTGTCATACGGATTCGGAGCACGCGTGTACCGGGTCGACCCGGGACTGCGTGCGGTCGGCCCCGGAACGTCTTGCAATCATCCGTATCAGCCCTGGGCGAGGACGGTGCCGAGGAGCGTCTGCTGGGCCGAGCGGAGCCGTTCGCTCACCGTCGATTGGCTGACGCCGAGTTCGTCGGCCAGATCCGACTCGCTCGCCCGGCGGGGCAGCTCGAAAAAGCCCCGCTCGTACGCGAGTTCGAGAAGTTCCAGTTGCTCTTCGCCCATCTCGTCCTCGATGACGCGCGTCAGGCGAGCGCCCCCGAACGGGAATCCGGGGCGGTCGGTCTCTTTCACGGCGCGGAGGTCGAAGCGGCCGAACGCCCGCTCGAACTCGTCGCCGAGCTCCTTCAGGTGGTCCCAGTCGCGGAGGGTCGCGCTCACCGAGACGTCGCCGTTCGCGACCCGTATCTCCCGCGGGATGGCCTCTTTCGAGAGGAGCGCTTCGAGGACGACGGGACCGCCTTCACCGACGATCACGAACGCGTGAAACATGTCGGTGCCGTCCCCCCGCTGCAGGTCCAGTACGGTGACCGACCGGTCCTCCTCGAGCACCGCCGCGACCGGATCGTCGTCGTCGACGATAGTCAAGACGAGCTCGCAACCCCCCTCCGACCGCGCGAACGCGTTCTCAACGCGGATGCTCCGGGCGTTCGGGAGCGTCTCCGCGAGCGAGGATATCGTCCCCCTCGGCGTCGTTCTGAAGTCCACTTGGATCATCCCTCTCCACCGGTCCTCGATTCGGCCTAATCGATGATAACGTACGTGATAAGGTGAGTACACGGCCCGTATCCGGTATGCTCGTTTCCCGCCACCCGTCGAACGGGGTCACGCGGTCGCGCAGCCGTACTTCCCAGGCGGCGCTGGTACCGCGTCGGTGACCGCGGATCCTGTAGTAGCATTTGAACGCGTTTGTACGGACGATCGATCGACACGGTACCCGCGTGCAATATAGTTCGATAGCCTGTTGCACAGTTTCGAAATTGACTAATCGTATTAGTGTTGTGACTAT
>JBDGSU010000114.1:0-25732 GCA_042217395.1 Halosimplex sp.
TTCGGCCGCTCGGACCGCCCGCCGCTGACCTACTCGGCGTCGCTGTACACGACGTTCGTCCGCGATTTCCTCACGGACCTGACGACGGACGCGACCGTCGTCGCGTCGTCGCTGACGGCCGCCTACGTCGCCGAGGCCGCTCGCGACGTCGACGTCTCGCGACTCGTGCTCGTCTGTCCGACCACCGATACGATCCCCGGCCGCCGCGTCTGGCTGCGCTCGCTGATCCGGGCGCCCGTCGTCGGGCAGGCCGTCTTCAACGCTATCGGGAGCAAGCCATCGATCCGCTACTTCCACGACGACCACGGCTACTACGACCTCGCGAACCTGGACGCGGAGACCGTCGACTACGAGTGGGAGACGGCCCACCAGCCCGGCGCGCGCTTCGCGCCCGCCTCCTTTATCAGCGGCCACCTCGACCCCGACCTCGACCTGGCCGAGGTGCTCGGCGACCTGGGTGTGCCGGTGACGCTCGTCTGGGGGAGCGAGTCGGACCTGCCGCCGCTGTCGGCCGGGCGCGACCTCGCGGCGGCCGCGGACGTGGAACTGGTGTCGATCGGCGGGTCGGCGCTGCTCCCCCACGTCGAACACCCCGCCGAGTTCCTGCGGGTGGTCCGCGGCGAGGCCGAGTACGTCGACGCTCGCTGAGTGGTTCGCTCTCCGCACCGACCGCTGGCAGTCACTCGACCGACTCGGTCGAGTCGTCGTCGCCGTTAAACGCTAGCGGGTCGGAGTCGTCCGGACTCGCGTCAGATCGAGCGCCGCCGTCACCGTCTGCCAGCGGGGCGGACGCCTCGGAGCCCCTCGGCGCATCTCCGTCAGTGGCCGGTTCCGCGTCCGACGCGAGGACCGAGGTTTCACTCGCCAGGTTCGGGGTAGCCTCGTAGGTGTACCGGTAGCCGTCGTGGACCACGTGATAGATCCCTCCGTCGGGTTCTTCGACCACTGCGCTGTCGGTGTCGATCGCGAAATCGACGAGGTCGGCGAGCGTCTCGGCGTGCGCTGTCGGGAGCGTCTCGGCCTCGTCGGGGAGCCGTATGGTCGTGATCCACTCGTCGAACTCCGCGCGATGGGTGCGGTACTCGAGCCACGACCGTTCGGTGTCCGAGAGCGGGATGGCGCCCCACCACCGAGCGGCGACCAGTGCGACGAGCCCCGCGAGCCCGACGAAAAGGAGGAGCGGACCGCCGACCTCCCGGACGGCGCCCGGTCGGTTCGGGACCGTCACCGACTCGGTCTCGGTGAACCGCTCGGTCGACGGCGACCCCTCGACGCGGTAGGTGCCCTGGTCGGGTGTGATCGACATGGCGTACGTATGATGACGCGTCCGTGCGCCGTCCACCCTGCGGGTCGCCTCGATCGCAGCGACGAGCCGGATCCGTATCTCGCCGGGCGAACCGAGTCGCTCGCTCGCGTTCCGCGCCTCCGAGAGGGCGCGCGTCACATTCAGTTCGAACGGGATGCGCGCGGGACGGTCCGGTTCGGCGACCGTCCGGTTGCGCCCGAGGGATCGAGTGTCGCGCCAGTAAACTAGCGGCGCCTCGCCGTCGGCCGTCGGCGCCACGCTTTCGACGACGAGGCGCCGTTCGATTACGACATCGACAGGTGCGCCCGAGCCGGGCGTTCGGACGATCACATTCCCGTTCAGTACGGGCATGACTCGCTGGAAGTAGACGCTTCGGTTCCGGACGACAGCTCCCGTCTCGAAGGGAGTGTCGACTGCCCTCGTCACGGTCGACGCGTGCGAGAACGACCCGTTGAGCGCCCACTCGTCGACGACACGCTGTTCCCGATGCGTACCCGGTTTGACGCGTGAACTGTAGGTCACGACCGCGCCCGCCGCGACGACCACGAGACAACACGCGAACAGGGTTCCCAATCGCCCGTCCAGCACTGCCCGGATCCGCAGCGGTACGCCCGAGGCCATGTGCCCCTATTGACTGCCAGGAGCACTTTATTTACTAGGAACATTTACAGCTAGAGAGACCCGGATTCCGACAATGACCCGTCGAATCACCTCTCGTGATCGTCTGCTGAGCGGGCGTACGCGAGCCGCGATCGGAGCCGTTCGAACCGAGACGGAGCATCCCGCGACCGGGAGCGGAATCGCCCGTGACTGACAAGCGAGATCGTCACGAGGTAGAACGGCGCTGCGAGGGCGACGTCGATAGCGAGCACAGGGAGCCACGGGTGGACGTCGTAGAGCCATCTGATGGCCGGTTCCGGGAACACGAGGAGGTATCGATGTTCGACGACGTAGCGGCGGTAGTACCCGGTCTCGGACGGGGCCGAGAGCGTGAGCTTCGCACTGACCGAGGAGCCGGGCGGGATCCGCGTCGACCGCGGTCTGATGTCGACGCCCTCCGTGGTCGGTTCGAGGTAGGTGACGACCGGTATCAGACCCCCGTTACCGAGCGCATAATCGATTGACTCATTCGTACCTCGATGGATGACTCCGGGGCCCGACGCGTCAGTCTCCGAGCTCACGATCCCGAACTCCTTCGCACCCGACGGGACCGCCATCGCCGCGGTCGCCGCGACGACCAGTGCCGCGGCGAACACCGCGACGACCAGCCGCGCGTCCAAACCTGTGTCTCGACTATCGTCGCGGCGCCGCGCTCGCTCTCGATCGGACCCGAGCGCGACGTCCGCCACGTACGCGGTGACTGTCAGTCCCACCAACAGGTAGGCCAATCCCAGCGTTCCGACCAGCGACTCGAGGCCGGTCACTCGAGCGAGCGTTCTCTGTCCCGACCGCAATGCCCCCTGCGTCCCCGAGACGACCGCTCCGACGCCAGGGATCGAGATGACCTGCCCGCCGGGCTGCCACGTAACCGCGACGACCTGCGCGTCGCGGACCGGCGGTTCGTCGCCGTCTTGGTCGGGGAACGGATTGTTGTCTCCCCGCGTGATGTAGCCGCGATCGGTGACCTCGACGACCCGATGAGTGGTAAGTCCGCCCCCGTGGAGCTCCTCTGCGCGGAAGGTTATCACGTCGCCGCGCTCGACCGGACCCGCCAGCGCCGCCGGCACCGCGACGAACCCGTCGCCCGGATCCAGCGTGGGCTGCATACTCCCGGTCTCGACGTAGCCCAGAAGTACCGGCTGGCCGAGCAGTTGCCCGGCGACCATCGCGACGAGAAAGAGAACCGCCGCGACCTCCAGTAGCGTCCCGAGAGCGCCCCACCGGTCCATACAGTTCAATTCGTAGTGATGTCATATAATTGTAGCGTTCGGATCTGGACACAGAGACGTCGGTAACGGCGGATCTGCAGCTAGCCGAACCCGCGAGAACGGATGTGGAGCCAACAGCTCCCGCGAGTCGCAGAGGTTCGAGAAAGCCCGGTCTCGCGGGGCCTGCCTCATGCGGAGGGGTCAGTCCGTCCCGGTCGCGACAGCGTGTATCACCAGGGAGACGTCGTACTCGTCAGTCCGAACGGAGACGCCGTGGGAGTCGATCTCCAGCCCGCAGAGCAACTGGTCGCCGACCCCTAACGGATCGGAGGGGCTACTCTGGGTCAGGAACCGGCCTGTGTCTACGTCGAAGATCCGAACTGAGGGGACGCCGCTGGTCACGGGCTGGGTACCGTAGACCTCGACGGGCCGAGTCCCCTGATTCGTGATCCCGAACAGGCCCCGCTCGTCGCCCGCCGCGTCGTGCGCGAAGCGATAGACCGAATCGGTCCCGACCCCGCCGGGGTTGGTCGGGTTTCCGCCGGGATACTCGTCCTCGTCGTCGCCTGGGATGTTGAACTCCAGCGTGTCCGGGTATCCGTCCACCTCGGACCGTTCCCCCGAGCCCCGCTGGGTCAGTGCGAGGAACGCTTCGCGGTCGTCGGCGACGCGGACGGACACCGACCGCTCGACGTTGGCGAAGTTGAAGGCGCCGGAGCCGACCGCAAGGCTCCCCGCGCCGGTCAGCCCGCCGAGAACGGTTAGAAAGCGACGCCGTTGCATGGGTGGTCAACTGATGCGGATCAGTTACCCGCAGACGCGTCTGCCTTGATGTTGATCGTGTCAGGAAGATCCGATGAGGTGTTGTTCCGGAGCAGGATGATGACGTTGACGTACACCGTCTCGCCGGAATCGATCGCGTATGCGTTGCCCGACCCTTCGATCGAGGTGGTGAAGTCCGAGGCCCCGTCGGTATCGGTGCCGTACCACTCCACGGCGTCGCTGGAGTCGTCGTCCTCGATCCAGACGCCGACCGACTGCGACCCCTGGTTCGTGATGCTGAAGACACCGGTGAACGAGTAGTCCGAGTCCTCGTTCACACCAGATCCGGTCACGCCTGCGTTGTTGTCGAACGTGAGCGATAGCTGGTTACCCGAGCCGTCGGCGTAGTCGCTCTCGTCCTCGAGCGCCAGGAAGGCATTGGCGTCGTCGACGACGTCGATGCTGACGCCGCGTTCGACGTTCGCGAAGTTGAACGCACCGGTACCCATTGCGGCCGCCGAGCCGGCGGCGAGCGATCCCATACCGAGCAGAACTTTCCGTCGTTTCACCATTTGTTGTCACCTTGGTTGGGCACGCTCGCTCCGCGCCGGATCCGACGCGGAGACTCGTGCTCACACCCACCGCGGGTGTGTCTGGAACCAGCGGGCCGTACCCACCTTTACATGAGTCGCTTGGCGGAACGGATGGGACTCGTTGTGCCCCTGTGATCCCTGCCGTTGTGGGTTTACAATCGATGCCAGCGGCGGCCACAAGCGGGATCGTTGCTATCGGAAGTAGAAGTATAATGCGGGTTATGTGCGGTTTACCGTTCGATCCAAAATGTAAACCGACCATCCATTTTAACACGAAACGAATCGACGAGTGGCGTGGGCTTGAGCAGTGCGGATCCACGAATACCCCCGACTCTCTCGAATCGCTACGCGACAACATGATCTCGGATATCAGACAACGTGGGTGGAAAAATGGGTACAGCATCACGACCGCGATCGAACGATAAAGTACCGGAGGGTGCGGAACCCGATTCGAATCCCAGACCGGACCGCGACGAGCTGTTTCACGTGCTCCGGAACCAGCGCCGCCGCTTCGCGATCCATCACCTCAAACGCGACCGGGGGCCGGTGGACGTGGGCGACCTCGCGACGCAAGTCGCCGCGTGGGAGAACGGCGTCTCCGTCGAGGAGGTCACCTCGACGCAGCGAAGGCGCGTGTACAACGCGCTCAAGCAGACGCATCTACCGGAACTCGAGTCCACCGGGCTGGTCGACGAAGACCGCGGCGAGGTGTCCCTGACCGACCAGGCCGAGCACTTGGACGTCTACCTCGAACTCGTTCCGGAGAAGGAGATCAGATGGAGCGAGTACTACTTCGGGCTCGGCGCCGTCGGGCTGGTCGCCGTCACAGTTGCCTGGCTCGATATCGGGCCGTTCTCCCTGTTCCCGGACCTCGCGGCCGGCGTATTCCTCGCCGTGGCGCTGTTCGTTTCGGCCGTCGCGCATCATCGCTACTACCGGAATCGGCATCTGGTCGGTTCCGATGAGAAGCCTCCCGAACTCAGGAGGGAGTAGCATGCGCCGACGACAGGTGCTCCTGCTGACGACGATGGTCGCGTTGACGCCAGCGCTGGCGTTCGGGAGCGGTGGGTACAGCGGTGTCACTGCAGACCGTACCGTCGACCTCGCGGTCGTGGGCGACGCGAACGCGTATCTCGGCGTCGAGACCCTCCGTACCCAGGGATACGTCGACGGTAACCCGATCACGGTTGTTCGGTTGACCGACCGGTTTCCCGGCGACGCCGTACTCGAATCGGTCTCGACCAGTGGGGCGTATCTGACGGTCGCGACGGCGACGCCGGCCGATGTCGACGGGGCGTCCGGACCGCTCCCGGTCCGAATGTCCTGTCGATCTCCCGGGAGCGGCACCGTCACCGTGACAGTCTCCGTCTCGGACGGGACCGCGACCGCGACGGTCGAGCGGTCCGCGGGGGTGACCTGCGTCCAGCCGGAGATCCGGCGCGTCGAGTTCCGCGGGTGCGGTAACGCCCGGATCGAGGCCGACGACGCCGTCTATCCGCTCACTGCGACGAAGGTCGTCGTCGACCCGAGTACCGGTGAGTCCCGGACGACGACCGTGACGCTCACCGGAGACAGCAAGGTGCGGGCAGGCCCCGACGGGAAACTCGTCGCGATCGAAGCCGGCGGCGACAGATACGAGAACGACAACCGGTGCGTCCGGACGGAAGCGACGGGAACACCGACGGCGTAGCCGCGGCGGTCTCGCCCGTCAGGCGACCGACATCGGGCCGCGAAAGTCGTTACCGCGGCCGGAAGACGATGGCGCGGTCGCCGGTGGTCTCGCGCTCCCCGATGCCGATCCCGACGGGCATCCCGACCGCGACGTCCTCGGGGTCGACGTCCCGGAGCAGGCCGGTCACGCGGACCGGGCCGTAGTCGACGATGGCGGTGACGTACGGCGTGTCGGCGCTGAACTGCGGCGTCGCGACGGCGACGGTCGTGAACGTCGCGACCTCGCCCGAGTCGGGCAGGGGCGTCTCGGTCAGGTCGCGGCTGCGACACTCCGGGCAGACCCGCCGCGGGGGCAGCCAGCCGTGACCGTTCTCGCACTCGAGGTAGTACCCCTCGCCCGCCTCGATCGCGTCGAGCAGGTCGTCGTACGCGCCGTCGCGCGCGTTGTCGCTCATGATCCCGCCTCCATCGTCTCGAGGACGTGGACGGTACAGCTCGCGACGGTCCCGCCGGCGTTGTGCGCGACGCCGACGCGGGCGTCGCCGACGTCGTCGGACCACGAGGACTCGCCCCGCAGGACTTTCGTCAGTGAGACCACCTGGGCGACGCCCGTCGCGCCGACCGGGTGGCCCTTCGCCTTCAGCCCGCCCGAGAGGTTCACGGGCATCTCCCCGGTCGCGTGGGTCTCCCCCTCGCGCGCCGCCGAGATGCCCTCACCCGGCTCGTAGAGCCCGAGCGACTCGATGGCGAGCACTTCGGCGATGGTGAAACAGTCGTGGACCTCGGCGACGTCGACGTCCGCTGGCCCGACGCCGGCGTCCTCGTAGGCCTCGTCGGCGGCCTTGTCCGCGGCCGGCGACCGGGCGAGGTGATGGCGATCGGAAAGCGCCATTCGGTCGCCTCCCTGCCCGGTCCCCGTGATCGCGACCGGGGCGTCGAGTCCGTGCTCCGCGGCGTACTCGGCGCTCGTGAGGACGACCGCGCTCGCGCCGTCGGTGATCGGGCAGGCGTCGTAGAGCCCGAGCGGTTCGGCGACCATCGGCGCCTCCAGGGCGTCCTCGACTGTGATCTCCTTGCGCAGTTGCGCGTACTCGTTGGGCATCGCGTGGTCGTGGTTCTTCACGGCGATCGCCGCCAGGTCCTCGCGCGTCCCGCCGTACTCCCGGAAGTAGGCGCGGGCCATCAGCGCGTAGGCGGCCGGGAACGTCATCCCGGCGCGGATCTCGTAGAGGTCGTCGGCGGCGATCGACAGCGCGTCGGTCGCGCCCGCGGTCCCGACGTTGGTCATGCGCTCGCTGCCGCCGACGAGGATCACGTCCGCCTCGCCCGACCGGAGCCGCGTGACCGCCTCGCGGACCGCCGCGCCGCTGGAGGCGCAGGCGGCCTCGAAGCGCGTCGCGGGCACGTCCAGCCCGACGGCCTCGGCCATCAGCGGCGCCTGGTGACCCTGGTGTTCGGCGAGTTCGCCCATGAAGTTGCCGTAGAACAGCGCCTCCACGTCCTCGGGGTCGACCCCCGAGTCGTCGAGGGCGGCCAGCCCCGCCTCGGCGAACATGTCCCGGCCCGTCCGCTCGGAGTGCTCCCCGAAGTGGGTCAACCCGACGCCGGTGACGCGTGGGTGAGTCATCGGATAGCCGTAGGGACTCCAGCGGGTAAAAGGCGCGCGTTCACGCGTGAACCGAGCGGACGACCGGCGAGCGAACCGACGGACTGCGTGTGGACGCCCCGGTCCGCCTACATCCCCATGTCCGCGGCGGCCTCGGGCACCGGCAGGTCGTGGGCTGGGACGCCGAGCAGTTCCGCCGCGTGGTCGAGCGCCATGTCGAACCCGTAGTACCGTTCGAGTTCGTCGCCGTCGGCGCTCGGGCGCACCTTCAGCATCGCGTACCCCTCGACGTTCTGGGCGACTGCGGCCGTCCGGCCGTCGCGCTCGAAGGTCAGCAGCCGCTCGGTCTCGGTCTCCTCGTAGCGGGCCGTGATCCCCTCGCTCGTCGCGGTGTCCTCGCTCATTGCCGACAGTCGGGACCGCTGGTAGTCGTAGGCTTCGATCGCCGGTCGGGTCGAGCGGCGGCGCGGGCCTCGCGATCCGGCGTCGCGAACCGCAAGAGTCGAGCCACGCCGCCGCCAGAGACCGTCCATGACCAAGTGGCTCCAGAGCGGGCGCCGCCGGGACGTCTGTATCATCCTCGCCGGGGAGGGACCGCTCCACGGCCAGGCGCTCAAGTCGCGACTGGAATCGCACTACGACCAGCGGATCGAACCCAAGTCGTTCTACGGCGCGCTCGACACCCTCGTCGAGAACGGCCACCTCGAACTCCGCGAGGCGGGCATCCACGACGAGTACGCGCTCACCGACGCCGGCCGGCGCATGGTCGACGAGCAGTTCGCGTGGATGGCCGACCATCTGGACGACTGAATTCGATCTGTGGTGTGACTCTGACCTCGGGAACCGACAGCCGCCGAAAGCCCTCGACGCGCTCGCTAGCAGTCGTTTTGACCGCAATCGACGGCCAGCGTTGAAAGCCCTCGACGCGCTCGCTCACGGGTCGCTCCGCTCCCCGTTCGCGTTGACGAGGCCTCCCTCCGGTCGGCCTCGCACTCGCGGTCGCTGACCGGGATATTCTCGGTCGTGGTTCGAGAGAGCGAAGCTCTCTCGTCATCTGCTCACGGGCGCAAAGCGCCCGTTCGCAGGTTCGCGGGACTCGCAGAGTCCCGCGCTCATCACGAAAGAGCGCTTCGCGCTCTTTCGAACGACTTCGCTCCCTCGAATAGTGGCCCGCTCAGGCGACTCCGTTCGCTTCGCTCACCGCGAGCGCGCCTCGCCCTTTCAGTCCACCAGGAACCACGACGGCCCCGCACAGCGCCGCCATGGGCCACATACCTCCCCAGCCGATTGCGTTACTCGTCGCTTCGCTCCTGCGTTACTCATCCCTCGCACGGTGCTGTCGCGGCATGAACGCCGCGACAGCGCGCGCCACCGCACGTCACTCCTCGGGTTCCGTCCAAAGAAGCCCGTCGCCGCCGAGATAACACGCTTTTCACCGCCGGGACCGAACGCCGGGTATGGTCACCAGGGACGCGACGTGGGCGTACCGCGACGAGTTCGGCGACGAGTTCGCCCGCACGTACTTCCGTCGGTTCGGCGAGGGCGTCGTCTCGAGCGTCGGCGTCGGAACCTACCTCGGCGACCCGACCGACGAGGTCGACGACGCCTACCGCGAGGCGATCGTCGAGGCGCTGGAGTCGGGGGTCAACGTCGTCGACACGGCGATCAACTACCGCGACCAGCGCAGCGAGCGCGTCGTCGGCGAGGCCATCGGAGACGCCGACGTCGACCGCGAGGCCGTCCTCGTCGCGACGAAGGGCGGGTTCGTCCCCTTCGACGGCGAGCGGCCCGAGAATCCTGGTCAGTGGATCCACCGCGAGTACGTCGACACCGGGATCGTCGACGCCGACGACCTCGTCGCCGGCCAGCACTGCATCGCCCCCGAGTACGTCGACGACCAGCTCGACCGCTCGCTCGCCAACCTCGGCCTGGACACGATCGACCTCTACTACGTCCACAACCCCGAGACGCAGCTCGCCGAGCGATCGGCCGAGGAGGTGTACGACCTGCTGGAGGAGACGTTCACGCTGCTGGAAGAGCGGGCGGCGGCGGGCGACATCCGTCAGTACGGGCTGGCGACGTGGGAGGCCTTCCGGGTACCGGCCGCGGACGAGAGCTACCTCTCGCTGTCGGAGGTCGTCTCGCGGGCGCGCGCGGCGGCCAAGCGCGCGGAGAACGCGGCGACGCACCTTCGGGCGATCCAGCTGCCGTTCAACGTCGTGATGGCCGACGCGTTCACCGTCGAGGCCCAGGAGGGGGCCGACGGCACCAAGTCGACGCTGTGGTTCGCACACGACGCGGGGCTGAACGTCTTCACGAGCGCGTCGCTCGCGCAGGGGAAACTCGCCTCGGCGGGGCTCCCCGAGGACGTCGCCGAGCGGGTCGAGGGCGAGACGAGCGCCCAGCGGGCGATCAACTTCGCCCGGAGCGCACCGGGGGTGACCTGTTCGCTGGTCGGGATGGGGTCGCCCGACCACGTCGCGGAGAACGTCGCCGCCGGGACCTTCCCGCCGCTGGGCGCCGACTCGTTCGACGCCGTCTTCGAGTGAATCGAGGAGAACGCGGAAGTCGAGGTCGCGAGGGGCGTCGGGTCTCTGTCCGCGTGTCGGTCGGTACCTTCGCCGCTCAGCCGACCTTCTTCCACTTCTCGCCGCACTCGGGGCAGACCCGGACGGTGCCGATCTCGTCGGGGTCGTTCTCGGTCGAGAGCTCCTCGCCGCAGTCGCTGCAGGCGAGTCGCTCGTAGACGTCTTTCTCGATCTCGCCGGACCGCAGCCCCTTCCTGACCGATTTCATACTCCGGGGGTACGACACGGACTCTCAAAAACCCCATGCACCGCTCCCCCGCGAGTCCGGGCGCGATCCGACGGCCACCCGGTTGGCCCGGTCTCGGTGAGGTTCGACGATCGATCGGTGTGGCGACGGGGACGCGACCGCGCACCGGCGGGCGAGCCGACCGCCGGGTCGACCCGCGCCCGGTCGGTAATAGCGGGCTATATGGGCGTCGAGTCGCTAGCCGGCGTCGATGGAGTACGTCCAGGAACGGGTGGCGACGCTGCACGACTACGGCGACGCCCGCCCCGCGGCGCCGCTCGACCGCGCGGCCGTGGTCGTCCCGCTGACCGACCGCGACCACGCCAGCCTCGCCGCCGAGCGCGTGCTCTCGACGCTCGGCGAGGTCGACCCCTCGTCGGTCGTGATCGCCCTCCGCGCCGACGGGGCGACGGTCGACGCGGTCCGCGAGTGGGTGGCCTCGACCGGGGTCGACGCCGACCTGCTGTGGTGCAACGCGCCCGCCGTCCGCTCCGTGCTCGGCGAGCACGGCCTGAACGGGGTCGCGGGGAAGGGCCGCGACGTCTGGCTCGCGCTCGGCGTCGCCGCCGCCCGCGAGGACCTGGTCGCCGTCCACGACGCCGACGCGACCACCTACGGCCCCGAACACGTCCCCCGCCTGTGCTCCCCGCTCGCCGGCGACTACTCGTTCGTCAAGGGGTACTACGCCCGCGTCGAGAACGGCCGCCTGTACGGCCGGCTCTGCCGGCTGTTCTACGAACCGGTCGTCGCGGCGCTCGCCGAGACCCGCGACGACCCCCTCGTCGACTACCTCGGCGCGTTCCGCTACGCGCTCGCCGGCGAGTTCGCGGCGACGAGCGACCTCGCCCGGCGCCTGCGACCGCCGCGGGGCTGGGGACTGGAGGTCGCCACGCTCGGCGACGCCTACCGGGAGGCGGGGTTCGACGGCACCGCGCAGGTCGACCTGGGCATCCACGAGCACGACCACCGCGCCGTCGGCGGCCGGGGCGGCCTCTCGGACATGGCCGACGAGGTCGCCGCAGCGCTCTTCCGGGCGCTCGCCAACCACGGCGTCGACGTCGACTACGCGGCCCTGCGCGAGCGCTACCGGACCGCGGCGCGCCGGTTCGTCGACCGGTACGCCGCCGACGCCGCGTTCAACGGGCTGGAGTACGACCCCGCCGCCGAACGCGAACAGGTCGACGCATACGCCGAGTCGATCCGGCCGCCCGAGGGCGACGAGCGGCTGCCCGCCTGGGCGGAGACGGATCTCGACCCCGACGCGGTCCGCGACGCGTCGGCGCGGGCGCTCGACGACGTGGACGAGTGACGGTGCGGTTCCGCGAGCGGGCGCCGAAGGGGTGGACGGTGACCGCGACCGGTCAGATCTCGCCGGCCATGGCGTCGAACAGTCGCTCGACGAACTCCTGTCGGTCGAGCCCGTCGCCCGGGCCGAGCCCCTCCATGTGATCGATCGACAGCTGCCCGCCGCCCATGCGGGCGTGGCCGCCGGCGTTGCCCATGGGGATGTCCTCGACGACGGCGCGGAGCGTCTTGCCCATGTGGACGCGGTCGTCGCGCGAGCGGCCCGAGAGGTGCAGCGTGCCGTCCTTCTGTCCCATGACGACCACGGCGGTCACGCCCTCCAGGCGGGTCAGTTCGTCGGCGGCCTGGGGGATGGCGTCGGCGTTGGACACCTCGCCGACGTCGCTGACGGCGAAGGCGTTGCGGACGGACCGCCGGTTTATCGCGCGGGCCTTGACGTCGAGCACCTCCGCGTCGACCTGCGGGTTGGCGATGCGGTCGAGGCGGTCCTCGTCGATGCCGTCGTAGAGGTACGCCGAGGCGGAGAACTCCGCCTCCGAGCAGCCCTTGGTGAGGTGTTTGGTGTCCGACTGGATCCCGTAGAGGAGGCCGGTCGCCGTCTCCGAGGAGAGCGCGCGCGTGCTATCGCCGTCGAGCGCGGCCTCCTCCTCGGGCGAGTGGGGCACCCAGTCCTGCTGTTCGAAGTACTCCGAGAGGATGCTCGCGCAGGAACCGTGGTCGGGGCGGACGTCGGTGAAGGCGGTGCCGGTGCCGTCGCCGGGGTGGTGGTCGACGACGGCGACCGGGTCGATCCCTTCGGCGCCGGCGAACCCGCGGGGTTCGTTGTGGTCGACGAGGACGACGTTCTCGGAGGCGATGTCGCCCGCGGTGTCGACCTGTTCGAAGTCCAGGTCGAGGACGGTCTCGAAGGCGCGGTTCTCCTGGTGGCGGATCTCGCCGGGGTACTGGAGGGCGGTGTCGACCCCGGCCTCGTCGGCGAACTCGGCGACCGCGAGCGCCGAGGCCATCGCGTCGGGATCGGGGTTGGGGTGCATCAGGACGGCGACGTCGTCGTGGTTCGCGAGCCGGTTGACGAACTGCTCGCCGGGCGTGCTCCGGAGGCGGCGGATCCCCCACCAGAGCGCGACGAGCACGGCGAGCAAGCCGACGACGGCGGCCGCCAGGACGAGCGGGTCCTGCTCGGCGACCGCCGCGGCGGCGTCGGAGGGCGCCGCGATACCGATCGCGACGCCCCCGACGCCACCCGCGGCTGCGTGTGGCATACCCGGGCTGTCGCCTTCGAGGCTCAAGTAGTTTCTCACTGTCGCACACGCCGACAAACGTCCGGATAAACGGCTTCCATCGGCCGATATCGCCCGATCCACCGAACCGCAAGCCGCGAGGACTCGCCGCCATCCCGGTCACTCCTCGTCGGCCCCACCGCCGCCGGTGTCCGTCGCGCCCACCCCGTCGCGGTCCCCCGGATACGCGTCGATCGCCGCGCGGTACCCCTCCCGGTAGGTCGGGTAGGTGAACTCGTAGCCCAGCCCGCGCAGTCGCTCGTTCGAGACGCGCTTGCTCGTCCGCAGGCGTCGCTCGGCCGCCTCCGAGAGGTCCGGATCGGCGAGGCGGTCGGCGATCGTCCGCTTTGGAGGTGCGGGCTCGCCGCACTGCTCGGCGAGCCAGTCGGCGAACGCCCACTTCGAGACGGGTTCGTCGTCGACGACGTTGACGACCTCGTCGCGCGCTAGGTCCGACTCCAGCAGGTAGCGGACCGCGCCGGCCGCGTCGTCGCGGTGGACCATGTTCAGATACCCCTCCGTCACCGGCCCCTCGACGTATCGCTCCAGCCGGTAGCGGTCCGGGCCGTAGAGGCCCGCGTAGCGGGCGACCGTTCCGTCGACGCCGCGCTCGTCGGGCCGCTCGAGGGCGATCCGCTCGGCCTCGGCGAGCACCTCGGTCTTGGGCGTCGTCGGCTCGATCGGCGTCGCCTCGTCGACGGCCTCGCCGCCGTGGTCGCCGTACACGCCCGTGCTCGATGTGTACACGACGCGGTCGGGCGGGTCGGAGCGGGCGCAGAAGTGGTCGATCGCCGTCGCGAGGCCGTCGACGTACACCTCGCGAGCCGCCTCGGCGCCGCGGCCGCCGCTGCTGGCCGCGAAGACGACGGCGTCGGCGTCGGGTACCGCCTCGAGCGCGTCGGCGTCGGTCACGTCCGCCCGAACGCCCGAGAGCCCGGCGGCCTCGATCCGGTCGACGCCGTCGGCCGAGCGGCGCACTCCCACGGCGTCGTGGTCGGCGGCGAGCTGGCGACCGAGTTCGAGGCCGACGTAGCCACAGCCGAGGACGGCGACGCGCATCACTTCGACTCGAGAAAGTGGTGGATGGCGGCGTACTCCGAGAGCGTGATCGGGTACCGGCCCTCCACCTTCTGCTGGATCTCCTTGGGACCCATCTCGTCGTTCAGCCCCGTCGCGACCGCGTCGACGTCGACGACGGCGGTCGTCATCCCCATCATGAGGATATCCAGCGCCTCCATCTCGATGGTCTCGCCGTCGGGGCGCTCCGGGTCGGCAGCGAGGACGGCCGCGGCGGCCTCCAGCGTCAGCTCCGGTCGCTCGCCGGCCGCGATCGCCTCGAGGACGTCCTCGGCGACGCCCGACCGCTCCGAGGCCGTCTCGACGCCCACCCGCTCGACCGTCTCGGCCAGCACGCGGCCGTAGGCGCCACGCAACTCCTCGGCGGAGATCTCGCCCGCGGAGTCGAACTCGTCTCTGAGCATACCCCCGATTCGTGGTCGGCCTACAAGTCACTGTCACTCTCGGGTCGGCTCCCGACCCGAACCGGATCGACGGCCACCGCTCCGGTCTACTGACTGGAGTCGGACCGACATCCACGAGCCGGATCGACCGGATTCCGGTCAGGGGAGACTCCGGGCCCGCCATCTCCCGTCACCCCTGGTCCGTCGCGTTCAGCGGGTATCGCTCGCCGGTCCACGGGCGCGTCCGGTCGTCGGGACCGGGGATCGGCCAGCCCTGCGACTCCTCGATCGCGACGCCGTCGACGTCGCCGACGCCGGTCCCTCCCGCCGGCACCACGACGACCACCGCCGTCCGGGCGGTGAAGGTGACGCGCGACGCGCGACCGAGGATCTCCGATTCGCCGTCGCCGTCGAGGTCGAGCGTGGCGTTTTCCCCGTCGCGAACGTACTGTAACGACGCGTCGCCCGCGCCGGGCGTCCGTCGCGGCGTCTCGACGGCGAAGCGGGCGTACTGCCCGCGAACCGTCACCGACCAGACGTTCATCGTTGCGACCCATTCGCCCAGCGGCGGCGCCAGCGGGAGCCCCGCCGGGATCTCCGCGACCGACTCGTTGAACCGCTTCTCGAAGACGCCGGACACCTCCGAGCGGACGCGCTCGCGGACCGCGTCTTTGACGCGGGCGGTCGCGCCCGTCACCGCCGGGCCCGACACCTTCCCCCGTTTCGCCTCGAGCGCGTCGTACAGCGCCGTCCGAAGCCGGAGCCGGATCCGGTCGCGCCGTCTGACCGACCAGCCGTCGCCGGCCGCCCGCTCCTCGGCGGCGGCGACGAGCGGGGCGACGACCGATCCGTTCGAGAGCGCGAGCGCTCGCGCGTCCAGCGAGTCCCAGCGCGAGAGGACCTCGTCGACGACCCGTTCGCGCTGGGCCGAGGAGTTACCCACGGCCCGCTCTCGCAGGGCCGACGACAGCTCCCCGCGGACGGACTCGACCGTCGAGTCCACCTCCTCGGCGAGTCGGTCCCGGCGCTCCTCGACGGTGGCGTTCGGGCGGTGGTCGAGCGTCGCGTTCGCGGCCCGCAGCGCCCGCGCCGCAGTCACCAGTCGGCGCTTCCGGCTCGACCCGCCGGGCAGTAGCGCGGTCAGCACCGCCTCCGTCGCGTCGCCGTAGGGAACCGTGACGTAGTCGACGTTGCGCGCGGTGAGCGGATGGGTGGGCGCGTCGTCGCCCTCGACGGCCGCGACCTGCCCCGCTTCGACCGCCGCCGTCGTCAGGTACGGCGGCGCGCCGTCGACGTGGAACTCGAGCCCGCCCGAGCGGTCGGTCCCGACGTGGCCCGCCGCCGTGGACCCACCCCCGCCGTCCGAACCGCGTTCGCTCGCTCGCCGGGCGTCGTAACTCGTTCGCAACCGCGACAGCGAGGGACCGTCGACCCGTTCGAGCGCGTCCGCGAGCGACCTCTCGCGCTTCGAGCGGTCCGCCGCCCGCTCGGCCAGCCGGTCGAGTACCAGATCCAGGTATCGACCGCGGACCGCCGCGCGGGCCTTCGCCGCGACGCTCCCGTAGGTCTCGGGCGCGTCGACGAGCGCCGACCGACGGTCGCGAAGCCTCGCCGCCAGTTCCGTCGCCGGCCTCGCCTCGTGGGTCCCCAGCCGACCGCGCGAGACGGACACCGACTCGTTTCGAACGGTTTTCCGGAGATCAACGAGCCCGCGATAGATCCACGGCGACATCTCGTCGGGCCACTCGCCGTGGACGGTCTCGGGCGAGTCGTCGAGCGAGCCCGTCGCGGCGGTTCTCGCGAGGCCGTCCGGACCGCCGGCCGGGGCTACGACCGCCCGTCGCGCCCCCATCGCCACGTCGGCGAGGTTCGGGCCGTCGAACGGCCCGCCGCGCTCGTGGACCGACGGGATCGGCCGGTCGGGCGCGTACGGCGAGACGGCGTGGCGACCGACCACGGCCACGGTCACTCGCTTCGTCTCCGTGCGCGTTCGCGTCGTCTCGTCGACCGACGCGTTGCGGACCCAGACGGCCCGCCGCTCGTGTCGCACGTCGAC
This sequence comes from Halosimplex sp., assembly GCA_042217395.1. GTDB lineage: Archaea > Halobacteriota > Halobacteria > Halobacteriales > Haloarculaceae > Halosimplex. The sequence continues at coordinate 16,722 of JBDGSU010000114.1, forward strand.
CGTCCGGGTGTAGGTCGCGAGCCGGTGGTAGCCGTCCGGGACGGAGACGTCGGGTCCACCCGTCGCGTTCGAGACGCCGATGACCGTCGTCGCGTTCGTCTCCGCTCTGAGCGTCCAGCCGTCGCCGGCCGGCGGTTCGGGTCGAGGCGGCGCCCCACCGTCGGCCCGGTCGACCGACGCGAGCGTCCGGACCCGGGCGCTGTAGACCGAATCGATCGTCCGATTGATCGCGCCGTCGCGGAGCAGTTCGCGGAACGCCCGGTCGGCCGAGAGCCCGACCGCCACGTCGACCGTCTCGTTGGGAGCCGGCGCCTCGCTCCCGGTTCGGGCGACGCCCGGTAGTCCCGCGCGTTCGGTCGGCGACCGCGCCGCGGTGAGCCGCTGCTGGAGCAGGGCGTCGACGCCCGGGTCGCCGGTTCCCCCAGCCGAGAGGACCTCGGAGAGCCCGACCGCGGCAGTCGCCGTCGCGAGCGCGCGCCGACCGTCCGGGTCGCTCCGGCCGAACACGGACCGCTGGACCCCGAGGACCCCGCCGTTCGTCACGAGTTCGACGTAGCGGTTCGCGACGACGTTGTCGATCGGTGCGCCGCCATACTGGGCGTATCCCCGCGCCCACGCAACGGCGTAGAGCCGGGCGGTCAGGCGCTGTCCCAGCCCCGGTTTCGCGACCCCGGCCGTCAGCCGCTCCTGGAACCGCTCGACCCGGTCGTGGACGGCGAGCACCGGCGTCGCGACGACGACCGTGAACGACACCCGCTCGGCGCCGACGACCCGACCGCCGCGCGTCGCGCGCACGGTCACGTTCTCGAGCGTCGCCCGGAGGTTCGCGCCGTCCGGTCCCGTGCGTTCGACGCGAACCCGTTCCATCGCCGCCGCGAGCGCTTCGGGAGTCCGCGCCGCGGGCAGCGTTACGTTCGCGCGGACGCCGCGGTGGGTGCGCGCGACGGCCCCGAGTCGCGCTCGGGCGGCCCTGTAGATCCGTATCCTGAGGGCGTCCCGGAACGCGGTCCCGGGGTCGAGCAGGTCGCCCCACGCGTTGTTCGCCGGTGCGAGGACCGGGTCGCTCGCCGCCGCGACGCTCGCGTCGACGACGGCGCTCCGGACCGCCGCGCGGGCGTCGGCGGTCGTCCGTTCGACGGCGAGATCGACGGCCGGTTCGGACGCGGGCCGCGGTCGGTCGACGGCGCTGGCAAACAGCGCGCTCGAGAGGACGAGCAGGACCCCGACGAGCGCGAACGGCACCCGACCGCGGGTCCCCAGTTCGAAGCCGCGTCGGCTCACCGCGACCACGTCCTCACGACGAGGCGCACCTGACGGACGCTGACCGCGCGAGCGGCGGCTTCCGGCGAGTCGTACCGGCGCCGCAGCTCCGGTTCGAGCCGGCGGGCCAGCGCGTCCGCGAGGCGTCGATCGGCCGCCTCGACGTCCCGCCGCCGGAGCGGTGGCACCACAGCGACCGACAGGGCGTCGGCCGCGCGACGGTAGCGGTTAGCGACGAGCGCCCGGTCTGGTCCCTCGCTGTAGAAGGCGGTCAGCGTCGCCGGTCGGGGGAACCACCCGTCGACGACCCCCCGGGCGACGGCGCTCGCGACGCCGGCGAACCCGCGAGTTCGGGCCGCCCGCAGCGCCCGGGCAGAGGCGTTCCGGAATCCGCTCGGGACCGTGACCGTCGTCGCCGACACGTCGACGTCCCGGGGCGGTGGGTCGCCGACGCCGAACGACGACGACAGCGACGCGTTCGGGTACGGCCGCCACGCGACCGCGACCTGCGCGTTCGCCTCGCGCGTGTGCAGGACGCGCTCGGTCACACCGCGGCTCGCCGCCCGCAGTTCCGACCCCGTCCCGAACAGCCGCCCGCCGCCCAGCCGAGGGTCGGCCACTGCGGCCGCGGCGAGCACGGCGGCGTAGGTGCCGCGGACGGTTCGCGTCACGCTGACCGTCTGCGTCCGCTCGCCGGCGAGCAGGCCCGTCGTCTCCACGGAAACCGACCGGGTGTGGGTCACCTGGGTCGTGCTCGTCGCGAGCACGTCCGCGGTCTCCTCGGCGACGCGGTCACCGCCGGGCTCCCCTCTGGGAGGGACGCCCGCGACGGTAGCGACGGCGACGCCGACGAGCAGGACGAACACCACCGCGTCGAAGGCGGTGCTCGAGGCTCTCAGGTCCACACGCGCACCTCCAGCCGACCGGGCCGGATCCGGCCCGGCTCCAGGCGAACGCCCACTCGCCGGCTCGCCGCATCGGCCGTCGCCGGAGCCGCCGGCCCCGCTCGCTCGGTCCGGTCACCGACGGTCAGCGTCGCGTTGACGCGATAGCCGCTCGGTCCGCGGTCGAGCGCGGCCGTCAGTCGACCGGGTCGGGCGACGCCGCCTGCGGTCACCGCGCGTTCGATCCGGTCGGCCGCGGCCTCGGCGCGGTCGCGGTCCAGCGGTCCCGGCAGATTCGCCTCGAACGCCCCGGCGTACAGTGCGAGCGCGAGCGCCACGACGAGTACGGCGACGAGCGCGGCGAGGGGTTCGGTTTGCCCCTCACCCCACGAGCGTCGCATTCACGCCCTCCCAGGTGACCCGCCTGACGACGAGCGTCTCCGGTGCCGGCCGCCACGACGGCTCGCGCGTCGTCGACCGACCGATCGCTCGCTCGAACGCGCTCGAACTCCGGAACGCGCGGTCGGGCGGGACGCCGCGGAGGACCGCGCGGAGGCGGTCGCCGTCACCGCCCGCCGCCGGCACGACCGGCCCGTAGTCGAATCTCGCGTGCGCGTCGCCGCCCGGGCCGCGCAGTCCGAGCCGGCGGGCGCTCAGTCGGATCTGGCGAGCGTCGAGCGGGTGTTTCGCGGTCGCCTCGTAGGGGCTCGCAGCGACTTCGTCGACGGTCCGCGCCGCGCCCGTCGCGTCCGGCGGCGGCGCGGTCGGCACCCGGAGCGCGAGTCCGAGGACGCCGGCGCTCACGACCGCCAGCCCCAGCCAGACGTACGTCGATTCTACCGCGGTGTCGTACATGGGTCGGCCTGGTCGCCCCCTCCGATTTAAATTCGAGGTCCCGCGGTCGACGGGACGGTCAGGACGCTCAGACCAGCCACCCGGTCCCGACGAGCGCCGCGACGAACACGCCGCCGGCGAGACAGAGCGAGCGCCCCACGCGATAGCCGACCAGCGACCGGTCGAGACCGCGTTCGAGACCGGTCGCCAGAACGGTGAGTATCGCGGCGAGGAGCGTCACGTAGACGCCGACGGCGACGCCGAGCGCCGCGGGCGAGACGGCGGCGGTGAGCGGGCCGTCCGAACTCATCTGCTCGGCGAGCGTGACGGTCGCGCCGCCGACGAGCGGGCCGAAGACCGCCGCCGTGTTCGCCAGCGTCGACGTGACCCGCTCCAGGTCGCGACCGATCTCCCGTTCGACGCGGCGGAGGTCGTCGAGGTGGTCGGCCATCGCGACGACCGCCGGACCGGCGGGCCGCCCCTCACCGGCCGCGACCGCCAGCAGTTCCGCCGTGCTCCGGGCGCGCTCGCTCGGGACGGCCGCGAGGGCGCCGTGATCGCCGAGGAACGACTCGCGGACGCCCGCGCGGACCTGTCGCTGCTGTCGGACCGCGTCGGCGAACACCTCGCCCGTCTCGCCGTCGAGCAACGCCACGGCGTCGACGAGCGCTGCCTCGACCGAGCGGCCGCGCGCCACCTCGCGACCGACGAGGTAGAGGGCGTCGGGCAGCCCCGCCTCGACGGCGTCGACGCGCTCGCGGACGGCGGTCATCGGGCGGAAGGCGACGAGGAATGCGGCGCCGACTCCCAGCGCCGGCGCCGCAACCGAAGCGGCCCACGGCGCGGCGAGGCGAGCGACGACCGGCCAGGCGAGCGCGCCGGCGAGGAGACCCGCCGCCGGCGCCGGCCAGCGGCGGTCGGGAACCTCGGGGTGCGAACGCGGGATCCGCGCGGGCGGGAACGCGACCGGCCGGCGGGCGAGCAGCCACGCGCTCGCTGCGAGCAGCGCCGCCGGCAGGACCAGGTCGTAGCCGACCGCGACGGCGACCAGCGGGACCGACAGCCCGACCGTGCCCGCCGTGGGGAGCAGCGCGACCAGCGCCAGCGGGAGCAACACGCCGAAGGCGTAGAGCGCGGTCGCCGGCCCCTGGACGCTCGCGGCGAACTCGGCCATCGTCTCGCGGGTGCCCTCGAGCGTCACCGCGAGCGCGCCGTCGAGCGCCCGGTCGCGCTCGCCCGCGGGGGCCGACCCCGCCGACTCGACGAGCGTGAGCGCCCGCCGGAGCGCGGGGAACCGGTCCGCCCACTCGTCGGCGAACGAGCCGAGTCCCGACCGACCGGTTCCGCGAGCCCGTCGGACGTGAGTCGCGAGACTGGCGGCGAGCCGGCCGTCGCCGGCGTCGGCCGCGAACGCGGCGGCGGTCTCGGTCGTCGGCGCGAGTCGCATCCGGAGGACGACGCCGCTGACGAGTTCGGGCGCGCTGCCGAGCGCTCGCGTCCGCCGGGCGGTCGCGAGCCAGCGGGGCAGGTATCGGGCGACGACCGTGACGGCGAGGCCGACGAGCAGCGCCGCGGCGACCGGCAAGGGACCGACGCCGACCAGCGGGACGACCACCGCAGCGACCGCCGCGAACGCCACGATCCCGGCCCCGTCGCCCGCGCGCAGGAGCGTCTCGCCCTCGACGCCCCAGTCGAGGAACGCGAGCGCGGACGCCAGCTCCGGGCCCGGTTCGGGCGACCACGGCGGGAGCGTCGCCAGCCGTCGGACGGCGATGGCCGCCAGGCGCTGGGACACCCCCGTCTCACTCCTGGCCGCGCTCGTCGCGGCCTTCGCCCCCGCCGTCGCGGGTCCGCGGTCGCTCGTCACGCGACCACCCGGCTGGTGCGAGCTCGTTCGACCGCCGCCGGGTCCGTCCGGCCGGTCGCCGCGAGGTCGTCCAGCCAGTCGGCTCGGGCCGTCAGTCGCGCGCGCAGGTCGGCGTAGCTCTCGTCCGGCCGCGCCAGCGACGCGACCAGTCGGCTGTTGCCCCGCTCGATCCGGTCGGTGGAGACCAGCCCCTCCGCCGCCCGCTCGTAGAGTGTCGCGAAGCCGACGGCGTCCGAGTCGGTCGATTCGCCGTCGCTCGTTCGCCCGACCTCCTCGATCGACCGGACGCGTCGCCGCGTCCCGTCGGGCGTCTCGGCGGCCTCGAGCGTGACGAGGAAGTCGGTCGCGGCGAACGAGCTCGCCGGGACGCCCAGGTCGGCGACGACCCGCTCGCGAACCGCCCGGCCGCCGTCGCCGTGGATCGTCCCGAGGACGGCGCCGTCGTTCGCCCCGACGCGCATCGCCTCGTAGAGCGTTCCCGCCTCTTCCCCCCGGATCTCGCCGACCGCGAGCGCGCCGCTACCCAGGCGGAGCGCGGTCCGGAGCGCCTCGGTCGGGCTCGGGCCGGATTCGTCGAGCGAACTCCGGAGCGCCTGCACGTCGCGCCCGCCCGACCGGAGCGCGTCGACCGGGAGTTCCGGGGTGTCTTCGATCACGACGCAGCGGGTTCGGGGCGGCGTCTCCCAGAGGAGCGCGCCCAGGAGGGTCGTCTTGCCCGCGCCGCGGGGCCCGGCGACCAGCCCGGCCGCGCCGCGTTCGACCGCCAGCGAGAGCGCGGCGGCGCCGTCGACGGAGACGGTGTCGTTCGCGACCAGCGCCGGGAGCGTCCACGCGTCGCGGTCGCCGGCGCGGAACGCGAAGGCGGTCCCGTCGCTCACCGGGTCGGTCACCGCGGCCACGCGGACCCGACGCCCGGCCGCGTCGACGGCGGCGTCGAGCGTCGGGTCGGCGCCCGAGAACGCGCGTCCGCTCTCGCGGCGAAACCGGGAGGCCAGCGCCGCCGCGCCGTCGCGCGTCAGTCGGGCGTTCGTCCGCATCGGTTCTCCGTCGACGCGGACTCTGAGCCGCGTGGTCTCGACCGGCGCCGTCGCGAAGACGTCCGAGACGCGCGGATCGGCGAAGAGATCCGCGACGACGCCGTACCCCCGCGCGTGTTTCCGCAGGACCCCGACCAGATCCTCGACCGGATCCTCGGGGTCGGCCACCGATCGGACCGCGCGACCGGGTCCCCGCTCGGTGCCGGCCACGTCCCCCTCGGCCAGTCGGTCGTAGGCGGCCGCGAGGACGGCGGTCTCGGACGGGTCGAAGCGCGCCTCGACCGGCTCGAGGTGGTACGTTCGGACCGCGTCGGCGGGTCGCTCGTAGACGCGAACGACGGCGCCGGTGTCGAGTTCGCGTCGGGAGACGAGTCGCGCGTCCGAAGGCGGGCGCGCGGCCACGCGGGACCGACTCACCGTCGGCCCGACGAACGGGCGGAGCGCGTCATCGTAGCTACCCGCGTTGGCCGCCCCCTCGGCGAGGCCGGTCTCGGCGGCGATCCGGCTCACGGCCCCGGCGCGACCGGTCGCCTCCCGGGCGGCCGCGAGCGGGTCGCGCGTCGCGCGCTCGGCCAGGCGCTCGTCGCGGAACGCGGCCGCGTCGGCGAACCGCCCCGCGGCGACCAGCAGCGCCGCCGCCTCGCCTTCGTAGGCCCGAACGACGCCGTCGGCGCGCGTCGTCACGGCCTCGACGTCCCGCTCTCCGAGCGCGCGAACGACCCGCTCGCGACAGTCGGCCGACGACTCGAGCCGGCCGCGCTCGGAGCAGTCGCTCGCGTCGACGACGAGTCGCTCGCCCTCGAACTCGGGGACGCATCCGCACCCCTCGGTCTCGCCACCGCGCAGTCGATCCAGCAGCGCGTGCATGGCCGCCGGTGGTCCCGGGTTCGTACTTCAACCTTCGCGCCGGAGGCGGACGACCGGCCCGTCGCTACCGTCGACGAGTTCGAGGACGAGCCGCGTCCGACCGCCGGACGGACGGAGCGGTCGACCGGTCGCCGGTCGGATCCGAACGCCGTCGACGACGACCACGTGTTCGGTCCCGCCCGCGACGCGCCAGGCGAAGCGGGTCGCACTCGGGTTCGCGGGCGGCGGGTGCGTCCCGGTGACGTTCGGCGGGGGTCCGACGGCGAACCGCTCGACGCCCGCGCTCGCGAACCCGTCGGTGGGCAGGTCGAGCGCGAGGACGCGACGCGCGGGCGCCGCGTCCGGCCCCAGCGAGTCGCTCCCGGCCGCGAGGGCGCGCGCCTCACTGACGAGCCTGTCGACGGCGTCCCGGACCGCCGCGTCGGCGCGCCGGACGCCCGCGTACTCGGTCGCCGGGACGACGACGCCGGCGACCGCGACGAGGAGCGCGACGGTGAACGCGACCCGAACCACGGGCTACAGCGCGTCCCTGACGCGCTCGATGAACTGCTCGGTCTGGCTGTCCGCCCCGTCCGACTCCGGGTCGGCGTCCGCGCTCGCGTCGTCGATCCAGTGTGACCCCCCGTCGGTGGCGTCCTCGCCTCGTCCGTCGCGTCGTCGATCCCCCCGCGATCGCTCGCTCGACGACTCGCCCTCCGACGCGTCGCCGGAGCGGGCCTCCAGCGGGTCGCCCGTCCGGCGCCTCGCCTCGGACTCGACGCCCGCCGCCATCGGATCCCCCTCTCGGCCGACCCGTGGGCCCGAACCGTCGGAGTCGAGCGCAGACGCTCGCGTCGTCGACCGGTCGGAGGGCCGTCCGGCGCCCGATCGGGAGGCCTCTCCGTCTGGATGCCGACCCTGGGCGGACGGGCCCGGCGATGGATCGTCGGTCGGGCGGGTGCCATCGACCGGTCGCCTGCGGTCGTCTTCGACGGCCGTTTCGAGCGCCTCGGCCTTCGCGAGGGCGGCGCTGGCGCGGCGTTCGACCTCGCGGTTGACCGCGCGGACGTTTCCCGCGTAGCCGCGGACGGCCTGCAGCCCGGCCTCGAGTTCGTCGACCCGCGATTCGAGGTCGGCCAGACGCGACTCGAGGTCGCGCAGGTCGCCGGCCGCCTCGCTGGCCTCGCGCAGCTCCGCGAGGTCGGCGTCGCCGTCGGTCAGCGCTCGTTCGACCGCGTCGAGTCGCGCGTCCAGATCGCTCTCGGACATGGGACGGGTTCGTCCCGCCATCGCACTTGAACCCTCGTCCGGTCCCAACGTTCAATAACCACTGCGCCGAGGGTAGGGGTATGAAGGTCGTCCTGATTGGTGTCGGTCAGGCCGGTGGGAAGGTGACCCAGCGGCTGGCCGAGTACGACTACGACATGGGATTCGGCGCCGTGCAGGGCGCCATGGCGGTCAACACCGCCGAAGCGGACCTCCGGAACCTCGACGTCGACACGATGCTCATCGGCCGCGACCGCGTCAAGGGCCACGGGGTCGGCGGCGACAACGAACTCGGTGCCGAGATCATGCAGGAGGAGGCGACGGAGGTGATGGACGGCCTCGACGCGAAGCTCTCCACCGACGCCGAGGCCGTCGTCATCGTCGCCGGCCTCGGCGGCGGTACCGGGTCGGGCGGCGCCCCCGCGCTCGCTCGCGAGCTCAAGCGCATCCACGACATCCCCGTCTACGTCGTCGGCATCCTCCCCGGCCGCGACGAGGGGTCGATCTACCAGGCCAACGCCGGTCGCTCGCTCAAGACCGTCGCCCGCGAGGCCGACTCCCTGCTCCTGATCGACAACGACGCCTGGCGCACCGCCGGCGAGTCGATGGAGGAGGGCTACGAGGAGATAAACGACAACATCGCACAACGGCTGGGGCTTCTCTTCGCCTCGGGCGAGATCGAGGCCGTCGACGAGATCGCCGAGAGCGTCGTCGACTCCTCGGAGATCATCAACACCCTCCGCCCCGGCGGGATGGCCGTGCTCGGGTACGCCAGTGCCGCCGCCAGCGAGGACGCCGGCGAGAACGTCAACGCGATCACCTCCACCGCCCGCAACGCCCTCCTGACGGGGACGAGCGTCCCCAACGTCGTCGACGCCGAGACGGCGCTGCTCGTCGTCGCCGGCCAGCCCGAGCGCATCTCCCGGAAGGGCGTCGAGCGCGCCCGCTCGTGGGTCGAAGACGAGACCGGCAGCATGCAGGTCCGCGGCGGCGACTTCCCGCTCGACTCCGAGCGCA
>JBDGSU010000112.1:0-25153 GCA_042217395.1 Halosimplex sp.
TCCTCTGATTCGACCGCTATTCGTTTGTAGACGCTCTACATCCCGAAAACGTGGACGGGCCGAAAGGAACTGTTTAGTCACCGCACGGCAACCCCGTAAGCGATGAATATCGGCGTCTGTTACTTCCCGGAGCACTGGCCGCGAGAGCGGTGGGCGGAGCAGGTCGAGGAGATGGCGGCCGCGGGCATCGAGTACGTCCGCATGGGCGAGTTCGCGTGGTCGCGGTACGAGCCCGAACCGGGGACTTACGACCTCGACTGGCTCGAGGACGCGGTCGACCTGATCGGCGAGCACGATATGCGGGCGGTCCTCTGCACGCCGACCGCGACGCCCCCGAAGTGGCTGGTCGACGAGCACCCGAGCGTCCTGCCGGAACGGCGGGACGGCACGACCGTCGAGTTCGGCGGTCGGCGCCACTACTGTTTCAACTCGCCCGTCTACCGCCGGGAGAGCGCGCGGATCACCGCCGCGCTCGCCGAACGGTTCGCCGACCACGACGCCGTCGCCGGCTGGCAGACCGACAACGAGTACGGCTGTCACGGCACCGTCCGGTGTTACTGCGAGGACTGCGCGACCGCCTTCCGCGAGTGGCTCCGCGAGCGCTACGACGGGATCGACGACCTGAACGAGTCGTGGGGCAACGCCTTCTGGAGCCAGGAGTACACCGGCTTCCACGAGGTCGACCCGCCCGGCGAGACCGCCGCCGCGAACCACCCCGCGCGCGTGCTCGACTACTACCGTTTCGCGAGCGACAGCGTGGTCGAGTTCAACCGCGAGCAGTGCGAGGTCCTCCGCGGCGCGAACGACGAGTGGTTCGTCACGCACAACGAGATGAGCCTGTTCGGCCCCGTCGACGCCTACGACCTCGGCGCGGATCTTGACTTCGTGTCGTGGGACTCCTACCCGACCGGCCACGTCCAGCGCGCGCCGGGCGAGGCCTCGCCCGACGAGCTGCGCGCCGGCGACCCGGACCTCACGGGCTTCAACCACGCCGTCTTCCGCGACGCCGCGGAGGGGGAGTTCTGGGTGATGGAGCAACAGCCCGGCGGCGTGAACTGGCCGCCCCATCCGACCCAGCCCGGCGAGGGCGCGATGGCCCTCTGGGCGCACCACGCCGCCGCCTACGGCGCCGAGACGGTGAGTTACTTCCGCTGGCAGCGCTGCGACATGGGCCAGGAGCAGTACCACGCCGGCCTCCGGAACCAGGACGGGTCGCCCGACCGCGGCTACCGCGACGCGACTCGCGCCGCGGACGAACTGGCGGGGCTCGCCGAGGCGACGGACGAGCGAGGCAACGAGGCGCGCGTCGCCCTCCTGCACGACTACGAGAACCTCTGGGGCCTGGAGATCGAACCGGCCTCGGTCGACTTCGACTACTGGGACCACCTGCTCACCTACTACGCGGCCCTGCGCCGCCGCGGCGTCGCGGTCGACGTGCTCCCGATCGACGCCGACCTCGCCGATTACGACGCCGTCGTCGGCCCGACGCTCTACTTCGCCGACGGCGACCTCGCCGACCGCCTCGAGGCGTTCGCCCGCGACGGCGGCGAGGTGCTCGTGACCGTCCGCTCGGGCGTGAAGAACGAGCACAACCGCCTCCGCCCGGCGCTGCCGGGCCCGCTGACGGACGCGGTCGGCGCGACCGTCGAGCAGTACGAGGGGTTCCGCGGCGACGCCGAGCCCAGGGTCGACTACCGCGGAGAGTCCTACGCGTTCCGGACGTGGGGCGAGTGGCTCGACGCGGACGCCGCGGACGCCGTCGCGACGCACGAGACCGGCCCCGCCGCCGGGTCGGCCGCCGTCACGCGCAACGGCGTCGGCGACGGCGCGGTCACCTACGTCGGCGTCTGGCCCGAGGACGACCTGGCCGACGCGCTCGTCGGGGACGTCCTCGACGACGCGGGCGTCGCGACCACCGGCCCGCTCCCCGACGGCGTCCGCCTGCAGCGGCGCGGCGGCCTGACCTGGGTCTGCAACTTCACGAGCGAATCCGCGAGCGCGGACGTCCCGGACGGCGCCTCGTGGCACCTCGGCGACGGTACCGTGGACGCGTTCGACGTGGCCGTCACCGACGCCGACCCCGCCGACGTGACCGTGGACGGCGTCTGACCCGGAGAGCCGGTCGGGCGGCGCGTACGGGACCGATACGGAGCAGTACACGCGTGTCCGGGGCCGACCGGGACTGCGTGCGGGCGGCCCCGGACTGTCTCGCTCCGAACACGTACGACGGTCCGCCGTCAGTGAACCGCCGGGTCGCGAACACGAACGCGCCCAGGACCAGCAGACCGAGTCCCCAGTAGAGGGACGGATAGGGGAGGAACTCGAGCAGGAGCGTGACGCCGCCGGAGCTGACGAGCGACCACCCGACCGTCGTGCGGTAGGTCACGTATCGGCGCTCGGGCCTCGACGGGGATAGGTAGTCGCCCGATTTCGAGCGTATCGCGAGCCTACTGACGAGTCCGCCCGCACGGGACGCCCGCGAGACGCGGGCGAGTCGGGCGCGACGGCGGCTCACAGCCGGTCTTCGAGCGTCGTCGCGGTCTTCGCGCCGATCCCGTCGACGCTCTCGAGTTCCGCCCGCGTGGCTCCGCGGACGTTCTCGACGCTGCCGAACCGTCGGAGGAGGCGCCGACGGGTCGCCGGCCCGACCCCGTCGATGTCGTCGAGGACCGTCGAGACCTCGTCGCGCAGGGTCTGGTGGTACTGGACGGCGAACCGGTGGGCCTCGTCGCGGACGCGCTGGAGGAGGTGGAGGTGGGCGGCGTCGTCGGGCCAGTCGTACGCGCCGTCCGGCGTCACCACGAGTTCCTCCTCCTTCGCGAGGGCGACGGCGGGCACGTCCCACCCCGCTTCGGCGAGCGCGTCCCGCGCGGCGCCCAGCTGCCCCCCGCCGCCGTCGATGAGCAGCAGATCGGGGTCCGGGCGGTCGTCGCGGCCCTCGACGGCGCGGTCGGCGCGCCAGCGGACGAGCGTCCGCATGTTGGCGTAGTCGTCGTTCTCGTCGTCGAGTTTCTTCCGGCGGTAGTCGGCCTTCTCGGGGTCCCCGTCGACGAAGGTCACGTCGCTGCCGACGGCGGCCCTGCCCTGGGCGTGGCTCACGTCGAAGCCCTCGACGCGCTCGACGCGGCCGTCGAGGCCGAGCGCGTGCGCGAGCGCCCGGCCCTCGTCCTCGCGGCGGTCGCGGCTGCGGGCGTTCTTCAGTGCCAGATCGACCAGCGTCGCCTCGCGGCCCGCGCCCGGCACGCGGAGGTCGACCCCTTCCGCGTCCAGCCAGGCTTCGAGGTCGGGGTCGTCCGGGTGGTCCGAACACAGGACCGCGTCCGGGAGCTCCCGCTCGGCGTAGTACTGGGCGACGAAGGCCGCCAGGACCGCGCCCGCTCGCTCGCCCTCCGGCGCGTCGAGCGTGTGGCGCTCCCGGTCGACGAGCTTGCCGTCCTCGCTGTGGAGGCGCGCGACGGTCGCGGTCTCGCCCGCGACGGCGACGCCGAGCACGTCGACGACCCGCTCGCGCTCGGGGTCCTCGTGGCGGCCCTCGCTGGCCACCGCGTCGCCGGCCTCCCCGTGGACGGCCTCGACGGCGTCCAGGCGGTCGCGGAAGTTCGCCGCCCGCTCGAACCGCTGGTCCGCGGCGGCGGCCTCCATCTCCCGGCGGATCGGGTCGGCCAGCGCGCCCGTCTCACCTTCGAAGAAGCGTTCGACCGCCTCGACGTCCCCGACGTAGCTCTCGGCGTCCACGTCGGTCTCGGCGACGCAAGGGGCCGAGCAGAGGCCGATGTCGTGGTCGAGACACGGGCGGTCGCGGTTGGCGAACTTGTGGTCCGAACAGCCCCGCAGGCCGTAGGTCTCGCGGACGGCCTTGACCACCGTCTCCAGGCGACCCTTGTCGGTGAACGGGCCGAAGACGGTCGCGCCGGGGTCGGGGTCGCGGGTGATCTCGATCCGGGGGAACTCGTGGTCGGTCAGCTGGACGAGCGGGTAGGACTTGTCGTCTTTCAGCCGGACGTTGTACCGGGGCCGGTGGCGCTTGATGAGGTTCGCCTCCAGCAACAGCGCCTGCGTCTCGGTGTCGGTGACCGCCACGTCCACGGCGTCGGCCTCGGCGACCATCCGCCGGATGCGCTCGCTGCGGGGTCCGCTCACGGCTTCGCCGTTCGCGCGGCTCGAGGCGGCTTCGCCGCCTCGGTGGTCCGCGTACGACCGGACGCGGCTCCGCAGGTCGACCGCCTTCCCGACGTAGAGGACGCGCTCGTAGGTCTCAGTCTCTGCGAGGTCGCCGTCTGCGGCCGGGTGGTCGGCGGCGACGTCGCTGGGGTCCTCGGTGGCGCTTCCGTCGGCTCCGCCACGGCCGCGCGGCTCTCGGGCGAGGAACTGGTAGACGCCGGGCTCGTCGGGCAGGTCGCCGGCTCGGTCCCGGACCGCGTCGGGATCCATCGACAGTCGGTAGCGACTCGGCGGATTTGAACCCTGCGTCCGCGGGGCGGCGGTCGGGGATTCGCGGGACCTACGCCGCGCCCTCGTCCGTCGCGGCGACGACGCGATCGCGTGCGACCACGCCCAGCAGCGCGAGGATGGGGACGAAGAGGAGACCGGCGACCACGAACGGCGTCCAGAAGGCCACGACGACGTAGAGGAGGCCGGCAACCGCTGGGCCGAACGTCCGCGCGAGGCTGCTCGCCGACTGCGCGAGTCCGAACACCCCGCCCTGTTCGTCGGCGCCGGCGTTCAGCGACACGAGGGCGTTCAGGGAGACGTTCGTCAGCGCGTTGCCGAGCGCGAGCGGCGTCAGGACGAGCGCGAGGGCGACCCCGCCGGAGGTGACCGGGCCGACCGACGGGAGGAACTCCAGCCCGAGCGAGACGGGGACGGCCACGAGGGTGACCGCCTGGATCGCCGCGCCCGCCAGCGCGAGGCGGTACTCCCCGAACCGGTCGGTCAGCGGTCCGATCAGCCCGCCCTGGACGATCGCGATGACGACGCCGAGGTACGTCAACAGGGCGGCGTTCTCCGCGGTCCCGTACCCCAGTCGGTCGTTCGTGAGGAAGATGAACTGGCTCTCGAACGCCGAGAAGGCGAACGAAGCCAGGAAGAACGCCGCGACGAGCGACCCGACGTCCGGCGAGCGGACCGCCGCCACGAGGCGCCGGATCCGCGAGCCCGACGCGGCGACCGAGGCGGTACGGCGGTTCGGTTCCGGGAGCACGGCGACGGCGAGGACGAGGTTCCCCGCGGAGAGGACGGCCGCCGCGAACGACGGCATCGTGAACTCGCTGACCGGGACGGCGGCCGGCAGGACGTCCCGGAAGACCGAGAGCGCGGCCGGACTGGACACGACGCCGGCGATAGCGGGCCCGAAGACGAACCCGAGACCGAACGCGGCGCCCAGGATGCCGAGGCCGCGCGCGCGGTCTTCGGGCGGGGTCACGTCCGCGATGTAGGCGTTCGCGGTGGCGATGTTCCCGCCCATCGCGCCGGCGAGCGCGCGAGCGAGAAACAGCACGGCGAGCCCGTTGACCGCGCCGACCAGTCCCCCGAGTTCGCCGGCGAGACCGAACAGCGTCCAGGCGATCACGCTCCCGGAGAGCGAGAGCAGGAGGATCGGTCGGCGGCCGCGCTCGTCGGAGAGCCGCCCCAGGACCGGCGCGCCGACGAACTGGAACAGCGAGTAGGTCGCGATCAGCAGACCGCCGACGAACTCGTTCGCTCCGAAGAACCTGGCGTACAGCGGAATGACCGGGATGAGAATCCCGAACCCGAGGAGGTCGAGGAACACGATCAGGAAGAGCGTCCCGACGACGCGCCGCCTGGCCATCCCCGGTATCGGCTCGTCCGGATCCGGCGACTCACCCGAGTTCGAGCGGTCTGACACGCCGCTCCGTACGTCCAGCCCTCGCATAAGTGTTCTGACGGTTCGCGGCGAGCGCTCGGGCGGACGGGGCGCGCGGCTTCGACCTCGTCGACTCCGGTCGACCGAGGAGCGACCCGCCGGTTCCCACAGGCACTTGCGGCCGCCGGCCGAGGTGGTTCCATGGAGTACACCACACTCGGGAGCACGGGGACGAGCGTCAGCCGGATCTGCCTGGGCTGCATGAGCTTCAGCGAGAGCGGCGAGGGCTGGAACGTCGACCGCGAGACCGCGACGGAGATCGTCGACCGCGCCGTCGAGCTGGGCGTGAACTTCTTCGACACGGCCAACGTCTACAACGCGGGCGAATCGGAGTCGATCCTCGGCGACGCCCTCGCCGAGTACGACCGCGACGAGCAGGTGATCGCGACGAAGGTCTACGGCGCGATGGGCGAGGACCCCAACAGGGAGGGGCTCTCGCGGAAGTCGGTCGAGCAGGAGCTCGACCACTCGCTCGACAGACTGGGCGTGGACACGATCGACCTCTACCAGATCCACCGCTGGGACGACGACACGCCCATCGAGGCGACGCTGCGGACGCTCGACGACGCCGTCCGGCGGAACCAGGTCCGCTACCTCGGGGCGTCGTCGATGTGGGCCTACCAGTTCGCCGAGGCGCTGCACACGAGCGAGCGCCTCGGTCTCGACCGCTTCGAGACCATGCAGAACCACTACAACCTCGTCTACCGCGAGGAGGAACGGGAGATGCTCCCGCTCTGCGAGGAGAAGGGCGTCGGTGCGATCCCCTGGAGTCCCCTCGGTCGCGGCTACCTCGCGCGACCGGACGAGGCGTTCGAGTCCACCGAGCGGGGCGCGAACGACGCCGAGGAACGCCGCGACCGCATCGAGAACCACTACCGCGCCGGCGGCGGCGTCGAGACCAACGAGCGCGTCCAGGAACTCGCCGACGAGAAGGGCGTCTCGATGGCCCAGATATCGCTGTCGTGGTTGCTCCACCAGCCGGCCGTCGACGCGCCGATCCTCGGCGTCTCCAGCGTCGAACACCTCGAAGACGCCGTCGAAGCCGTCGAGGTCGACCTCAGCGACTCGGACCTGGAGTACCTCGAAGCACCGTACGAAGCGGTCGGGATCACCGGGCACTGAGCGCCGGCGAATCGGTCGCGCCGCTGGCGCTTCGCTCCGTTCCGGTCACCGGCCGCGCAACGGGTCGCCGTCGGTCCCGGCACCCCCGCCGCGGGACCGGTCGCGGTCGGCGTCGCCGCCCGCGGGACCGACCGTCGCACCGGTCTCGAACAGCGCGTCCTCCAGGTCGGCGACGGCCGGCTCCAGCGCGGCGTCCTCGGCGGGCACGCGAACCGGTTCGTCGTCGCCGGCGACACCGACGACCAGCACGGAGTCGCGAGTCAACAGGTAGACGCCGAAGACGAACGCGGCGAACAGGACCAGCAGCGCGCCGATCGTCCGGGCGAACTCGTCGAGGCGGGCGACCAGCGAGAGGAACCGCTGGAGCATCGCGAGCAGCCCGCCCATCCCCAGTCGGCCGGTCGCGCCTGTCTGGCGGAACGCGTCGGTCGGGACGACCGCCCCGAAGTCGACGAAGACGCCGACGGCGAGCAGGAGGACGCCGTAGAGCGCGGTCCGCCCGCCCTGCCAGAGGAGGTTGCGCTCGCCCTCGTGGCCGGCGTAGACGTCGGTCACGTTCGGGAGGTCGACCTCGCGGTAGTTCTCGCCGTCGCGTTCGGGCGTGAACGCGAGCAGCCGGTGGGAGGTGACGACGACCCGGTTCCCGTCGGCGAGCGCGACCCGCCGGCGGATCGACTCGCCCTCGAACAGGAGGTCCTCGGCCGACCCGGCCCACGTTCGGCCCCCGCGACCGAGGACGCGGTCGACCAACCGGCCCAGTCCGGACATGCCCCGTGAATGGCTCGCCCTCGCTCTTGAATCTGTGGCCCCGGTCCTCAATCGTGAAATTCGGGCGGGGAGGGCCGTAGGAAGTAACAGCGTATCGTGCCCGTCGGCCGCTCCCGCAGGGAGTAAGCTCACCTGATCGAACGGGCCGGGAGGCGCCGCGGGGATAAGTCGCGGATAACAATGTCCGCCAGGGAGAGAGTCGGGGGTATGGTCCCGGATCGGGAGCTGCCGTCCGAGGCGTACACCGCCGGCCGGTGGTTCCTGGTCGTCGCCCTCACCGGTATCGAAGCGACGACCCTCTCCCTCTGGCTCGCGCTGGTCTACGGCGCGGCGCCGTTCTCCCGCCCGGCCGTCGTGGGCGTCGTCGTCCTCGTCGTCGGCCTCCAGGTCCAGCACTTCCTGACCGACCTGGCCGTCAACGGCGCCGACGTGGGATTCCCGCTCGGACAGACGCTGGCGGTCAGCGTCACCGAGGCGGCGCTGTGGACCGGCTGGTTCGCCGTCGGGGCGGCGCTGGGCGGGCTCCGCGGTGTCTTCGTCGCCGGCGTCGCGTTCGCAATCTCCCTCGCCGTCCAGCACGCCGCCGAAGTCAACGCCCTGCGAGACCGACCTCTCACCTGGCGGCTACTCGACCCCGCCGCGGTCGGGTTCAGCCTCCTCACCGCCCTGGGCGCGTCCGTCTGGCTGGCGCTCGGGACGCCCGTCGACGGGGCCGGCCCGGTCACGTCACTGATCGCGAACGCCGGCATCGCGCCGGCGACCGTCGGCGCCGCCGCTCTCGCGCTCGCCCTCCTCGTCGAGCGCACGCTCGTCGTGCGCACCGCCCGTCAGCGGCGCGACGAGACGAGACCGGTCGTCCGGTATCGCCGCGGCTCCGGCGTCCGGATCCGCTGAGCGACGCCGTTTCGTATCGCTCAGTACAGCCACCTTTTTCATCGTCGCCTCTCCTCGCTCGCTCCGCTCGCTGCGGGGAGGCTCCTCGAAAAAGATGGGGCAAAAAGGGCCGAACCCTCGCTTCGCTCGGGTTCGGTCGAATCGGGCTCGCTTCGCTCGCCCGAATGCCAGTGGTCAATACGCACACGAGATAGAACGCGATACGTCACGGGGGACCGCCGGCTACAAGCCCGCCCGGCCCCCAGCGGGACCTATGAGCGACGACACGGTCAGGTGCTGGCTGGTCGACCGGATCTCCCGGGACGAGAACCTCGTGACGCTGGTGTACGCGACGCTCGACGGCGAGCGCCAGCTCACGAAACAGCTCTCCTTCCAGTTGCTGTCGCGAAACCCGACCACCGCGGCGGTCGACGTCGACCCCGCGAAGCTCGAACCGACGGCCGACCCCGACGAGATCGAGCGCTACGCGACGCAGGCCCAGTCGATGGCCGACGGACACGACCCGGACGACGAGGTGTAGGCGCCGGCGTCGGCGCTCGCGCGCGGTCCCGGATGATCAAAACCTATACCGGAGGGCGCGAAAGGCCCGCCCATGCCAGCCATCGAACTCGACGGGTTGACCAAGCGCTTCGACGGCGTGACGGCGCTTCGGGGGGTCGACATGACCGTCGAGGACGGCGACGTCTTCGGGTTTCTCGGGCCGAACGGCGCGGGGAAGACGACGACGATCGACATCATCCTCGATTTCGTCCGCCCGACCGCCGGGTCGGCGACGGTCCTCGGGATGGACGCCCGCGAGGAGTCGGAGGCCATCCGGGAGCGACTGGGGGTGCTCCCGGAGGGGTACGACCTCTACGACCGCTTGAACGGACGTGAGCACCTCGAATTCGTCGGCGAGGCAAAGCGGGCCGACCCCGACGTGCCCGAGATCTTGGAGCGGGTCGGCCTCGACGCCGACGACGCCGACCGACCGGTCGAGGGCTACTCCCGCGGGATGCAACAGCGCCTCGCGCTGGGGATGGCTCTCGTCGGCGAGCCCGACCTGCTGATCCTCGACGAGCCCTCCTCGGGACTGGACCCCAACGGCGCGCGCCTGATGCGCCAGATCGTCCGCGAGGAGAACGAACGCGGCGCGACCGTCTTCTTCTCGAGTCACATCCTCGGGCAGGTCGAGTCCGTCTGCGACGAGGTCGCGATCCTCCAGGACGGACGGGTGATCGCCGAGGACAGCGTCGAGGGGCTGCGCGCGGCCACGGAGACGGGGACGCGCCTCGTCGTGACCGTCGACCCCGACGATCGCGGGGCGGCCGCCGACGCCGCTCGCGGAGTGCCGGACGTCGAGCGCGCGAGCGTGGAGGGCGACGACGTGGTGGTCGCCGTCGAGAGCGACGCGAAGATGGCGGTCCTCAGCGCCATCGAGGACGCCGGGATCGAGGTCGAGAACTTCGAGACCGAGGAGGCGTCGCTGGAAGACCTCTTCGCGGCGTACACCGACGAGGGGGCGGCGCCCGAAGCGGCCGCCCCAACGGGCGACGAGACGGCGGATGACGAGACGACCGACGACGAGACGACCGACGACGAGACGACCGACGACGAGACGGCCGGCGAGGACGCCGCGACGACCGGGGGTGACGAGGCGTGAGCACCGAGTCACAGGGCCTCGACGGGGCGTTGCGGGACACCTTCGACTGGTACCCGGTGGCGAAAAAGGAGTTCCGCGACGCGATCCGCTCGAAGGGGCTGTGGGTGCTATCCTTCTTCTTCACCGCGCTGTTCGTCCTGCCGGCGGCGATCAACTGGTGGAACCTGCGGAACGCCGAGCGGGTCTCGCGGGCCGTCGAGAGCTTCGGCCTGCAGGCGGCGATCTCCGGGGTCTACCTGAGTCTCGTCACGCTGCTGGTGCCGGTCGTCGTGATCTTCGTGACCTACGCCGCCGTCTCCGACGAGCGGACCAGCGGGTCGCTGAAGGTGCTCCTCTCGCTGCCCTTCTCCCGGCGGGACGTCATCGTCGGGAAGATCGCCGGTCGGAGCGCGGTCGTCGGCGTCCCGCTGGCGCTGGCGCTTTTGGTCACCGGCGCCTTTTTCGCGCTGTCGCCGTTCGCGTTCAAGTTCGACGCGTTCGCGTGGTTCGCGCTGTTCACCCTCGCGTTCACGCTGGTGATGGTCGCCTTCTTCGTCAGCATCTCCGGCGCGATGTCGACGAACCTCCGGTCGCTGATGGGCGCCGGGCTCGTCTACTTCTACCTCTCCTTCGGCTGGAACTCGCTGGCGAACTTCGTGGGGGACGTACTGGCAGACTACGTCGGGATCGCGGGGGCGCTGCGCTGGCAGATCGTCCTGTTCGTCAAGCTGCTGAGCCCGACGCAGGCCTACAAGACGCTGACCCGCTCGATCGTCCTCGGCGGCGATGGCGCGGCGCTCTCCTCCCGGTTCAACATGTTCCACAAGGACCCGGAGACGATGCGGACCATCTGTGCGAACGTCCTCAGCGGGCAGCCGGGCGTCCAGCAGACGCTCTTCGGGAACCAGACCACCTGCCGGAGCGCCGGCTCGGCGATCCCCTTCTACTTCTCCGACGCCGCCGTCTTCGTGAGCCTCTTCCTCTGGATCGGGATCGCCGCGGCGATCAGCTACTACACGTTCGACCGCGTGGACCTGTAGCCGTTCGACGGCGTGGACCCGTAGCCCACGGCGCTTCGGCCGGAGTCATTCTCCGACGTCGACCCCGTACTCCCGCAGTTTCGCCTCGAACGCCTCGACCCCGTCCAGCGTCGGTACGCCGTGCTCGTCGGCGTCGTCGCGCTTGCTCCGGCCCGGATTCGACCCCAGCACCAGGTAGTCGGTGTTGCTCGACACGCTGGAGGTGGCCGACCCGCCGGCCCGTTCCACGAGGTCCTGGGCCTCGTTGCGGGTGTAGCCGTCGAGCGAGCCGGTGAAGACGAACGTGAGTCCCTCCAGGGCGTCGCCGGTCGAAGTCTCGGCCTCCCGGGGGTCGACGTGGGCGAGCAGGCGCTCTAACACGTCGCGGTTGGCCTCGCTCTCGAAGAAGTCGCGGATCTCGCCCGCGACCGCGGGGCCGACGTCCTCGACGGCTCGCAGCTCGTCCTCTGTGGCGCCGCGAACGGCCTCGAACGAGCCGAAGTGGCGGGCGAGCGACGCGGCGACGGTCGACCCCACTTCGGGGATGCCGAGCGCGGTGAGGAAGTCCTCGAGGGGCGGTTCCCGGGCGTCCTCGAGTTCGCTCACGAGGTTCTCGGCGCTCGTCTCGCCCCACCCATCCAGATCGGTCAGGTCCGCGACCGTCAGCTCGTAGAGGTCGGCCACGTCCGAGACGAGGCCGGCGTCGAGCAACTGCTGGACGCGCTCCTCGCCGACGCCCTCGATGTCCAGTCCCTTCCGGGAGGCGTAGTGCTGGACCGAGCGCTCGCGCTGGGCGCGACAGCCCAGCCCGCCCGAACAGAACGCCATCGGGCCGTCGCGCTCGACGGCGCTGCCGCAGACCGGGCACGCCTCGGGGAACGCGAAGTGGCCCTCGCCGGCGGGCTCGGTGACCGCCGCCACTTCCGGGATCACGTCGCCCGCGCGCCTGATCCGGACTTCGTCGCCGATCCCGACGCCGAGGCGCTCGATCTCGGCGGGATTGTGCAGTGACGCCCGCGAGACCGTCACGCCCCCCACTTGCACCGGGTCCAGCAGGGCGACGGGCGTGAGCCGGCCGGTCCGGCCGACCTGGACGACGATATCGCGGACCGTCGTGTGCTCGCTGCGCGCGGGGAACTTGTAGGCGAAGGCCCAGCGGGGCGCTCGGGCGGTCGTACCCAGCAGGTCGCAGGCGTCGGTGTCGTTCACGGAGATCACGACGCCGTCGATCTCGTAGTCGAGGTCGTCGCGCTCGGCGAGGCGGGCGTCGCGGTAGTCGATCGCCGCCTCGACGTCGGCGACCACCTCGGTCCGCTCGCAGGTCCGCAGCCCCCACTCGGGGAGGGTCTCGTGCATCTCCCAGCGGGTGTCGAACGCCGCGCCGTCGAGGACGTCGAAGAAGAACACGGAGAGGGGGCGCTCGGCCGTCACGGCGGGGTCGAGCTGGCGCAGGGTGCCGGCGGCGGCGTTGCGCGGGTTGGCGAAGGGGTCGTCGCCGCGCTCGACGAGTTCGCGGTTGTACTCCTGGAAGGCGGACTTGGGCATGTACACCTCGCCACGGACGGCCAGGAAGTCGGGGTGGTCTCCGCGGAGGCGCTGGGGGACGCTGGGGACGGTGCGGACGTTTTCGGTCACGTCGTCGCCAACCTCGCCGTCGCCGCGGGTGGCCGCCCGCTGGAAGAGGCCGTCCTCGTAGACGACCTCGACGGAGAGCCCGTCGAACTTCGGCTCGCAGTAGTACTCGACGTCGCCGTTCCAGCCCGCGGAGTCGAGCCCATCGCGCACCCGGCGGTCGAACTCGCGGACTTCCTCGGCCTCGCCGCCCTGGTCGATCGAGCGCATCGGTGCGACGTGTTCGACGTCCGGAAGCTCCTCCCGCGGCGGGCCACCCACGCGCCGCGTCGGGCTGTCTTCGGTCTGGAGGTCGAAGGCCTCCTCGAGGTCCCGGAGTCGGGAGAAGAGGGCGTCGTACACCCGGTCGTCGATCGCGGGGTCGTTCTCGACGTAGTAGCGGTAGTCGTGATAGCGGACGGCCTCGCGGAGCCGGGCCGCCTGTTCGCCGGCCGCCTCCTCGGAGAGGTCTCCGACCGGGGCGAACTCCGTCGACGGCTCGGCGACGTAGGGGTTGTCCGCGGGCGCGTCGGCCGCATCGTCGGTCATTACCCGCTGTTCGCGGCGGCACCCTCTTTGAACCGTCGGTGCCGGACCGCCTCGAACTCGGCGCCCGGCGCCCGTCTCACAGCGGTACCAGCGCGGGAGTAAACGACTTCAGTCGTGGGTAGCTGACTCCCGGGCGACCACTTTCCAGGTCGTGCTGGATGAGCGACCCCACTGTTCGATGTCGACATCGTCCGCTCGCTCGGCGAGGATCCCCATGTTGATCTCGACCTCCTTCGAAGAGAGGCCAAGCTCCTCGGCGACGTACTTCGCTTTCACGTAGGCGATCCCGTCGACCCGCTCGCGGAGGTGCGAGAGGATCTGCGACTGGGTCTCCGTCAGCGACGAGCGGCCGACGGACGGCCCGCGACGCGGTGGCGTGGACATACTCGGGAATCGGCCCGGACACGCATTGTTATGGACCGTATTCCGCCCGTACGCATCGATTTCGAGCGGGCACGTCAGTCGGTCGTCCCCGCAGACGCCCCCGGAGACCGCACGCGGGGGCGGGTTACAGGTCCGCGACGTCCTCGATGGCGTCGGTGAGTGCCCGGATGCTCTCGAGGTCGTGCTCGCCCATGTGACCGATGCGGAACGTTTTCTCGCCCAGTTGGGAGCCGTAGCCGTTCGAGAACACGAAGTCGTACTCCTCGGACACCCGATCGATGGTCGCGGCGACGTCGATGCCCTGCGTGTTCTCGATACAGGAGACCGTCTGAGAGCGATAGCCCTCCTCGGCGAAGAGATCGAAGTGTTCGCGAGCCCAGTCGTGGACGTACTCGGTCATCTCCTGGTGGCGCTGGTCGCGGGCGCGGTGGCCCTCCTCGAGCATGTACTTCATCTGTTTGCGGTAGGCGAGCATGACCGGGATGGCGGGCGTCGAGTGGGTCTGGCCCTTCCGGTCGTAGTAGTCGAGACAGCGGCGGAACCCGCCGTACCACGACGAGGTCTCTTTCTCGACCTCGCGGTCGTAGGCGTCGTCGCTGACGACGCAGACGGCGAGTCCGGGCGGCATGGCGAAGGCCTTCTGCGTCGAGGCGAAGATCACGTCGATGTCGTGGGCGTCGATGTCGACGTAGTCGCCGCCCAGCGCGGAGACGGCGTCGACGACGAAGTAGGTGTCCGGGTACTCGGCGACCACGTCGCCGATCTCCTCGATCGGATTGCGGACGCCCGTCGAGGACTCGTTCATCACGGTCGCGACCACGTCGTAGTGTTTGTCCGTCGATTCGAGGTGCTCGCGGATGTCCTCGGGTTTGATCGCCCGGCCCCACTCGTACTCGAGGCGGTCGACGTCTTTCCCGAGCCGTTCGGCGACGTTGGCGTGGCGCTCGCTGAAGCTCCCGCAGGTCGGGACGAGGATGTTCTCGTCGACGAGGTTCAGCGTCGAGGCCTCCCAGAACTCCGTTCCGGAGGCCGTCAGGACGATGACCTCGTTGTCGGTGCCGAGGAACTCCTTGGTGTCCTCGACGATGGTCGTGTAGAGGTCGGTCATCCGGTCCATCCGGTGGCCGAACATCGGCTGGGCCATCTCGTCGATGACGTCCTCGCGCACCTCTGTCGGACCGGGGATGTACAGCGTCTTGTCGTCGTAGTCGCCGGTGTATTCGCGTTTTTCGGTCACGGAAGCCCACCTTGGGTGTGGCGGAGAGTCGACGCGAGGCGGTATGGTAGTTTTGATGGCGGCGCGACAGCGGTGACACGGTCGACACAGTCTGGTGCGACAGTTCGACCGGTATGGAGAGGGGACGGGGCGGCGAGCAGAACGTCACTCGCCGCGCCACGGCGGCGAGAGGTGGACGTGGAAGAGCTTCCCGCACCCGTTCTCGCCGCAGACCGGACACTCGTCGGTTTCGGCGGCCGACGCGCGCGATCCCTCGGTGACGTCGTCGGCCCTGCCCTCGGTCGCCGACACGACGCGACTGCCCGCGTGTGCGAGTTCGTACCCGCCGCTGGTCTCGCGGACGAAGTACTCGCAGAGCCGCCGGAGGTGGCAGCTGAAGCAGCCGGAGTCCCGGACCCCGGCGCGCTCGCGGAGGCGGGAGAACGGGCGTGGTTCGTCCGCGTCGGCGAGCGTCCGCAGGATCGACAGGCGCGTCTCGTCCCCGAGCACGGCGAAGGCGTCGGCCGGGTCGTCGACCGAGTGGGTCACGCCCGGCCGTCCGGACGCGCCGGTCCTGTACTTTGTGGTGGTGGGCGCTCACTCGGGCCGTCGACGACCCGCGATGTATCCGATGCCGGCGAGCACGAGCGCGACCACGCCCAGCGGGACGGCCATGACGAGGTAGGCGAGCACCGCGCTCGCGAGCCCGCCGTCGGCGGTGGCCGCGACTCCGATCGGACCGAGGACAAACGCGACGGCGACGCCGTACGCGCCGAGGCGGACCGCGCCGAACACCGACCGCTGACGGGCCAGGAATACCGTCGACCCGGCCCACGCGAGGAGCCCGAGCCAGCCGCCGGTGCCGGGGAGCGTCGCCTCGAACGCGAAGGCCGCGACGAGACCGACGAACAGGCCGGCGACGATCCCGACGCCCCAGGTCAGCGCGGCGTCCAGACCGCCGTCCGGGTCGAGGAGGCCACCGGCCGCCTCGCCGTCGCCGGCCACATCACCGACGCCGGCCACATCGCCGACGTCGGAGCCGACGTCCTCCGCGACCGACGGCGCGTCGTAATCGACGTCCGTATCGGCCGCAGACGTATCTCCGGTCGTCGGCGCGTCCTCGATCCCCGATGCGTCCTCGATCCCCGATGTGTCCTCGATCCCCGGTGTGTCCGGAGATACCGCGTCGCCCTCGCGCCCGACGGGCGTCGAACCGTCGACGCGGTCGCTCGGTTCCCGACCGGCACCCTCGACCGGGGCGTCGAAGTCGGCGCCGCAGTGCATGCAGTAGCTGGCTCGCGCCCCCACCGGTTCGCCGCACGCGGGGCAGACCGGGTCGGCGGGCTCGGTCGTCATCGAGTGGACGTCTCGCGGCGGGTACAAAAGCGACTCGGCGCCGACGGGAGAGCGAGGGAGAGAGACGGGAGTGCGCGGACGCTCGGGCGGGAAGCGACGGCGACTCCGTATCAGGACAGGTCGATGTTGGCCGAGTCGTCGGCGCGCTCGAAGGTCACCTCGAGGATGCCGTTGTTGTAGGAGGCCGACGCGGAGCGTTCGTCGACGCTGGCCGGCAGGCGGACCCGCTCGTGGTACTCGCGGGCGTCGCCGGCGGCGTCGAGCGTGAGCACCTCGCCGTCGCAGCGCAGGTCGATGTCGCTCTTGTCGACGCCGGGGATGTCGGCGACGACCCGCAGTCGGTCGTCTTCCTCGTAGACGTCGAGGTGGACGTCGGCCGCCGCGGGGTCGGCGGCGCCGGGGCCGGCGCCGCCGCGAGCGCGCGCGTCGTCCATCACGTCGTTCATCATCCGCTCTATCTCCCGGAAGAACTCGTCGAAGGGGTCGTCGCGGTCGTCGCGTCGCATGCGAGGTGGTATGTGAATCGCCGGCAAAAGCTTTCGGCTCTCGGAACCCACCCGCACCGACACCTCGTCCGGGTTCCCGCGGGCGCGTCGCCGCGAGGCGACGGCTGGGATGCGGGATCCGGGGCGAGACGGTCGCGCGCCCGCGACGGGACGGACCCCAGAGTATTTGCCCGGCCTGGTCCATCTCGGGGACGTGCGTCTCGTCCAGATCACGATCCCGACCGGGAAGCGAGAGGCCGTCACGCGGGCGCTCGACGACGAGGACCTGGATTACATCGTCACGGACGAGACCAGCGGCCGCGAGTACGCCGCCGTGGCGTACGTCCCGCTGCCCACGAACGCCGTCGAGCCCGTGCTGGACACCCTGCGTACCGCCGGCATCGACGAGAGCACCTACACGGTCGTCCTCGACGCCGAGACGGTCGTCTCCGAGGACTTCGAGGCGCTCGCGGAACGCTACGCGGAGGAGGAAGACAGCGACCGCATCGCCCGGGAGGAGCTGGTCGCCTCGGCCCGGGACCTGATGCTCTCGACGCGCCCGTTCCTCGTCATGACGGTCGTCAGTGCGGTCATCGCGACGGCCGGACTGTTGCTCAACTCGCCGGCGGTCGTCGTCGGGTCGATGGTCATCGCCCCGCTGGTCGGTCCCGCGATGGCCGCCAGCGTCGGTACGATCGTCGTCGACGACGAGCTGTTCTACGAGGGCGTCAGGCTCCAGGCGACCGGCATCCTGGTCGCTGTCGCCAGCGCCGCCGCGTTCGCCTGGTTCGTCAGGACCGTCCACCTGATCCCACCGTTTACCGACGTGACCGCGATCCCGCAGGTACGACAGCGACTCTACCCCGATTTCCTCTCGCTGGTCGTCGCGCTCGGGGCCGGCGTCGCGGGCTCTATCTCCCTGACCGCCGGCGTCTCATCGGCGCTGGTCGGAGTCATGATCGCCGTGGCGCTCATCCCGCCCGCCGCAGCGGTCGGCATCGGGATCGCCTGGGGCGAGCCGATGGCCTCGCTGGGTTCGGCGGTGCTGACGCTGGTGAACGTCCTCTCGATCAACCTCGCCGCGCTCGTCGTGTTGCGCTACAGCGGCTACCGCCCGACGAACTGGTTCCAGCTCGACGAGGCCCGCGGCGCGACCGTCCGCCGGGTCGCCATCCTCCTGGTCGCCATCGTCGCGCTCTCGGCCTTTCTCGGCGGCGTCACCCTCGACTCCGTCCACGGGGCCACGACCGAGCAGCGGATCCGCGACGCCGCCCGGAACGCCGTCGAGAGCTCCAACACCTCGGCCGAGATCGTCCGGCTCGACGTCAACAGGAGCCACGCGTTCCTGTTCGAGCACCCCGTCGGGATCACGGTCACCGTCGGCGTCGAGAACCCGGAGCGGGTGGCTCTCGCCGACCGCATCGACCGCTTCGTCGAGCGGGCCATCGACCGCGACGTCGACACCCAGGTCCGGTACGTGGTCGTCGAATCGGCCTGACGTCCGCTCGCCGGCATCTCGGACTCGATCCGCGGTCCCCTCGAGACCGCACCCGCGACCGTCAGACCGGCGTCAGACGCGGTTTCGAACCATCAAAGACGTCTTTGAGTGTACGTGGCGACTATTTGTACGGGGGCCGTTCCGACGAGTGTATGAACTCACGAATCGCACTCGCCGGCGTGGCCGTCGTCGCGGCCATGCTGGCGACGGCGGGTGCCGCCGCGGCGTTCGCGTCCGGCGGCGCACCGGTTCAGGCACGGCAGTCCGCACAGCAGCAGATGAGCGACACCGTCACCGTCGGCGCCTCGGGCTCGGTCCAGGCCCAGGCCGACCGGGCGGTCGTCCGCATGGGCGTCGTCGTCACCGGCGACGACATCGAGACGGTGCGCGAGCAGCTCTCGAGTAACGCCAGCCGGATGCGGTCGGCTTTGAACGAGATGGGCATCGAGAGCGGCCAGATCCGGACCGGCTACTACGACATCTCGACGAACCGCCGCTACGGCGGCGGCCCGAGCGAACAACCGGAGTACCGCGCGGTCCACTCGTTCGCCGTCACCGTCGAGGACCCGAGCCGCGTGGGCGAGGTCATCGACACCGCGGTCACCAACGGCGCCAACGAGGTCGACGGCGTCGAGTTCACCCTCTCGGAGGACAAGCGCGCGGACCTGCGCCAGGAAGCGCTCCGCAACGCGATGGACTCCGCCCGGGGCGAGGCCAGCGCCATCGCCGGCGCCGAGGACCTCTCGATCACCGGCGTCGACCGCGTCACCACCACGCAGTACCACGCGCGGCCCTACGGCGTGCAGACCGTCGCGCTCGCCAGCGGCGGAGACGCGTCCACCTCCATCAACAGCGGCCCGGTCACCGTCAGCGCCTCCGTCACCGTCGTCTACGAGACCGAAAGCTGACGCCGCCGCTTTCGCTTCCCCCGCGACCGACGCGGCCCGGCACCGCCGCCGCGTCGAGCCCCACTGACGTCCGGCCCTCCGTCGGCTCCCCGCTGACGCTCGGTTCTCCCGTCACCGGCACCCGGTGACGTTCGCTTTCGCGACCGGTAGCCGCGGCGCTCGCGAGCGGTCGGCGACGCCGGTCGGAAACGGCCGCGTCGGTCTCTCGCCCCTCACCGCCCGTCGTAGGGCAGGTCGGGCCGGTAGTCGACGGCCTCGACGGCCGCGTCGAGCACCGCCTGCACGTTCTCGCCCTCGGTGACGCTCATGTACAGGTCCGCCTCGACGTCCCGCGAGCGATCGGCCTTGTTGCAGACGGTGAGCACGGGCACGTCGAAGCGCGCCGCCACGTCGTCTCGGAGCGCGAGCTGCAGCTCGAGCGGATAGCCGCACTCCCCGCTGGCGTCGACGAGCACGAGCACCGCGTCGGCGAGGTGTTCGAGCGCGCTGACGGCCTGCGATTCCACGTCGTTGCGCTCCTCGGGCGCCCGGTCGAGCAGGCCCGGCGTGTCGACGATCTGGTAGCGGATGTGGCCGTCCTGAAAGTGGCCCACGCGGATCTCCGTCGTCGTGAACGGGTAGGAGGCGGTCTCGTTGCGCGCGTTCGTGACCGCGTTGACGAACGTCGACTTGCCGACGTTTGGGTAGCCGGCGACGACGATCGTCGGCTCGTCCGGGCGGATGTCGGGCAGGTTCTTCAGGTCGTCGCGGGCGGCGCCGACCGCCGCGAGGTCGTCCTCGACCTCTTCGACGACGTCGGCGATGCGGGCGAACGCCTGTTTGCGGAGTTTGCGCGCGGTGTCGATGTCGCCGGTGGCGATACGGCCCTGGTACTCGTCGCGGATCTCCGCGGTCTTCCGACTCGCCCAGTCGATCTCGGAGAGGTGCTGTCGGACCGCGTCGATGCCCCCGACGTCGGGCGCGTCCTCGCCGGTGGTGTTCGACGCGACGACCGCGTCGGCGAGTTCCTCGTAGAACGGGTCCAGATCGTCGAAGTCCGGCCAGTCGGTGACGACGTTCTCCAGGTTGTCGGAGGCGATGTTGGAGGCGGTCTGCAGCATCGACAGCGGGGCGTCGTGGCCGCTCTTGGCCCGCCCCGCGCGCGCTGCCCGCGAGAACGCCTTGTCCACCAGCTCCTCGGACGTCGGCGTCGTCGGCAGGTCCTCGAACGGTTGGCTCATTGCTCCCCGGTAGACGGGCGGTGCGTAAAAGGCCGTTTACTCGTCCCCGGCCGCGACAGCCCGTCACACCCGGAGGACCGAGCGACGCGGTGTACCCTGTCGACGCGACGCCGCTCTCTCGGTCGGCCTCTCGGGCGAGAGGCCTATCCGTCCGGCCGCCCTACCGTGGTCTATGACCGACTGGAGCGCGGTGATCTGGGGGTTCGTCGCCGGAATCGTGGCCGGAATCGTCGCGTTCTCCCTCCCCGTGATCGGGCACGTCGGCGCGGGCCTGATCGCCGGCCTCGTCGCCGGCTACCTCGCGGGCGGCGGCCTCGGCAGCGGCGCCTGGCACGGCCTGCTCGCCGGCGCGTTCGGCGGACTGATACTCGTCGTCCTCACCGTCCCGATCGCGGGGCTGCTCGGCACGCTCGCCGGCGGCCCCGTCGGCGGCCTCTTCGGCGGGCTCAGCGTGATCGTGGTCGGCGTCGTCGTCGCGTTCGTCTTCGCCATCGACAGCGCCATCGGCGGCGCGATCGGCGCCGTCTTCGCCGACTGATACGGAGTCCGAGGCCACACAGCCGGGGCGGGTCGACGGCGTAGTCACCCTTTTGCCGATCCCGTCCCGACCACCGACATGGCGCAGATCGACGCCGGCGAGGTCCTGCCGAACGAGCACGTCCAGCGGATGGCCGCCGCCGGGAAGATCACGCAGATGCACCGCGGACACAGGTACGCCGACGAGGGCGACACCTTCGAGATCGACGGGCAGACCTTCGAGGTGACCGACGTCACCCGGCGCACGCTCGGCGATCTCACCGACGAGGACGCCCGACGCGAAGGTTCGGAGGATCTGGCGGCGTATCGGGAGCGGCTGAACAGGGTCCACGACGAGTTCGAGTGGGACGACGACAGCGAGGTCGTCCGCCATCGCTTCGAACCGCGGGAGTAGTTTTCGAGAATCGTCTGAACGGGGGTCCCGCCGCGACCGCGGGAATCGTGAGCGAAAACAGCGTGAAGCCCCCGCCCGCTCCGGTCGAGTGGCCGTGGCACTCGCTACGTTCGCGCCACGCATTCGCTGCGCGCTTCGGTCGCTTCGCTCCCTGCAGTGTCTGAGGGTTACACCCACAGATTAGCGGGACCTTCGGTGTCGCGTGACTTACGTCGCCCTTCTTCGCGGAGCGGGCACCGGGAGAGCGAAGCTCTCCCGAGCAATCGGGCGGCGAAGCCGCCCGATGACGGCCCCTTTCATTCCCACCCACACAGACCGACGAGCAGCCGACACGGGCGGGAATGAAAGGGGCGACCGTCTGCACGAACCCCGGCGACGTAAGCACTGGAACGAACGCAGTGAGTGAAGCGCGCAGCGAGCCGCGGGAGTGCAGCGCGTCGGGGTCGCCGGCGCAATGCGCCGGCTTCCGGCGAGGTCGAAGACCTCGCTTGGCTTTCACGCTGTTCGCGGTCCAGATCGAACCTGCGGTCGCGAAGTCCGTGCAGTCGGCTGTGTCGGTGGTTGATCGGTAAACGACGCCGTTCGAAACTCTCAGCGCCGCTCGGCCAGTTCGTCGCGCAGGTCCTCCAGATCCATGTCCTTCATCGCCAGCAGGACCAGCAGGTGATAGACGATGTCGGCGGACTCGTGGGCGATCTCCTCGCGGTCGTCGTCCTTCGCGGCGAGGATCACTTCCGTCGTCTCCTCGCCGAGCTTCTCCAGCACGGCGTTCTCCCCTTTCTCGTGGGTGAACAGCGACGCCGTGTAGGAGTCCTCGGGCAGGGTCTCTTTCCGCTCCTCGATGACGGCGAACAGCTCGTCGAGCACGTCGTCGGTCATTACACGGGCTGTCGACGCCCCACGGTAAGTCCTCTCGGGTTCGGACCCGGGCCCCGAGATCGCTAGCTCTGCTCGCGGGTCGCCGGCGCTCGCGGGTCGCATCGAGGGCTCGCTTCGCTCGCCCTCGCCACGCTCCCCGCTCACATCGAGGGCTCGCTCCGCTCGCCCTCGCCACGCTCCCCGCTCGCTTTTCGAGACGTCCCTCCGGTCGCGTCTCGCTGCTCGCGGGTCGCCGGCGCTCGCGGGTCGCTGGTGCTCGCGGGTCGCATCGAGGGCTCGCTCCGCTCGCCCTCGCCACGCTCCCCGCTCGCTTATTCGAGGTCGCTCGCTCCGCTCGCGACCTCGCTTTCAAAAAACGCCAGGTCGTGAATCCGCGCGTCGTCGGTCAGCTCGGGGTGGAACGAAGTCCCGACCACGGGACCGTCCCGGACCGCGACCGGCCGGCCGTCCCACTCCGCGAGCACCTCGGCGTCGCCCACCGAGTCGATGACCGGCGCGCGGATGAAGACGGCCGGGAACGGCTCGTCCAGGCCCGTCACCTCGAGCGGCGCCTCGAAGCTGTCGGCCTGTCGGCCGAAGGCGTTGCGCTCGACGGTCACGTCGACGAGTCCCAGCGAGTCCACCCGGTCGTCGTTCGGGTCCGTCGAGGCGACGATGAGCCCCGCGCAGGTCGCCAGCACCGGTTTCCCTGCGGCGACGTGGTCCTGTATCTCCGGTGCGATCCCCTCGCGGTGGAGATGGCGGGAGATGGCGGTCGACTCGCCGCCGGGCAACAGGAGGAGGTCGCAGTCCGGGACGAGCCCCGACTGGCGGATCTCGACGACCTCGGCGGTCTCACCGTGGCTCGCGGCCGCCCGTCGGATGGCGTCTCCGTGTTCGCTCACGTCGCCCTGTACGGCGACGACGCCCGCCCTGATGGTCATACCCCGATTTGCCGGCGACCGGCGAAAAAGCTCTCGCTCTCCGGTCGATCCGCCGCGCGGCCGCCGTTCGAACCTCGCGCTCGTGCGGGGAGTTCGAGAACCCGTCTCAGTCGTCCGCCGACTCCTCGGCCGTCGATTCTTCCTCGGCGTCCTCGCCCGGCGGCGCCGAGTAGAGCAGGCCCCGACTCGAACTGACTCGTGTCATTGCCACTCGTTCACAGATCCGCACTGATAACCGTACCCCTGAAGGGCATCCGGGGTATTAAACCACACTTAGGGAATATAAGGCCAGATAGCGCGCCGAACGGGGGCCGAAACGCGGCGATCGAGGGGGGTGACCAAACTGTTAGGGGTGCGGACGCCCAACACGGAGGCGATGTCAGACAGCCGCGATCCGGTCGAAGCGCGCGCGGACAGCGGGCGCGACCTGTACGGGATATCGACCTGGGAGGCGAGAACGGCGTTCGATCGGTTGGCGGTCGGGCTCTACGGCGTCGGGGTCTCGGCGCTGCGGTTGTTCGTCGTCCTGTTGGCGGTCGTGATACTCGTCGCCCAGGTCGTGCTGGGCGGACTCGCGGCTGTCGCGGACCCGATCATCGGCGCGTTCGTCCTGCTGTCGGCGGTACCCGCGTTCGCGCTCGCGGCGTACATCTGGTACGCCGACGTGACGAGTTCGGAACCGCTGGAGCTGCTCGTCGGGACGTTCGCCCTCGGCGTGCTGTTCGCCGGGTTCGCCGGCATCGCGAACACGCTCGTCAACCTCGGGATGGATTCGCTGGGGCTGACCGTCGGTGTCGTCGGGTTCGTGGCGCAGATCCTCTACTTCTACCTCGTCGTCGGCCCGGTAGAGGAGACGGTGAAGCTGCTGGCGGTCCGCCTCTACGCCTATCGCAGGTCGGAGTTCGACGCCGTCGTCGACGGCGCGGTCTACGGCGCCGTGGCCGGACTGGGCTTCGCGACGATCGAGAACGCCATCTACATCTCCGGACAGACCCAGGGCATCGCCGACCCGCTCAACCTCGTGGCGGCGGGCACCGGTATCGCGGCCGTCCGCGCGCTGGCCGGTCCGGGCCACGTCATCTACTCCGCGTTCGCGGGCTACTACCTCGGACTCGCGAAGTTCAACCGGGACGACGCGGGCCCGATCATCGTCAAGGGACTGTTGATCGCCGCGCTGATCCACGCGACGTACAACTCCCTCTCCGGCGTCGTCCCCGGACTCGTCGCCCAGAACACGGGGATCCCGTGGTTCGTCGCCTTCATCGGGTTCATCGTCGTCTACGACGGTCTGTTCGGGCTCCTGCTGATCCGGAAGATCGCCAACTACCGGCGGGCGTACCAGGAAGCCACCGACGAGGCGCCCGACGGCACGAAGTCCGAACTCACCGAATTCGACGGCTGAGTGGCCGTCTCGGCCTCGGTCTCGGGTGTGAGGGAGACAACACAAAATATTTGACGATTTGGTGACCGAATCGCGTCATGCCCTCCACCTCTCGCATTATGATGGGGATAGGTCTCACCTTGCTGGTCGCCGGTGTCGCAAGCGGCGGCTTCGGCGTCTACCTGCAATCCACCGATAACTGCGAGTCCGGGTACGAGATAGACGTCCACAAGCTGACGGAGAATCAGACCACTACCTCGACCGCCGAACACGTCACATATAGCAAGCTCTCGGCCACCGAGCAGCAGGTGTTTCGAGAGATACTGCGTTCGAATGAGACACGGATATACCAGAACGAAACCGCGCTTCGAGGCTTGTCGCGGAGGGTGGTGACGTACCGGGGCGAGCAGTACGAAACGAGCGCGGTATTCGCCTCGGACTGTGGAAATTCTTCCGGGATCGCTCTTCGGTAGACTGGCGGAACTAGCGGAACACGTTGACAGC
>JBDGSU010000195.1:0-24780 GCA_042217395.1 Halosimplex sp.
GGTCGATGTCGATCTTGACCGACTCCATCTCCCGGAGGTCCTCGAGCGAGCGCTCGAGCTGGTCGTCGGCGATGAGCGCCATGATGGTGTCCGGGTCGTTGATGAAGGCCTGGACCGCCGCCGCGACCTCCGTGTAGGTGTTGAGGTTCTGCTCGATGAGGTACGCGAGGACGACCTTCCGCATGAACAGCTCCTCGTCGAGCCGTTCCTGTTGCCACCCGCGGTCGAACTTGAGTTCCTCCAGGGTGTTCGAGTTGCCCATCTGGAGGAACTCGTCGGTCTCGGCCTGCCACTCGTAGACGTCGCGGACGTTGATCTCGTCGTGTTCCGCCGAGTACTCGTTGATCTCGGTGAGGTTCTTGTTCCGACGCACCTTGTTGCCGTCCACCCGGGTCTGGGTCTGGATGGAGACCAGATCCAGCGCGGTGAAGAGGGTCTTCGAGACGTTGATCGGGTCGGTGGTGAACCGCTTGATCACCTCGCCGACGGTGTCCGCGTGGAACGTCGAGTAGGCGGTGTGCCCGGTCGACATGACCTGGAAGAGGTCCCGCCCTTCCTCGCCGCGCACCTCGCCCATCACGATGTAGTCGGGCCGCTGTCGGAGCGCGGCCTCGAGCAGGTCGAACTCGTCGACGTCGCCCTTGTCGTCCTCGCCGAAGGAGGGCCGAGTGACGCTCGCGACCCAGTTGCGCTGGGGTAGTTCGACCTCGCGCGTGTCCTCGATGGAGACGATCTTCGCGTTACTGGGGATAAAGAGGGAGATGGCGTTCAGCGAGGTGGTCTTCCCCGACGCCGTGCCGCCTGCGAAGATCATCGACTTGTTGTTCTCGATGCAGAGCCAGAGGAAGGCCATCTCGTCGAGCGAGAAGGTGTTCCAGTTGATGAGGTCGACGGGGGTGAAGGGGACGTCCTTGAACTGGCGGATGGTGTAGTTGGTCCCGTGGTCGGACACTTCCTCGCCGAGGGTCAGCTGGGCGCGCGAGCCGTCGGGGAGCGTGGCGTCGACCTGCGGCTGGCGCTTACTGATCCCCTTCCCCGAGCGCTGGGCGAGCTTCACCACGAAGTCGTCGAGGCTCTGCTGGCCGTGTTCGACGTTGGTGATGATGTTCTCGTACTCGGTGTGGTAGACGAACACGCGGGAGTTGTACCCGTCGCAGGAGATGTCCTCGACGTTGATGTCGTGTTTGACCGGGTCGATCCGGGCGTAGCCGATGAAGTCCCGTTTCAGCCGGTAGAGCAGCTTCTCGACCTGGTACTCCGTGAGCGTCTTCGGGTCGTCGGCCACCACCGCCGACTCGGGCCGGGCCGCGATGCCGTCGAGTTCGCCCCCTTGCGTCTCGACTTCGACCTCCATGCCCAGCGCCCCCTTGAGCTGGTCGATCATCCCCAGGTCGGCCTGCTGGCCGACCGTGTAGAGGTCGTAGCGCTCGAGCAGGCGCTCGGTCTCGCGCTGGATCACCCCGGCGCGGTCGGCGTCGGATCCCTCGACGACCACGTCCTCGTCCGAGTACTTGATGGCCGACTTGAGCTTGCCAGAGAGGAAGTCGATGAGCTGGGTTTCGATCTCGTTGTCGTAGGGCTCGATGGCGTAGTACTTCTTCTCGTTTTCCTTCCGCGAGTGGAAGATGACGACGCAGGCGTAGGGCTTGTTCACCCAGTAGCGCTCGACCTCGACGAAGTGGGCCTTCTTCTCCAGGGGCACCGCCTTCTCCAGGTCGTAGCGGTTGACGACCGTCGTGTGCCCGTCGACGGTCGAGAAGAAGGCGTCCTCGTCGAGGTCGGGGTTGACGTCGAGGGTCCGCTCGTCGACGACGGCCGAGAGGGTCTTCGCGGCGTTCCCGCCGCGGCTCAGTCGGTCCTCGGTCTCCTCCGGCGGGAAGCCGAGGTACTCCTCGGGCTCGAAGGGCACCTTCTCGCCGTCCCCGTCCCGGGGGATCTCGCCGTCCTCGTCGTAGTAGTACTCCTGTTTGAAGTGCTCCCACGTGTAGCGGTCCTTGACGACGAGCGAGCGCTCGGCCTCGATCCGGTCGTCCCACGCCCGCTCGAGGGTCTTCGCCCCGGCGGCCGCCGACTGCAACCGGTCTTCGATCTCCAGTGGATCGAACCCGAGATACTCGCTGCGGTCGAACCGACCGCCCGTGTGCACGTCCCGGCGCAGGTCGTTCCACGTGTACTCACCGACGGTCGCGCCGCCCCCTGGAAACGGCTCGGCCCCCGATCCGACCTGGTCAGACTCGTTGCCCCCCGTGCCATCAATTGCCATTACAGGAACACTGCCTGTACGGCACAAAAGGTTTTACGCCCGTGCTACCCCGAGCGATAATCCGAGCCTACCGCCGTTCGCGCGCGGTAGCCGACTCCTACCGTCGGTTCCGCGAACGTGTTGTTTCGAAATGCTATTCGAGGAACGACTCGATGCGAGAGAGCGCCTCTTTCAGGTCGCCGAGGCTCGTCGCGTAGGAGACGCGGAGGTGGCCTTCGCCGCCGGCGCCGAAGACGTTCCCAGGGACGACCGCCACGCGTTCCTCTTCGATGAGCGCCTCCGCGAACTCGTCGCTGTCCTCCCAGGGGCACTCGGGGAACGCGTAGAACGCCCCGGCGGCCGGGAAGCAGTCGATCCCCATCTCCTCGAACCGGGCGAGCACGAAGTTACGCCGGCGGTCGTACTGCGCGCGCATCTCGCGGACCTCGTCGCCACAGGAGTCGAGGGCCTCGACGGCCGCATGCTGGGCGGTCGTCGGCGCCGACAGCATCGTGTACTGGTGGATGCGGTTCATCGCGTCGGTCGCCTCGGGCGGTGCCAGCGCGTACCCCAGCCGGAGACCGGTCATCGCGTAGGCCTTCGAGAAGCCGTTGAACACGACCGTCCGCTCGCGCATCCCCGGGAGCGTCGCGATCGAGGCGTGCTCGTGTTCGTAGCTGAGTTCGGAGTAGATCTCGTCGGAGAAGACGAGCAGGTCGTGCTCGCGGGCGAACTCGGCCACCGGTTTCAGCTCCTCGCGGGTCATCGTCGCGCCCGTCGGGTTGTTCGGGTAACACATCACGAGCGCGTCCGCGTCGGCCGCCTCGGACGCCTCGAGGACCTCCCGGGTGAGCTTGAAGTCGTCGGCCGCGCGCGTGGGCACGTCTACCACGTCGGCGCCCGCGAACTCGACGCCGGGCACGTAGGAGATGTAACACGGCTGGGCGACCGCCACCCGGTCGCCGGGGTCGAGAAAGGCGCGGAAGGCCAGGTCGACCGCCTCGCTCGCGCCGGAGGTGACGAGGACCTCTTCGTCGGGGTCGTACTCCAGCCCGTAGCGCTCGCGGACGTCGGCCGCGATGCGCTCGCGCAGCTCGCGCATCCCGCGGTTGGCGGTGTAGGAGGTCTGGCCCCGCTCGAGCGAGGCGATGGCGGCGTCGCGGGCGGCCCACGGCGGCGCGAAGTCCGGTTCGCCGACGCCCAGCGAGATGATGTCGTCGTACTCCTCGGCGATCTCGAAAAAGCGTCGGATGCCCGACGGCGGGACGCCCGCGACGCGCTCGCTCGGCTCGAACGTCATGGCGAGATCGACAGCCGATCGTCGTCGTGGCCGTCCCCGAACTCGACGCCGCGTTCCTTGTAGCTCTCCATGATGTAGTGGGTCACCGTCTGCGTGATCTCGGGGACCGGCGCCACCTTCTCGCTGATGAACCGGGACACCTGGCTCATCGAGTCGCCCTCGACCTCCATGGCGAAGTCGTAGTCGCCGCTCACGAGTCTGAGCCCCTGCACTTCGGGGAACTTCGCGAGCCGTTCGGCGATGTCGTCGTAGCCGGTCTCGCGGTCGAGCGTGACGTTCAGTTCGACCGCGGCGCGCACCCGCTCGGGCTCGACCTCGTCCCAGTCGACGACGGCCTGGTAGCCCCTGATCACGCCCTCGGTCTCCAGCTCCTCGATGACCGCCTCGACCTCGGCGGCCTCGAGACCCGTCTGTCGGGCCAGATCGTCGGTCGAGTACCGCGCGTTCTCGCGGAGCAACGCCAGTATCTCCTCGCGGTCGCTCATACCTACTCACCGGCCGACGGCGACCAAAAGCCTTGCTCTATCGCGGGAACCCGTGACACGCTCCGCCGCGACCGCCGACCCGGCCACCGCTCGCGATACTCCGTCTCAGTCGTCGCTCCCCGACGACGCGGGGGTCCCGCCTCGCGCCGCCCTCAGCGTCGGAAATGCGACGTGGACGACGAGGTCGGCCGCGAAGTGGCTCACCATCGCGACGACGAGTCCGGAGCGCCAGAACAGCCACCCGAACAGGACGCCGGGGAGGCCGTTGAGCGCGAGCGCGCGGGCCACGACCGGCGGAGTCAGCGTCGCCTTCCGCGCGGTCGCGGGCAGGTGAGCGAGGCCGAACAGCGCCGCCGCCAGCGGGACGGCCGCCCAGACGACCACCGGCCCCGGACCCCCGCTCGCCCCGCCGCCGAGGCGCCACCCGATCCACGCCAGGAGACTCACGAGCCCGAACCGCGTCAGGAGCTCCTCGGTGACTCCGCCGTAGAGGCTCGCCAGCAGTCCGAACAGCGGCGACGGACCCCCGTCGACCGAGGAGTCCAGCCCGGTATCGGTCAGTCGGGGCGCGAACAGGCACCGGTCGAGCGCCACCAGGACCGCGCCGCCGGCCGCCCCCGTCACCGCACCGAGCGCCAGCGGTTCGACCGCCAGCGCCCCGCCCTCGACGACGGCGAAGCCCGCGTCGGCGCCCAGGACCAGCCCCACGAGGACCGCCAGCGCGACCAGGAGTCCGTTCACGACGACCGCGTTCAGCACGACGAGCGGGATCGACGGATCGGTGCCGTCGTCGAGCCCGTCGAGCTGGTACGGAAGCGCGGCGACCACGCCGACGACGCCGGCACCGGTCAACGCCGCGAACGCCGCCGGGTCCACCCCGCCGACCGCTTCGACCACCCCGTCGAGACCGCTCCCCGTCATGCGAGAGTCGTCACAGCTCGGTGTCATAAGTGCCACGCATCGCGTACGACCCGTGGACGAGGTACGTTTAAGAAGTGATACGCCGAGTACGAAACAGATGCAGCGAAACGACGAGGCCGAGACGGGGTGGACGTTCGTGGCCGAGCACGACGCCGCGGCGCGGCTCTTCGACGCGGCGCTCGACCTGGACGCCGACGAGACGTACACCAGAGACCAACTGGCCGAGGCGTCGGGCGTGGCCCTGAAGACGCTGTACCTGAACGACCTCGTCGGCGAGTTCGTCGAGATCGGGGTGTTCGCGGCGGTCGACGCGACCGAGGACGGCGAGCAGGACCGCTACCGCCTGGACGAGGACAGCGACCTGCTCGCGGCCGCTCGCGCGTTCGACGAGACGTTCGACGCGGCCGAGTGACCGGTCTACCGCGGACGGTCGCCGGACGCTCACTCCGTTCGGCCCTCGCTACTCGCGGGTCGGTCCGCTCACGGGTCACTTCGTTCCCCGTACGCACCGAGGGCTCCGTCCGGTCGCCCTCGTCCCTCCCCGCTCGGCTTTTCGAGGGCCTCACTCCGTTCGGCCCTCGCTACGCTCACGCCTCCCGACCCTCGAACCCGTCCAGCCACCCGGTGACGGCGGACTGGATCGCGCCGGTGGTGCTCCCGACGTGGAGGATCTGGTACCCGTTCGTGGCCTTCTCGTTGACGTCGTCCATGCCGAAGCCGAGCCCGCCCAGCGCCGCGTCGGACTCGACCGCGGTCGAGCGGACCCGCTCGATCCCCTCCTCGACCTCC
This sequence comes from Halosimplex sp., assembly GCA_042217395.1. Taxonomy (GTDB): domain Archaea; phylum Halobacteriota; class Halobacteria; order Halobacteriales; family Haloarculaceae; genus Halosimplex. The sequence continues at coordinate 5,738 of JBDGSU010000195.1, forward strand.
GGGTGGTCGAGTTCGCCCGGGTGGCCCAGCGACACGGACAAGTCGAGCGGCCCGGCGAAGACGAAGTCGAGCTCCGGCACGGCGACGATGTCGTCGATGGCGTCGACGGCCTCGCGGTTCTCGACGGTCACGCCGAAGAAGACCTCCTCGTCCTCGGTCGCGGGGTAGTCCTCGGCGAGTCCCCAGCGACGGGCCCGGGGCGCGGCCAGCCCGCGGTCGCCGGGCGCGCCGTCGTACTCGAAGCGGGCCGCCCGAGCGGCGCGTTCGACCTCCTCGACGGTGCTGACCCGCGAGAGGAAGACGTTCCGGACCCCCGCGTCGAGGACCTTCCTGACGAGCGCGGGTTCGGTCGTCGGGACCCGCGCGAGCACCTCCGTCCCGGTCCCTTCGGCCGCCCGGAGCAGGTTTTCCACCGCCGTGGCGTTCCAGGGACTCGGCCCGCCGTGCTCGAAGTCGAGCCAGACGAAGTCCATCCCGAGGTCGCCGTAGAACTCCACGAGCGTCGGGCTGTACGTGTTGTCGAGGACGCCGAGCGCGACCTCGTCGGCCTCGACGCGGTCCCGGAGCGCGTTCTCGCGGTGGCTGTCGACCATGGCCTGGATTGGTCCGCGCTCCCCGTAAGGCTGATGCAGTCAATCGCCGCGGACCGGCGAGTGGTCCGCCGGACCGTGCGTCTCCGTCACCGGAAGGCACATTCGCCCGGGATTCGTAGGCCGATCCGTCATGGTGGCACTCGACTCCGAGGAAGACGCGCTCGACCGCGGCGACGCGGCACCGGCCTTCGAACTGCCCGGCGTCGACGGCGAGACCCACGCCCTGGCGGAGTTCGCCGACAACGAGGCCCTCCTCCTCGTGTTCACCTGTAACCACTGCCCGTACGCCCAGGCGAAGTTCGGCGAACTGAACGCGCTGGCCGACGAGTACGACGAGGTCGCGGTCGTCGGGATCAACCCCAACGACGCCGAGGCGTACCCCGAGGACTCCTTCGAGACGATGGTCGAGTACGTCGAAGGCGGGCGGGTGGACTACGACGCCTACCTGCGCGACGAGAGCCAGGAGGTCGCCGCGGCCTACGGCGCGACGTGCACGCCCGACCCGTTCCTGTTCTCCCGGGAGGACGGCGAGTTCCGCCTCGCGTACCACGGCCGGCTGGACGACGCTCTGAGTCCCGACGCGGAGCCGACCGAGCGCGAGATGAAAGGACTCATCGACCGCCTGCTGGCCGGCGAGGCGATCGACGACGAGTTCCGGCCGAGTCGGGGCTGTTCGATCAAGTGGCGCGAGGCGTAGAACGGCACCGGCCGCGGACCGGTCCGAAACGCTCGCCGACGGCCGGACCCTACCGCTCCAGCGACAGGCCGGACACGTCGAAGCGGGCGCCGGGGGAGCCGTCGCTCTCCCGAGCCTCGGATTCGCCGCGCTCGTCCGAGCCCCCCTCGTCGCTCTCGGAGATAGACAGCGACCAGTTGTGCTCGTGGGCGATGCTGCGCGCGACGAAGAGGCCGAATCCCGTGCTGTCCGGGTCGGTCGAGTAGCCGGCGTCGAAGACCCGGTCCGGCGGGTCGGCGTCGATGCCGGGGCCGTCGTCGGCGACGTAGAAGCCGTCGTCTGTCGCGCCGACGGCGACCGAGACGGCGGGGCCGGCGTGCTGGACCGCGTTGTCGAAGAGGAGCTGGAGGAAGAGGCTGAGCGACTCCGGGTCGACGACCGCCCGCGCGTCGCGCTCGATCGACAGCGTCGCCTCGTCGGTCCCCAGCGTGTCCCAGACTTCCCGGGCGAGCGTCGAGAGCCAGACGGTCTTCTCCCTCCGCGCCCCCCGCTCGTGGGAGGCCAGCTCGACGACCTTGTCGACGATGTCGATGAGGCGTTCGTGCGAGTCGCGGATCACTTCGATCTGCGAGGGGTCGTCCTCGACGAGTTCGAGCCGGCCCAGCGCGACCTGGAGCTCGTTGCGGAACTCGTGAGCCGACAGCACCGCGAGTTTCACCAGCAGCTCCTGCTGGCGGCGGGTCGCCGACTCCCGCTGCTTGCGCTCGGTGATGTCGCGCGTCAGCCCCACGAGCCCGACGACGTCGCCGTCGGCGTCGTACCACGGCACCTTCGAGGTGAGCGTGTGCGAGTCGACGTAGTCCGTGTACTCCTCGACGGCGAGGATCTCCTCCTCGTCCTCGACGACGCGCATGTCGTCCCGGTAGGCCGCCTTCCGGTGTTCCAGCGGGAGCGCGACGTACTCCAGGTCCGTCAGCCCGGTCAGGTGCGTCGGCTCGTCGGAGTGGCGGCTCGTCAGCACGTGTCGCCCCGCCTCGTCCTTGGCGTAGAGGTGAACCGGAAAGCCGTCGAACATCGAGAGGAACAGCGTCTCCGTGCGCGAGGGGGGTCGCGCGGCGTGCGAATCGGTTCCCTCGGACAGCACCGTCCGAACCGCGTCCGCGACGGCGGGGTCGTCCGGGTTCGCGGCCTCGACGACGGTCACCTCGAGGTCCTCGGGCACGACCCTCGCCGGCACGCCCGAGAGGACGACCGGCAGATCTGGGTACATCGCCGTCACACCCCGTGCGATCTTCACCGCGGGCGTCCCCCGGACGTCGGCCGGGAGGACGACGCAGTGGACCGTCGACCGACAGAGCTCGTCGAACAGCTCGCCGCGGTCGGCCAGCGCACGGACCGTCGGTCGGCCGGTCTCGTCCGCGCTCGCGTCGCCCGACGACTCCACCTCGGTCCCCGCGTCCGTCTCGTCGGTCTCGGTCGTCTCGTCTCCCCCGAACCCCTCGTCGATCCCGTCGGGCGGCTCGGTCGGTCGGAACTCCGCACCGAGCGCGGTCGCCAGTCGTTCGGCGTCCGTCTCCGGCACGCAAACGGCGAGCACAGTCGGACTATCCATGCATCTCCTCGGCTGAGTCTCCCGTTTCGCGTGCTACACCGTGTCTCTTCCGGCCGGAAAGGCTTCTGCCGGGGCGAACCGCGACGGAGGCGACGGTCACGGGCTCTCTCCCGTGGGCACACCGAACGACGGCTTTGCGGGCGAGACGGCGGTCCTGGCCCGCGGAACGTCCGGTATCCGGCGGGAAATCGCGCTGCGATCCGGCGACGTAGGAGCGGGCGCTCGGCGCTACGTGCGGTCGGGCGTCACCGCTCTCCCGTCCCGTTCACCGGTCGAGTTCGACGCGTCGTCCGCTCTCGGCGGATTCGTAGAGGGCGCGGATGACGCGCATGTCGACCAGGCCGTGTTCGCCGTCGGGTTCGGGGTCGAGGCCGCGCTGGAGTCGGTTGGCGAAGTAGTCGAACTCCTCGCGCATCTGGTCGACCGGTTCCGGCCGGAACTCGCCCTCGACGTCCGGGCCGGAGAGTCGGAGCACCTTCCGGGTGTTCGGGAAGAACAGCCCCTCGATGCTCAGTTCGCCGTCGGTACCGACGAACCGGAGGCTCGAGGCCAGCGTCGCGCTGTGCGTGACGGTACACGAGGCGAGCGTGCCGCCGGGGAACTCGAGCTGGAACGCCCCGTGCTCGTCGGTGCCCTCGTAGGCCGGCTGTTCGGACTCCGTCCGGGCGTACACCGCCTGTGGGTCCTCCTCCAGGACGAACCGGATCGTGTTCAGCGGGTAGATCCCGATGTCGTTGAGCGTCGTCCCGCCGGCCAGGTCGGGGTCGAACCGCCAGCTCGTCTCGTCGACGGCGTCGAGGATCCGGTCCGACATGTGCCCGACTACCGAGACGACGTCGCCGATGGCGCCGTCCCGTATCAGTTCGCGTGCGCGGCGAGCCGTCGGTTCGGTCTGGAGCCGGTAGGCGACCATCAGCGGCACGTCCGCCTCCCGGCAGGCGTCGACGGTCGCCCGGGCGTCCTCGACGGTCGCCTCCAGGGGCTTCTCACAGAGGACGGCCTTGCCGTGGGCGGCCGCGGCCTCGACGTGCTCGCGGTGGAGCCCGTTGGGCGTACAGACGTACACCGCGTCGTAGGCGTCGGCCGCCGCGCCGTCGGCGTACTCGTCGTAGGTGAGCGTCGCCTCGACGCCCTCCAGGTCGGCCGCCACGTCCTCGCCCTTCTCCGTGCTCGAACTGACCAGGACCGTCGTCGTGCAGTGGTCGGCGTCTTCGACGGCGGGGATGGCCTGCTCGCGCGTCCACCACCCCAGTCCGACCATGGCGAACCGGATCGGATCGGCGTCGGTGGGTTCCTCCCAGTCGCGGGCGCTGAAGCTGTCGAGGTCGACGTCCATGAGCGATGAATCCTATCCACGACAGATAAGACTCACGCACGAGGTGATTCTGTCGGCCGAGCCACCGCCACGACGGGTCGGTGCCCGGGGAGCGGGCGGCGGTCCGCAAGTGCAAAGTGCGGACCCGCGGAGATGCGGGTATGAAGGCGACCGCGACGGCCCACCCGATCCAGGGGCTGGTCAAGTACCACGGGATGCGCGACGAGGAGCTGCGACAGCCGTACCACGACTCGATCAGCCTCTGCACCGCGCCGAGCCACACGAAGACGACGGTCGAGTTCGACCCCGCGCTCGACGAGGACGAGTACGTCGTCGACGGCGACCCCGTAACGGGGAGCGGCGCCGACCGCATCCGCACGGTCGTCGACGAGGTGCGCGACCGCGCGGGCATCGACCACCGCGTCCGGTTCGTCTCGGAGAACTCCTTCCCGACGAACATCGGCTTCGGCTCCTCGGCCTCCGGGTTCGCGGCGGCCGCGATGGCCCTCTCGGAGGCCGCGGAGCTGGACCTGACGCGGCCCGAGGTCTCGGCGATCGCCCGCCGCGGCTCGGCCTCGGCCGCCCGCGCGGTCACGGGCGCCTACTCGCACCTGCGCACCGGCACGGACGACGAGGACTGCCGCTCGGAGCGCATCGACGTCGCCGACGAACTCGAGGACGACGTCCGCGTCGTCGCCGGGATGGTCCCGAGTTACAAGGAGACCGACTCGGCCCACGCCGAGGCCGCCGAGAGCCACATGTTCCAGGGGCGGATGGCCCACGTCCACGGCCAGATCGCGAAGATGCGCGGCGAACTCCGGTCGGGCGACTTCGACGCCGCCTTCGAGCGCGCCGAGCACGACTCGCTGTCGCTCGCGGCCACGACCATGACCGGTCCCGCGGGCTGGGTCTACTGGCAGCCCCGGACGATCGAGATATTCAACGCCGTGCGCGAACTCCGGGAGGAGGGCGTGCCGGTCTACTTCTCCGTCGACACCGGCGCGAGCGTCTACGTCAACACCACCGCCGAGCACGTCGACCGCGTGGAGGAGACCGTCGCCGACTGCGGCGTCGACACTCGCGTCTGGGAGGTCGGCGGACCCGCGCGGATCCTCGACGAGGACGAGGCGCTGTTCTGAGTCCGACGACCGTCTCACTCGGCGGGGTCGTCGGTCTCGGGGTGAACCGACAGGACGGGAACGGGCGACCGGCGGACGATCCGCTCGGTCGTGCTCCCGAGCAGGACCCGGTCGAACCCCGTCCGGCCGTGAGTCCCCATCGCGACCACGTCGATCGACCGCTCGTCGACGTAGTCGAGCAGTTCGACCGCGGGGAACCCGTGTTCGACGGTCGCCACCGCGTCCAGGCCCGCCTGGCGGGCGCGCTCCGCGATCGCTTCGGTCGCGGCCTCGCCCGCCTCGGTCATCCGCTCCATCCGCGTCGACGTGGGTTCGACCCCCGTTCCGGTCGCCAGCGCGCCGACGTCGACGACGTTGAGCGCGTGGACCGTCGCGTCGAAGGCCCGCGCGACCCCGAGCGCGTGCTCGACCGCGCCGGCCGCCGCGTCGCTCCCGTCGGTCGGGACCAGCACGTCGTCGTAGTCGGTCACCGGCTCCGCCTCCGTTTCGCGGACGGTCAGCACGGGTACTCGGGCGTGGCGAACGACGTGCTGGGCGACGCTCCCCGAGACGACCCTCGCGAGCCCGCGACGGCCCCGCGTCCCCATCGCCACCGCGTCGAGCCCGTGGTCGTCGACGTAGTCGAGAATCGCTTCCGCCGGCGTCCCCTCGACGACCGCCCGCTCGACGCGGACGTCGTCGCCGACCAGGCGCGCCGTCTCCTCGACCGCGCGGTCGCACTCGGCCTCGATCCGCTCGACGAACGACTCGTCGACGCCGCCGACGTCGAAGGGACCGGCCGCCCGTTCGACGTCCGCGACGCCGAGCACGCGGACGGTCGCGCCGAACGCCGCCGCCAGCGAGGCCGCGTGACGGGCCGCCCGGTTCGCGTGCGCGCTGCCGTCCGTCGGGACCAGTATCGACTCGTACATAGGGAGTGGTTCGCGGATCTTGTATTTCAACCGCACGCTCGTTCCCGTGCGCCGGGACGAACGCGGACAGCCCCGTCGGCTCCGCTCGGTTCCCGAGCGACGCTCGCCGTCAGTGGCCTTTTCTCGGTACGGCCCGGAGTCGACGTATGCGCGTCGCCGTCTTCGGAGCCGGATACGCCGGCCTGACGCTCGCCCGCGAACTCGAGTCGGCCCTCCCCGACGACGTCGATCTCGTCGTCGTCGACGAGGACGGGGCCCACCTCGTCCAGCACGAACTCCACCGGGTCGTCCGCCGCCCGGGGCTGGCCGACGAGATCGTCGTCGACCTCGACGAGGTGCTCGAGCGGGCGAGCGTCCGCGAGGCGACGGTCACCGACGTCGACACCGGGGCGAGCGTCGCGACGCTGGATCACGGCGGGGACGCGGGCGTCACCGAACTCGCGTACGACGCCGCCGCGGTCTGTCTGGGTGCGGCGACGAACTACTACGACCTGCCCGGCGTCGCGGACCACGGGACGCCGCTCAAGCGACTGGCCGACGCCGAGCGGATCCGCGCGGACTTCCTCGACGCCGCCGCGGGCGCCGACTCGGCCGACCCCGCCCGCGTCGTCGTCGGCGGTGCCGGCCTCTCGGGGGTGCAACTCGCCGGCGAACTCGCCGCGCTCGCACGCGAGGAGGACGCCCGCGACTCGACCGAGGTCGTCCTGCTCGAACAGGAGGAGACCGTCGCGCCGCGGTTCCCCGCGAACTTCCAGCGGGCGGTCCGCGACGAACTCGAGGCCCGCGACGTGCGCGTCGAGACCGGGCGGGCGGTGGCGGAGGCCGACGCCGAGACCGTGCGGTTCACCGGCGGCGAGGCGACGGACTACGACCAGTTCGTCTGGACGGGGGGTATCCGCGGCCCGGACGCGCTCGACGGCGAGCGCCCGGTGGTCCGGAACACGCTGCGGTACGAGGACGGGACGTTCGTCGTCGGCGACGCCGCCCGCGTCGTCGACACGGACGGCGAGGCGGTCCCCGCGAGCGCCCAGGCGGCCGTCCGCGAGGCGCGCGTCGCGGCGGACAACGTCGAACGCCTCGTCGAGCACGAACGGTCGGGCGACGGCGGCTTCGAACCCCGACTGAAGGGGTATCGCTTCGACTCGCTGGGCTGGCTCGTGAGCATCGGCGACGGCGCCGTCGCGCAGGTCGGTCCCACGGTGCTGCGCGGCCGGTCGGCGAAAGCGCTCAAGACGTCCGTCGGTGCGGGCTACCTCTCCAGCGTCGGAGCCGTCGAGAACGCCGTCGACCTCGTACGCGAGGAAGTGGGGTGGCCCGACGGGGCGAGGGAGGAAACGGACCCCGTGGAATGACGAGTGACGTCGACCCCACTTCGGGAAACACTGAAACCCGCGGGTCGTGTATCGGGATACACGATGGGGAAGACGATACGGGTAGACGACTGGTTCCACGAGTGGATACTCGCGGAGAAGCGCGACGGCGAGACGATGCGAGAGGCACTGGTCCGATTGACCGGCGCGCCGGCACCCGACCCTGACGTCGTATCCGGAATTATCTCCCGAGAAGACGGCGAGCGGATGAAATCGAAGATCGACGAAGTCGACGTGTCCAGCAGAGGTGACGTCAGGTCGCGATCGAGCGATGATTCTTGATACGAACTACCTGATCGACCTGTTCAGTGGCGTTCCAGCGGCTCACGACAAGGCCGGAGAACTTCAGGAGCGACAGGTGGTCCAGCGGATTCCGGCGCCGGTGCTGGCGGAACTCGAATACGGGGCGGAGTGGCAACTGGACGAGGACGAACGCCGGAAGGTCCGGAATCTCAGCCGTATGTACTCGGTCACGGAACTGGACGAACCGCTCGCGCGGCGAGCCGGGCGACTTCTCGCGCGGGCCGAGAAAGCGACAGACGGAGGCACCGGTGCCGACATGATCGACGCGACGGTCGCGGCGGTCGGTCAGGTCGTCGACGAACCCGTGGTAACTGCCGACCTGTCCGACTTCGAGGACTTCGACGTCGCTATCGAATCGTTCTGACTGATACGGTCTCTTGTAGATCAGTTCCGGAAAGCGCCGGTTCCGGGGTCGGCGCGTACCGGTACAGCGGGACAAGAAACCGTATGAGCGCTGACTACCCGGCGACTTCGTCGATGTCGAGCTCGGGCGTCGTGTAGATGACGAACTCGCCGTCGCGGTCGACGACGCCGTTGACGTGGTCCTGGTCGACCGGCGAGGCGTTGACCTCGCCCTCCGTGATCGGGGTGACCTGGTTGACGTCGTCGACCACCCAGCCGACGGCGCCCTGGTCGTCGAACTCCTCGGGGTCGAAGACGACGATGAGGTCCTTGCTCCCCGCTTCGGGGATGTCGAGCAGCTCCTTCGGGTCGAGGATGGTCGTGATCTGCCCGCGCAGGTCGACGACCCCCTCGACGCAGTCGGGCGTGTTCGGGACCCGCGTGACGGTCTCGCGTTTGACGATCTCCTCGACGTACTCGATGTCGAGGCAGTACCGCTCGGAGCCCAGCGCGAACTCCAGCACGCGCGTCTCGTCGCCCGACTCCGTCTCCGTCTCCGTCGCGCGACCGGCCGCGCCCGTCGCGCCCCTGCCGACGTCGCCCTCTCCGGGTTCGGGGTCCGCGTCGTCGGCGTCCCGGTCTTCCGCTCCCCCGCTCGCCGTCGAGGTCATCCCCGCCTGCCGGGCCATCTCCTCGACGTCGACGTCGACGTCGCCCACGTCCGCGCCGGGGATGTGGATCGTTCCGCTCTCCGAGCCCGCATCGTCCGCCGCACCCTCCTCCGCAGCGGCCGCCGAATCGACCGCCGCGGGTCCCCCGTCGGGTTCGCCGACGGCTTCGGTCCCCTCGGTTTCGACCGTCCCTTCGCCGTCGTCCGTCTCGACCGTCCCTTCGCCGTCGTCCGACTCGACCGCCGTTTCGCCGTCGTCCGACTCGACCGCCGCTTCGCCGTCGTCCGTCTCGGCCTCGGCGGTCGAGTCGGGTTCGTCCGTCGAGTCGCCGCCGTCGTCCCCGTCGGTCCAGTCGTCGGTCGATGCCTCGTCGTTCGGCCGCGAGCCCTCGCGCATCTCGCGGATGCGCCGGGCGCGGTCCATGCGTTCGTCGTCGGTCATGCTTTCACCGCTTCGTAGCCGAACTGCCGGTCGAGATCCGCCGCGACGTCGAGGAACACGTCGGCCATGTCGACCGACGGGTCGTACGCGAAGATCGACTGCCCCGCCGAGAACGCTCGCTGGAGCGCGACGCGCTTGCGGACCTCCCAGACGGGGTCGTCGGCGAAGACCGCCTCGAACCACTCCAGCATCGTCTCGTCCTCGCCGGTGGTCTCCACCCGGTTGGCGACCACGCCCAGCGTCTCGACGGCGATGCCGGTCTGGCCCTCCAGCGCCGTCATCTGGTCGATGAGCAGTTCGATCGCCCGCTCGGAGGTCGCCTCGGTCAGCGCCGGGACGAGGACGTTCCGCGCGGCGAAGATGCCGGTGTCCGTCAGCTTCCCGTAGAACGGCGGGGAGTCGACGATCACGTAGTCGTAGTCGTCTTCGACGTGCGCGAGCGCGTCGTCGAGCGTGTCCAGGGCGTGGTCGCCCGAGACCGTCTCGGGCGTGACGTTGACCGCCAGCGCCGACAGCGCCGCGGGGTCGACGTCCACCTCGCCTTCTGTCGCGCGGGCGACCAGGTCGGCGATAGTCAGTTCGCGCTCGGCCTGGAGCATGTCGATGTTGCTCGGGACGACGTCGAACTCCGGGTGGTCGACTATCAGGTCGGCCGTCCGGTCGCGCCGAGCGCCGTCGGTCAGCACGTCGAACAGCGTGGGCGGCGCGGCGTCGTACTCGGAGAGCAGGCCGAGCCCCTCGGTCGCGTTGCCCTGCGGGTCGAGATCGACGAACAGCACGTCGCGGCCCCGCTCGGCGAGCGCGCCGGCGACGTTGATCGCCACCGTCGTCTTGCCGGTCCCGCCCTTCGCGTTGGTCACGCAGACGCGCGCCGGTCCGGATCTGCTTGTCGCCACGTTGTCCCGCTGTCGACCCTACCGGCGTATAAAGCTACGCGCCGGGCTATCAAACGTTGAAATCGGCCGACTGCGAGCGCCCCTCGTTCGCCAGTCGACGGGCGGACTCGCCGGGCTCGGGGCCGAGAATTCGCGCCTATCGCGCTCCAGTGCGGCCGAGACGCCGTCAGACGGCCGTCTGACCGGGTGCAAGTTTTATGACGGCGCGCGGGAATAGTCCCGGTATCGATGACGATCAACCCCCGCGATTACGACCTCAACGAGTTGCGCGAGATGGCGCGCAAGCGCAGAGACGCGGACGCCGAGGACCCGCGAGCGAGCGACGCGCGGGCCGACGACGGCCGGCCGACGGACCCGCGACCGGAGGACCGCCGCGCGGACGACCCGGCGGACGTCGGGTTCGGGCCGCTCGGCGAGGACGGCGGTGACGCGGCCATGTCGGCCGGCGACTCCTTCCGCGCGGGGCTGTACCGCGAGCTCCTGCCGCTGGTCGGTGGGCGGGACGACCTCGAGAAGCCGTACCTCCGCTCGGTGCCCGACACCTACGCCGCGGAGTTCGTCGTCTTCGAGTGGCTCGAGTTCCTGCTGATGCACGCCGGCTACAAGGGCGCCGCCGACGCGCTGCACTACTACGAGTCGATCGACTGGATCACCGAGGACGTCGAGTCCCGGCTCGACGACTACCTGCTGGGCATCGACGGCAGCGGGTCGAACGACGACGCCGACCTCGACGTCGACGACCACCTGCTCAGCCTCGTCTACGTCGCCAAGCTCGCCGGGATGCAGTGAGACCGGGGCCGCCGTCAGCAGCGTCGGGTACGGGGGTTGCCCGGCGCTACAGTTTCTCCCCGATGTCGTCGTCCAGGTGACTGCCCAGGAGCTGGAGCAACACCGTCGCGATGCCGGTGTCGGCGCTCCAGATGGCGGTCTCCTTGCGGACGCCCGGCAGCTCCTCGCCGCCGAGGACGCTCAGCAGGATCGTCTCGCCGTCGACCGCGAGCAGGCGTCCCGCCGCCTCCGTCGTCGGGTCGTCGGGGAACGGCGCGATCGTCACCGCCGAGTCGGCGAACGCCTCGACGATCTCGGGGTCGTCGTCGCGGGCGCTGCAGACCCAGACGTCGACTTCGTCGGCCCGATCGCGCAACGCCGCGGCGACCTCGTCGTCGATCATCTCCGGCCCGCTGGCGTAGAGGACCTGCCGATCGGCGTCTGCGACGATCTGGCGGACGCGCGAGGCGACGTTGTCCCGACCGTGGACCGTCCAGACGCCCTCCTGGTGTTCGTCCTCGTGGTCGGCCCCGTTGCGGACGGCCTCGAGGTAGTCGAACGCCCGCTCCTGTTCGCGCTCGAAGCGCTCCTGCAGGGTCTCGCGGGCCTCCTCCAGCGCGACGGCGCGGTACTGGATCGGGTTGGACTGCTGGACCTCGACGAGGCCGCGCTCCTCGAGGTTCTCCGCCGCGCCGTAGACCTGCGAGCGGGGCACGTCGGTCATCCGGTCGACGTCCCGCGCGGTCCCGGTGCCCAGTCGCTCCAGCGCGATGAACACCTGCGCCTCGTACTTCGAGAGGCCGAGCCGTCCGAGCGCCTCGACGGCCCCCGACTCCTCCTCGTCAGTCATCGCCATCTCCGCGGCCGCCGGCCGGGCGGTGCTCCGCGGTCCGTTCCCGCGGGCCGGACGAGTCCGGTCGCTCCCCGTCGGCCGCGGGTTCGTCGCCGCCGGTCGCCGCCTCGCCGTTCTCGCTGGCGCGTTCGTCGAGCCACGCGTGGTAGACCCGTTCGAACGCCGTCGCCGAGAGGGTTCCGCTGGCGAGGTGCGCGCCGGTGTCGGCGAGGTCCCGGTCGGAGACCGTCCCGTCCGCGAGGATCGACCCGGCGACGTCGGTCGTCACCGAGACGACGTCCGGCCCGGCGACCGGCACCACGTAGTCCGGCGTCAGGAGTTCGCCGTCGAGAGCGACGGTCGTCCCGTCCGAGAGGCCTTCGGGGACGGTGAGCGCGTACTCGATCTCGGCGCGCGTCTCGCCCGCGAACGACCAGAGGGCGTAGACGCGGCCGTCGGCGGCCACGCGCTCGACCGGCTCCGGCGAGACCGACTCGATCGCGACGGACCCGGTCGACGGCGTCTCCCGGAGGACGACCCGGCCGTCGGCCGCCGGGAGCGTTATCCGCACGCGGACCCGCTCCCCGGGGCGGACCCGCGAGGGGTCGAGCGAGCGGGTCGCGAACGGCGTCGAATCTCCATTCGTCCGCGGGCGGGCCGCGGGTGCGACGGTCGTTCCGTCGGACTCGGCGGCGACGGCCCCCGCGGCGCCGGCCTCGGCGGCGGACGCCGGCACGTCCGAATCGCCGTCGGCGCGGTCCGCGACGGAGGGGACCTCGCCGCCGAGCGGGTCCCCGCCGGGCCCGTCTTCGGGCGTCTCGTCCTCCTGGGCCTCGAACGCGCCGTCGGGGCCGAGGTGGCGCGACCAGACCGCGAGCAGGCTCGGGAGGACGAACACGCTCGCCAGGAACGCGTAGACGATAGTCAGGGCCGTGATGAAGCCGAACTGCTGGAGCGGCGGCAGGATGGCGAACACGAGGACGCCGAAGCCGCCGACCGTCGTCGCGGCGCTGCCCAGCAGCGCGCCGCCGGTCCCGGTGACCGACGTCCGCATCGCCTCGCGCGCCGACCCAAGCCGGTCGAGTTCGAGGCTGAACCGCTCGCTGACGTGGATCGAGTAGGCCACGCCCAGCCCGATGGTCAGGCTGGTGATCATCCCCGTGAGCACGTTGAAGGGGATGTCGAGGAGGTACATCGTCCCGAGGATCCACGAGACGTTGAACACCACGGGCAGGAGCGTGACCACGCCGAGCGTCGCCGACCCCTCGACGACCCGGTAGACGACCATCAGGAAGACGAAGGAGACGACGAGCGTGATGATCAGGCTCTCGACGACCGTCCGCAGCAGGTCGTCCTGTACGATCTTGTCGACGATCGGCCGACCGGTCGCGGTGACGGTCACGCCGCCGCCCGACACCGCCGACTCGACGGCGTCCATCTGGTCCGTGACCGCCGAGCCCGCGGCGCCGCCCTTCAGCGAGACGGTCAGGAGCAACGCGCGGTACTCGCCGTGTTCGCGGTGGACGACGCGGTCGGCCTGGTCGGGCGCCGCCGCGTACAGCGCGTCGTAGACCCCCTCGACGTTCCGGTCGGGCACGCCGTCGCCGTCGGTGTCCGCCGCCGCGAGCGTCGCGTTGAACGTCTCGTTGGTCGCCGCGACCGCGTGCATCACCGTCAGCGGGCTCCGCACGTCGGCCTCGCCGTTCGAGAGCGTGACCGTCGCGCGCTTGTTCGCGGCGAGCCGACTGGCCCGGTCCACCCGTTCGAGCGCGTCGGCGCTCGCCACGTCGCCCTCGAAGAGGAAGTCCGCGGTGGCGTCCTCGCGGAGGAAGTTGTCGTTGACGTACTCGAAGGTGGCCCGCATCGAGTACTCGCCGGGCTGCATCTCCTGGGGGAGCGAGTCCATCCAGTCGGGCGGTTGCTCGGCGATGAAGTCCTTCTGCGCGAAGGAGGTGTCGACCTGCGTCGCGCCGTAGGCGCCGCCGGCGCTGACCAGGAGCGTGGCGAGGATGACCGCCCAGGGCGCCCGCTCGGCGGCGGTCGCGCCCGCCGAGAGGACGCGGCTGAACGCGCCGCCGCCGGTCCCGAACGCCCGCTTGCGCCGGTCGAACCCGCGGCGCTCGAGGAAGGCGTCGGCCTCGACTTTGACCGCCGGGATCAGCGCGCCGAACACCACGAGCGCGGCCGTGATCCCGACCGCGCTCACGACGCCGAACTCCCGGATCGGCCCGACCGGACTCGTCAGGTTCGATAGGAAGCCGATGACCGTCGTCGCCGTCACGAGTATCAGCGCCGTGGCGACCCCGGCGAGCGCCGTCCGCATCGACTCCGCGACCGCTTCGGGGCTGGTGGCCGCGTCTTCGGTCTCGCGCGCCTCGCGGGTCGCTTCGCTCCCCGCTCGGTCGACCGGTGCGCTTCGCCCACCGCGTTCCTCGCGGTGGCGCATGAACACGTGGATCGCGTAGTCGATGGAGAGCCCGATGAGCAACACGGGGATGGCGACGAACAGCTGGTTGAACGCGACGTCCATCCAGCCCATGTATCCGAAGGTGACCAGCAGGGTCAGCGCCAGCCCGACGACGCCGAGGACGATGTCGAGCAGGTCCCGGTAGGCGAAGGTCAGGACGATCAGGACGAACGCGATCGCCAGCGGCCCGACGATGGTGAGGCTGTCCTGCATCGAGCGGTTCGTCTCGTCGGCGATGATGCCCGCGCCGAAGACCATCGTCTCGCCGTCCAGCTCGTCGCGAGCCAGCCGCTGGATGGCGGTCTGGGAGTTCTGAATGCGCTCGCTGGCCGAGCCCTGCGTGACGGCCGAGTCGGTCGTCTGCGTGATCACGACCATCGTCGCGTCGGCCGAGGCCGTGCCGGGCTCGTAGCTCGTCGGCATCAGCGCGAACGCCTCGCCGCCGCCCCCGTCCTCGCTCAGGACCCGCCCGACGGTCGACTCGACCGCCGACGCGTTCATCGACTCGAGCCGGTCGATCTGGGCGGCGATCGGCGGCATCGACCCGTTCTCGACGCGCTGCTGGAGCGCGGCCCGGTCGCGCTGGAGCGCCGCGGCCCGGTCCCGGAGGGCGCGCGCGTCGGGCGCGAGGACCCGCTGGATACCCGCGTAGACCCGCCCGAACCGCCCCTGTATCTCGCCGGCGCGCTCCCGGTAGGTCGACCGGTTGATCTCCCCCCGCGCGTAGGAGGCGTTGAGCGCGGCGAGTCGCGTCTGGAGCGTCCGGGTCTGACCGGTCAGCTCCGCGTACGTCGCGGACTGGTTCGCCGACAGTCCCGTCGTCGCGCGCTCGCGGACCGCGGTCAGGTTCCGCTCGATGGCGGCCGCGCGCTGGCGGTAGGTCGCGTCGTCGACCCGCCCGCGAGCGTGCGAGCGGTTGAGTTCGACGTACGATTGCTGGAGCGCCCGCGTCCGGTTGAGCCCGTCGCTCAGCCGCGCCCCGGTCTCGTTCAGCCGGACCTGGGCGCGGCGCAACGCGCGGCCCCGCTCGGTCAGGTTCGCGGCCCGCTCGCGCCGGATGGCCGCCGTCGCGACGACGTTCGCGATCCCGACCGGTTCTCGGGACGATGCGAGCGTTCGGTTGATGGACCGTCGCTCCGAGAGCGACCGCTCGAAGCGCAACTGGTCGAGCAGCGCGTCTCGCCCGAGGACGTCGTCCCCGCGGACGATCACCTGAACCGTCGTCGTGTTCCCGTTCGCACCGAAGTGCGAGTCGACGTAGTCGAGCTTCTGCGCCTCGACCGAGTCCGTCTGGAACTGCGAGAGCGACGACGAGTCCTCGACCTGGGCCGCACCGGATCCCACCGCCGCGACCACGACGAGCAACCCGACGATGACCAGCCGCCGGTGGTCCACGATCCCGTCCGCGAGGTCGCGGATTCCGACCACTACCGATCCCTCCGTCCGCCGATACCGGTCTGTTCGTTCATTACGACGACCTTGTTGTTAGCTTCCTACTAACGATTCTACTTAACCGTGCCGATGTGCCGCGAACGGCGGGATCGGTCGGAGAACGGTCGAGACGGCTCGAACCGAGGCAGTCGGTGGGATCGATCGGAATCGTTCACGTACGTTCCGGACCGTAGTCGGGTAATTTCCGGGATCGAACCGAGTAATTTCCGAGGTGGCGGACGTTCGCAGAAACGATAATTCGCGGGGTACATTTATCCGAGGGTGCGCTGAATCCCGGGGCATGAGCGACGACGAGCCGGTTCCGATCGGCGTGAAGCTCGGCAGCACGCGGACGGTCCTGGCCTACCCGGACGGCGACGGGGAGATCGAGACGATCCGGACGCTGACCTGTCTGGCGACCTACGAGGACGCGCTGACCGGGGAAGAGCGGGTCCTCTACGGCGAGGAGGCCGCGACGGAGTACCCCGACGAGGTACAGTTCATGCTCCGGTCGGGCCTCCCGGAGGACGAGGAGCGAGCCCAGCTCACGAAGACGTTCTTCGAGGAGGTCATCGAGGCCAACGACCTGCCGGAGAACAGCGGCGTCGTCTACGCCATCCCGACAATCGACAACCCCGAGGGGCTGGCGAACCTCGAAGACGTCATCGAGAGCTCCTCGATCGGCGACGCCTCGGTCGAGAGCTACCCCGAGTCGCTCTGCGGCGCCATCCCCGCCCGCGGCGACGACCTGGAGGCTATCGAGGAGATATTCGTCGCGGTCAACATGGGGTCGACGAACCTCGAGGCGTCGGGCTACCGCCGCGGCGAGCAGTTGGCGCCGTTCACCACCGGCGCCGTCACCGGCAACGAGGTCGACCGCATGATCGCCAACTACGTCGAGGAGGAGACCCAGGGCCGCGTCAACGTCGACACCCAGACCGCCCGGGAGTACAAGGAGGACCACGCCGACTTCGAGAGCTTCGAGCCCTTTACGGACATCATCCAGCAGCCCGGCGGCGGGTCCCACGAGTTCACCATCGAGCGCAGCGTGATGGACGCCTGCGACGAGTACCTCGACGACGCCGTCGAGGAGTTCTGCAACACCTTCCTCCCCGAACTCGCCAACGACTACATGAAGGTCTACCAGCTCGCGCTCGACAACGACATCGTCCTCACCGGCGGCATGGCCTGTATCCCCGGCATCGTCGAGGAGTTCGAGGACCGAGTCAGCGAGGAACTCGACCGCGAAGTGTCGGCCGAAGCCGCCCGGCGGCCGGACATCTCGCCGTCGCTGGGCGCACAGCGGATCGCGGCGCGCCTCGTCGACGCGCAGTAAGAGCCGTTCGCGGCGCGCTCAGGCGCCGGCCCAGCATTCGACCCACGAGACGAACCCGCGCGTCGCCGCGTCGACGTCGCCCCGTCGGCGTCCCGTCCGGTTCGCCGCCCGATCGTCCGAACCCGTATCCGCCAGATCCGCCGGCAGTTCTATGGTGAATCGAGCCATCCACCGGCCCGTTTCGGGAGTCCGCTTGTAAACCTCAGTCAGACGCCCGTCTGTCGGCGCCGTCGTTCGGATCCCATCTCTCGCAGACAGGTCCGTCCGTAATCATCACGCGACGATCATAACCACTCATTACCCCCGGTGTTGTACGTGCCAGTATGGCCCCAATTATCAACGAGTATAATTCGGAGGGCGTCGACTCGTCGACGCTCGAGGGGACGGGGCGTGGGGGGTTGCTGTCGAAGGGATACCTGCGAGACGAACCGCTCGAGACGCACCTTCGGGACGGTGAGGAACCCGTAATACTGCGATCGAACGGCAAGAAGGGGGTCGTCCGGAGCGCGGTCGGCTCGGAGGAGCGCGAGCGGATCGCCCCGGGGGACGGCTACCGCGCGTTCGCGCTCGCGACGGATTCCAGGCTCCTGATCGTCGTCGGTGATAGTGGCGACGGCGACTGGTCGACGAGCGTGCCGCTTTCGGAGGTCGAGGTCGTCGAGCGCAGCGACGGCGTGCTCGCCAGCGAGGTCGTCGTCACGACGGCAGGGGACGTCGAGTGGTACTTCCCGTGCCGGGGCGACCTCGGTCCGATGGTCGAGTACCTCGACGCGGCCTCGCTGGCGTGGATCGCCGTCGAGCGGCGTCTCGACGCCGCTCGCGAGACCGTCGCGAAGGCGGATCGGCTCGTCCGCTCGCGGATGTACGACGACGCGATCGAGGCGATCCGGGAGGCGATGGGCGAGACCGACGCCGCTCGGGAGCACGAGCGAGAACTCCGCGCGGACGGCGTCCCGGCGGCCGGGGCGCGGATCGAGCGCACCGAGGAGCGCATCGACGAGGTTCGACTCCGGGCGCTCGAGGGGCGGGCCGCCCACGCGATCGACAGCGCGGAGGAGAGCTGGCGCGACGGCGCCTACGAGGAGGCCCACGAGGCCTACGGGCGGGCCCACGACGACTACGAGGAGGCGCTGTCGACCCACGCCGACGACCCCGAGATAGCCGACCGGCTCCGGACGAAACTGGACCGCGTCGAGCGCAACGTCGCCGCGCTGGAGCGGGCTCCGGTCGAGAGCGCCGAGGACGCCCACGAGCAGGCACGCGACGCCGACGACCTCCGCGAGCGAGGCGACCGACTGGAGTTCGCGCTCGACCGCTACCGGACCGCGCTCGAACTCGATTGGGGGCGCTCGGCCAAGCGGTTCCGGGGCGACCCCGATGACATCCGCGCCCGCGTCGACGTCGTGGCCCGCGAGCTCGTCGAGACGCGCCGGCGCTTTGCCGCCCAGCGCGTCCAGCGCGGCGACGACTGCCGGGACGCCGGCCGTCTCGCCCAGGCCGAGGCGTGTTACCGCGACGCCTACGACGCGCTGGTCGACGTCGTCCCCGTCGCCCGCGAGCTCGTTCCCCGCGCCCACGACGCCGTCACCGACCACTGCGAGGCCGTCGAGGAACGCCTCCGCCGCCTCGAGACGACCGACGATCAGACCCCGATCCCCAGCGGCTCGCACTGATACGGATCCCCGGAACACAGCCCGGCAACGACAGCGCGGTCGTGCGGTCGACTCGGGACACGCCGCAGTTCTCCGTACGACTGCACGGCGCGACTGATTTCACGGTGCGACTGACGTCTTGGCTCGGGCGACGGGACGCCGTTCGACCCCGACACCCCGACAGCCGTGCGGCCGTGGATATCGCCGCCGATACTCCGAAACGTAATTATTTATAGGTACGTGTTTAGCCCCAGATCGATTTCGGTAGTCTCTCGTAGGGACCGAGAA